>JBFMEU010000015.1:0-46469 GCA_040753155.1 Bacillota bacterium
CCCTCCATAAATATAGAAAGCTTAATTTCTGACTCGCGTTGTTTTACAGAATTACTCATTAAAGCTGTTCGCTTTGACGAGGTTTGTTTTTTAACATTCCGTTTCCACTGTTCAGTTTTCAAAGACCTGAGTCACCCGAAGTTTATTGCTTCGTTTGGGCGACTTCTTAAGTTTATCATTCAACCTGACTGCCGGTCAACAGGTACATTATGGAACATTGCAACCCGACAGCGCAATTACTATGCTACCATGTTCATCTCCCCGTGTCAACAAATAAAAAGTGTACTTAATCTTCGCCTATTAGTCTGGCCAAAGCAACTACCTGGTCGCCGGGATTTAGTTTCATCATGGTTACTCCCATGGTTGCCCTGCCGATGGAGGGCATATCGCCGGCCCTTAAACGAATCATCACACCCTCGGCGCTAATCATCATGATTTCTTCGTGCGGCCTTATTACCAGGGCGGAAACTACATTACCATTTCGTTCCCCGGTTCTAATGTTAATTATACCTACCCCACCCCTTGATTGAACCTTATATTCATTAAGGGAGGTCCTTTTGCCATAACCCTCTTTTGTAACAACAAGCACTTCGGCATCTTCTCTTACTACGGTCATAGAAACAACTTTATCCTCATTGCGCAGTTTGATACCTTTTACACCCCTGGAAGCCCTGCCCATGGACCTGACCTCGGTTTCCCGGAAACGAATGGCCATCCCCTTTAGAGAGCATAAGATGATATCCTCATTACCTTCAGTTAAAACAACATTAACAAGCTCATCATTTGGATCTAATTTTAAAGCTATAATCCCATCCCGACGGGAGGTGTTGTAATCGTCCAGCGAAGTCTTCTTTACGATTCCCTCCCTGGTAGCCATAAACAAGTAACAACCGGGATCAAAATCCTTGATTGGTATTACAGCAGTAATATATTCGTTAGAATCCAGGGTTAACAAATTAACAATGGCCGTGCCTTTGGCCTGGCGGCCGGATTCCGGAATTTCGTGTACCTTCAGGCGATATACTTTCCCTTTATTTGTAAAGAAAAGGATGAAGTGATGGGTGATACTGATAAATAAATGCTGAACAAAATCCTTTTCCTTACGGCCCATACCTGTAATACCCCGGCCGCCCCTGCGCTGACTGCGGTAAACATCAACCGCAGTCCGCTTAATATAGCCGTGGTTGGTTATAGTTATGACAACTTCTTCTTCTTCGATAAGATCTTCAATTTCCAGGTCGGATTCTTCATCTGTGATTACGGTACGCCGGGAATCGGCAAACTTTCTCTTAACCTCAAGCAACTCTTCCTTAATAACAGATAATACTCTTTGCTCGCTTGCCAATATAGATTGCAGATATTCTATACGTTTAATTAAATCCTTGTATTCCTGGTCAAGCTTTTCCCTTTCCAGACCGGTTAAGCGCTGTAAACGCATATCCAAAATAGCCTCGGCCTGTTTCTGGGAAAAATCAAAATTATTCATTAAGGCCTGGCGGGCAATTTCAGTTGTTCTGGAAGCCCTGATGGTTTTAATGACCTCATCAAGGTGATCCAATGCTTTTTTTAATCCCTCAACTATATGTGCTCTTGCCTCAGCCTTAGCCAGGTCATGACGGGTTCGGCGAATAATTACTTCCCTTTGATGGTCAAGATAATGGGACAAAACCTCCTTCAAACTTAGAACCCGGGGCCGCCCATCTACCAGGGCCAGCATAATTACCCCAAAGCTATCCTGCATTTGAGTGTGTTTATACAGTTGGTTCAGTATAACATTGGGATTGGCATCCCTGCGCAACTCAATAACTATCCTCATACCCCTGCGGTCTGATTCGTCCCTTAAATCTGATATACCCTCGATTTTTTTATCTTTTACCAACTCGGCAATTTTTTCAATGAGCCGGGCTTTATTGACCTGAAAAGGAATTTCATTAACTATTATTTGCTGTTTTCCCCCGGCAGTTTTTTCAATATTGGTCTGTGCCCGCACCTTAATACTTCCACGACCGGTTTGATAAGCAGAAATAATCCCGCTGCGACCCATTATTTTAGCTCCGGTTGGAAAATCAGGCCCCTTGATTACTTTCATCAGGTCTTTGCTCGTAATCTCATCCTGATCAATAAGCATAACCACACCGTCAATTATTTCACCCAAGTTATGGGGAGGAATATTGGTGGCCATACCCACTGCTATACCCGCAGAGCCGTTAATCAAAAGGTTTGGTATGCGGGCGGGCAGCACAACCGGCTCTTTGTTGCTATTATCATAGTTATCAATAAAATCTACGGTGTCCTTTTCAATATCAGCCAGCAATTCCATAGTTATTTTAGCCATTCGGGCTTCGGTGTATCTCATTGCCGCAGCTGAATCACCATCAACAGAACCAAAGTTTCCGTGCCCATCCACCAGGGGATAGCGACAGGAAAAATTTTGGGCCATTCTTACCAGCGCATCATATACGGCCACATCACCGTGCGGGTGAAACTTTGATAAAACTTCACCCACTATATGAGCTGACTTCCGGTGTGGTTTATCAGGAGTCATACCAAGTCCGTGCATAGCATAAAGAATACGCCTGTGTACCGGTTTAAGGCCGTCCCTGACATCAGGAAGGGCACGGCCGACAATAACACTCATGGCGTAATCCAGGTAAGAATTTTTCATTTCTTCGTTAATATTAATTGGTACAACTTTTCCCGTTAATGATGCCAAATCCCGTCACCTCAGCACGTTATAAATACAAACATATACACCAGTTGTTATACGTCTAAATTTCTGACAGACCTCGCATTTTCCTGGATAAACTCTCTTCTCGGCTCTACTCTGTCACCCATCAGCATGGAGAATATCTGGTCCGCCTCAACAGCATCTTCAAGGGTTACCCTCAATATTGTTCTGGTATCAGGGTCCATGGTAGTATCCCATAATTGAATGGGGTCCATTTCCCCCAAGCCCTTATACCGTTGCAGAGAAATTCCGTCCCGGTTTATTTTATTTAATAACCTGTCCAATTCTGCCTCAGTAAAGACATAAAAATCCTGTTTGCCCTTACGTACTCTATACAGGGGTGGTTGGGCAATATATACATAACCGGCTTCTACCAGAGGCCTCATATGACGGTAGAAAAAAGTAAGCAACAGTGTTCTGATATGGCTGCCGTCAACATCAGCATCAGTCATAATAAGTAGTTTATGATACCGTGCCTTACGTAAATCAAAATCCTCACCAATGCCGGTACCCAAGGCTGTAATGATAGCCCGGATTTCCTCATTGCCAAATATTTTATCAATACGCGCCTTTTCTACATTTAGTATCTTGCCACGGAGCGGAAGAATTGCCTGGAACCTGCGATCCCGCCCCTGTTTAGCCGAACCACCGGCAGAATCCCCTTCCACAAGATAAATCTCGCAGATACTGGGATCTCTTTCGGAACAGTCAGCCAGTTTTCCCGGTAATGTGGAATTCTCAAGAATATTCTTACGCCTGGTCAACTCTCTGGCTTTCCTGGCTGCTTCCCGGGCCCGCAAAGCGGTTATTGTTTTTTCAATTATTCGCCGGGCTATGCCGGGGTTCTCTTCCAAAAAAGTATCCACACCCTCGGCAACAATTGTATCCACTACGCCACGGGCCTCACTATTGCCAAGTTTTGTTTTTGTTTGGCCCTCGAACTGCGGCTCTTGAATTTTAACACTTATTACCGCAGTCATACCTTCCCTGATATCTTCACCCATAAAATTACCCATACCATTTTTAAGCAGGCTATGTTTACGGGCATAATCATTTATGACTCTGGTAATGGCAGCCTTAAAACCTGCCTCGTGGGTTCCACCATCTATAGTATGAATATTATTTACGTAAGAAAAAAGACTTTCTACATAGGCATCAGAGTATTGAATACCTACTTCGACCATAATCTGGTCTTTACTGCCATTTACATAGATTATTTTATTATGTAAGGGCGTTTTATTTTTGTTTAAATAACGAATAAAATCTTGAATTCCACCATTGTACTGAAAAATTGTCTCTTTGTTATGTCTTAAATCTTTAAAAACTATTTTGATACCTTTAGTTAAAAAGGATAATTCTCTTAATCTTTGTATAAGGGTTTCATAACTAAATACAATATCCTCAAAAATTTCCGGATCAGGCTTAAAAAATATCCTCGTCCCATTGGAGGAAGATTCACCTACAATCTCCAATCTGGATACAGGCTTACCCCGATGATAGTTTTGCTTGTACAATTTACCCTCCCGACTTACCTCAACCTCCAGCCACTCAGAAAGGGCATTAACTACGGAAACGCCCACACCATGTAAACCACCGCTTACTTTATAGCCGCCACCGCCAAACTTACCACCAGCATGCAAAATTGTTAAAACAACCTCAACAGCTGGTAAACCTATCTTGGGATGAATATCAACAGGAATACCACGACCGTTATCCACTACCGATACTGTGTTATCCTCATGAACAATAACTTCTATGTAGTTACAGTATCCAGCCATGGCCTCATCAATACTGTTGTCCACTACCTCATAGACAAGATGGTGAAGACCCCCGGGACCGGTACTGCCGATATACATACTGGGGCGCTTTCGAACAGCCTCAAGTCCTTCTAATACCTGTATTTCTTCTGCTCCATACTTATTATTATTTTCTACAATCAACACAGGGACCTCCATATCTATAACACTCTGAATCATAATGATACCATAATTTAAATTAAAATACAATTCAAAGCTATATACTGACACCAGTACGTTTCTTGAGGGTTGAACAAGAAATGGGGGATATATATATTTCCTTATTAGTAATGATAAATGACTTTTCTTTTCCTTCTTTTGATATTGTTTTAATAAATCCTTCATCATTAGCTATTTCTAAAAATTCTCTAGTTGCTTGAGTTGAGCTTGTTTTTATATTAATTATTGCTATAATATCTTTTTTTGGAATTATAGTATTACCACCAAGATGGAGAAACAATCAGGTCACCCCCTTATCTATTGTTCCATTTTGTAATAGAAATTGACCTTTAAAACAACCATTTCTATTTCTACTACTAGTAATTAATGTAGTTGGTATATCAGTAATTAACTTTAAAAGGTATTCCTGACGTACAGAATCTAATTCTGTTAATATATCATCAAGTAAAAGAACTGGGGATATACCAGATTCTCTCTTCCATAATTCAAGTAGTGTTAATTTAATTGCTATAACTATACTTCTTATTTGACCTTGGGAACCAAATTGTTTGGCGTTATTATTATTAATTAAAAATATAATATCATCCCTATGTGGTCCTAATAAAGTTTGACCGCGGATTAACTCTTCGTTTATTCTCTTAATTGATTCTTTTTTAAAACAATTTATGATAGTTGAAATTTTTATATTTGAACCAATTGGCAGTGAACACAAATAACGTAATTGGATATTTTCATTATTTCCAGATATAAAGTGATATAAATCCTTAAAGGGTATAAAAAATTTACTTAATAATTCCAAACGCTTTAAAACTACCTGTGATCCAAAATTATATAATTGATTATTCCAGGGCTCCAGCGACTCTAAGTTATGCTTTCTTTCCCTTATCAGGCGCAAGAGATTATTACGTTGACTTAAAACCCTTTGGTATTGCTGAAGATAATAATTATAAGTGGGATCAATAATTCCTAATTCAGTATCTAATAATTGACGTCTCTCCCTTGGCCCACCTTTAATTAGAGCTAAATCGTCAGGTATAAAAAGCACAACGTTAGGCCGAAATGGATATAAATCCCTTTTAACCTCTTTACCATTAACAATTACTCTTTTTTGAGAGTCTATAGTTAAAGTCACTCTTACCTGGTAAATGGTGTTTAAACGTTCAAATTCCAAATCAATATGGGCATATCCTAAACTAGAATTTAAATTTATGGTTTCTTTTAAACGACTGGTGCGAAAGGAATAACCGGTCAAGGCCATGAATATTGATTCAAGTAAATTTGTTTTACCCTGAGCATTTCTGCCATTAATAATATTTATTCCATTATAAGGATATATTTCTAAATTACTAAAATTTCTAAAATTAGTCAATCGCAGTTTAAGGAGTTTCAAAATCTCCCTCCAAATATTTATTCTATATTTTAAGCCTCGTTGGTAATAATAATGAGATATAATTACTATCTTCAGTAGGTTGAATTATAGCGGCACTAGTTTCTCCAGTTAATTTAATTATAACTTCATCTGTGTCTATAACCTTGAGGGCATCTATTAAATAATAAGGGTTAAATGCTAAGTCCATAACCTTGCCCTTAAGTTTAATAGGCAACTCTTCTCTTATTCTACCAACTTCACTATTTAAAAATATTGATATATAAGTTTCGTCTATATGGATTCGTATAGGTTCAGATTTATATGCAAAAATTATTGTCCTTTCGATAGCATTAAGTAAATCTTTAGTTATAACAGAAAAACTACTTATGAAATTAGTGGGAATTACTTGTTTATAATGCGGATAAACTCCTTCAATAAGTCTGGAAGTAATAACAGTATTATCATTTCTAAAGATTATTTTATTATCTGGAGAAAGATAAATTGATATCAATGAATTATTAGAACTTATAACTTTAATAATTTCATAGAGGGTTTTACCTGGAATAATAAAGTTTTGACTTTCCTCAATTCCTAATTCTATTGGCGTAATTTGCAGGGCCAGTCGATGGGTATCAGTGGCCACAATAGTCATGGATTCTCTGTTTAAATCGAACAAAACACCTGTAAAAATGGGACGATATTCTTCTGTGGAGACGGCAAAAACAACTTTTTTTAAGATATTCCGAAACGATTCTTGGTTAATCTTAAAGACAGGTATGTCTGGTAATGCAGAAAATGATGGGAATTCATCTTCTGCAAACCCGTGCAGGTTAACTTCCGAATCTGCATATTTTATAATAGTTGAATTTATATCCTGATCTGTTATTATTTCTATGGTTGTCTCCGGTAAGCGCCTGGTAAGATCAAAGATATATTTGGCTGGTAGCACAGTACCCCCCTGGGTTTGCACCGAAGCAGCAACTGAGGTTGAAATTCCTATCTCCAAGTTTGTAGCAGATAAAACAACACCCTCGGCTGAGGTTTTAAAATGTATACCTGATAATATCGGCAACGGGCTATTAACTGAAGTGGCCTTTTGAACAACGGAAAGAGCAGTTATCAGGTTTTCCTTATCAATTAGAATATGCATATTAATCTCCCCGGATTTAAATTATAAGAATATTAAATAATAATAGTAGTAGTAGTAAGTGTTGTTTATAATGTTGACAACCTTCATGAACCAAATAAAAATACCGGTTTAGAGCGTCTAATAAAATGTTGTTAAACCGGGCGGTAAAAAACTTACCCGGTTTATATATACCACCAGAACCGGGCAATATCCCCATATTTATTAACAATAGATAAATAGATTGTGGTTAATTGTTACGCATGATTGGTAAGCCTGGCTTGTAAGTCGGTAATAATAGATTCCAGCGTGGGATTATTGGCGCGTTCGGTGGCTATTTTTTCATGGGCGTGAATCACTGTGGTGTGATCGCGACCACCAAAAAATTCTCCTATTTTGGGAAGGGAGCTATCTGTTAGTTCACGGCAAAGATACATGGCAATTTGCCTGGGATAAGATATCGCCCTGTTTCTTTTTTTGCTTTTCAATTCGATAGGTTGAAGATTATAGTAATCTGCAACCGTTTGATAAATGAGCGGTATCGTTATTTGCCTTGGTTTTTGGGTTGGTAAAATATCCTTTAGAACAGATGCGGCCATTTCCGGGGTTACTTCTTCACCTTTTAGTGACCTATAGGCAGTTACCCTGATTAGGGCACCCTCAAGTTCCCGGATATTGGACTGGATTCTGTCAGCAATGTAGGCAATAGTACCATCCGGGATGGATAAGCCATCCAGTTGAGCCTTTTTTCTTAGAATAGCTATTCTTGTTTCAAGATCAGGAGGTTGGATATCCGAAATCAAGCCCCACTCAAAACGTGAACGTAACCTGTCCTCAAGGGTGGGGATTTCCTTAGGGGGACGATCACTCGAAATTACTATTTGGCGGTTTGCTTCGTATAAGGTGTTGAAAGTGTGGAAAAACTCTTCCTGGGTGCGTTCTTTGCCGGCAAGAAACTGGATATCATCTATCAATAGCACTTCCATGTTCCTATACCGGTTTCTAAATTCTAAGGTTTTATCGTCACGAATAGAGTTTATTAATTCATTAGTAAATTTTTCAGAAGTAACATAAGAAACACGGAAATGTTTACTCTGTTGACGAATAAAATGACCTATGGCGTGCATAAGATGAGTTTTTCCAAGTCCAACCCCACCATAAATAAATAGAGGATTATACGATCTTGCTGGTGATTCAGCAACTGCCAGGCTTGCAGCATGGGCAAAGCGGTTACTGTTACCAACTACAAAGGTATCAAAGGTATATTTGGGATTCAGGTAAGAAAAAACAGTACTCTCTCTTCCACTCCATTTATCAGGTTCATGGAGCTCGGTTGAGAGCACAGGAAGACTATCTCCCTCCAGGATAAAATATAAATCCAAATCTTTTTTAGCGAGTTCTTGAATAGTGGATTTGATTAAAGGAGCATATCGATCATTCAGCCAGTCCCTGGAAAAATGATTAGGTACTTCGATATATAAGGTTTTTTGTTGCATTAATAAGGGTCTCATAGTTGAAACCCAAGTATCATAGGCTTGTTTATTTATTTTTTTTTGTAAACTTGCCAGGGTTTCCTGCCACAGAGAGTAAATATTATGTTCTATCATGGGCTGGGTAACCCCCTAATATAAAAGTTTTGTTATATTAACAATGTTATCCACAATTTGGGGATAACATTATAACCTCTTCAGTGAAACAATAATACCAGAATTGGTATTAGTTATCAACCGACTATTAAGTAAATAATATTGTTTTGAGAATAAGCCAAAAGCCAAGCCCGGGATACCAGAGTGCTTGCGGATTCCGGTTTGAGAGAACAAAAGGGATAGGTCGAAAGAATCCCAGACTAAGGGCAGAGATGACGCATGGCTTTTAAAATGCAGATATATCAAGGCATGCAGGGACTAGAACGAAATAATTTTTCGCGCTAATTTCTTTATGAAGGTGCGAGAAAATAACAGGTTGTTGGTATTTTCCATGCGTCAGCACTGTACTAAGGGTTTAGTCCTTGACGGAAAATATATTTTTCATATATAATTTTGTTTGGTTGTGTTAATATTATACAAAGATTAACTAAACTGAGGAGGTGTTAAGTTGAAACGCACATTTCAGCCCAAGCAGCGAAAATATAAGAAAATCCATGGTTTTTTAAAGAGAATGTCAGATAAATCAGGGAGAAAGATAATTAGGAATAGACGTTTAAAAGGGAGAAAGAGACTTACTGCTTAAGGCCGCTGTTCCTGAAGTGGCCTTTTGTTAATTTGTAAATCAACTTTCGGTGCGAACTGATCAGATATGCGAAGATCCGCAAGCTGATCGACTGCCTGTTCAGTAATTTTATCATCTTTTTTTAAAGAACGACGGGCTGTTTGTTACTGCGAAAATTGATTTAATTTAAAATGTTTACATACAGGGGGTTTAATAAAAAGCTGGAAATAATAAAAAGAAGCTGTGATTACCGCAATGTATATTCGCAAGGAATATCAGTGGCTGATAAATATTTAGTTTTATATGCAAGGACCAATTTCAGCAACATTAACAGATTTGGTTTTTCGATCAGTAAAAAGGTGGGAAAGGCAGTTGTAAGAAATAGAATCAGGAGGTTGCTAAAGGAAATTTGCCGTCTAAACCCTCAATTATTTAATACTGGTTATGAATATGTAATTATTGTAAGACCTGAGGGGGCCGCATTAGATTTTAAGGGGGCTTTTAGCAGCCTAAAATTTTTAGCAGGTAAAATTAACAAGAGGATAAAACAGCAGTCTAAGGGTGATAATTTTTGCGTAGTGGAATGATATTGCTTATAAAAGGGTATCAAAGGTATATTTCTCCTTTAAGACCTGCTACATGTAGATTTTATCCTACTTGTTCCGATTATACTGTACAGGCCCTTGCTAAGTATGGAGTTATTAGAGGCTCCCTATTGGCAATAATTAGAATTTTAAAGTGTCACCCTTTCCACCCGGGTGGTTTTGACCCTTTAAGGTAAATGAGTAAATATTATAAAAATTGGAGGTAGTGTCCCCAACCAAGGAGGCGATTAATTGGGAATTTTTCAGGCAATAGTTGATCTGGTCACTAGTGCTACCAATTATCTTTACTATATTACCGAAGTAATAGGTATACCCAGTTATGCACTGGCCATAATTTTATTGACCTTGCTATTAAAACTGGCCTTGTTTCCACTGACGCAAAAGCAAATGAAGTCTATGCGGTCTATGCAAAGGTTGCAGCCAAAGCTAAAAGAGATTCAAGAAAAGTATAAACAAAAAGATCCCAAGAAAATGCAGGAACTTACCATGCAAATGTATAAGGACAACAATGTTAATCCTTTGGCCGGGTGCCTGCCGTTATTAATTCAAATGCCTATATTAATAGCCTTGTTTAAAGCTTTACTGGAGTTTGACTTCAAGGATCCGGAGCACGCAGGTTTTTTATGGATCACTAATCTTAGTCATACCGATCCGTTTTATGTATTACCTGTTTTGGCTGGAGTAACGACTTTTATGCAAGCAAAACTAACTACTTCTATGGCTGATCAAACCCAACGCATGTTATTGTACTTAATGCCGGTATTTATTATCTGGATTAGTGCGACAGTTCCATCAGGGCTGGTATTGTATTGGATAGTATTTAACTTGGCGGGCTTTGCGCAACAGTATTATGTTAACCAACAACCAACTCCGGATATAAAGGAGGTTGTGCCGGGAAGTGAAGAAAAAAGCCGTAGAAAAAGCAGGAAAAACAGTTGAAGAGGCAGTAAGCGCGGCACTAAGTGAATTAAATGCAAGTTACGATGATGTAGAAATTGAAGTAATAGAAGAGGCAAGTAAAGGATTATTTGGTTTTTTGGGAAGTAGACCGGCTAAAGTCAGGGTTAGTTTAAAAGATAGTGCTGCCATAAGAGTACAGGGTTTTTTAAATAAAATATTTGTAAATATGGATTTAAAAGTAAATATGAGGGTTACTGAAAGGGAGCATAAGGTTTATGTAAATATGGAAGGACCGGATTTGGGGATCCTAATAGGGCGTAGGGGTGAAACTCTTGATGCGCTGCAATATCTTGTAAGTTTGTCAGCCAATCGTCATCAGGAAGACCGGAAAAAAATAATTCTTGATATTGAGGGCTACCGGAAGCGCAGGGAGGAAACACTTCAGCGCCTGGCTGCAAAATTGGCTGACAAGGCTAAGCAAAGGGGAAGAAATGTAGTTCTTGAGCCGATGAGTTCGCAGGAGAGAAGAATAATTCACACCGCTTTACAAGGCAGGGATGATATCTATACATTTAGTGAAGGGGAAGAGCCATACAGAAAGATTGTCATATCACCAAAAAGGTAAGAATACAACTCGGGAAAATGAAACCCAGCTGCGGTATGATGACCGTTGCTGGGTTTTTTAAAAACGGAGGGAATCCGGTTATATGAATGATACAATTGCAGCAATTTCAACTGCTCTTGGTGAAGGGGCAATTGGGATTGTCAGAATTTCCGGAAAAGATGCCATTGAACTGGCTAAGAAGGTATTTATAAGCAAGAAAAAAGCAGACTGGGTTAATGTTGATAGTCACAGGGTTTTTTATGGCAGTTTCAATGATCCAGTAAATAGAGAAAAAATTGATGAGGTTTTAATGACCGTAATGAAGGCGCCAAGGACATTTACCCGGGAAGATGTGGTGGAGTTTAATTGTCATGGTGGAATTGTACCCATGCGCCGCATACTGGAGACATTATTAAATCAAGGCGCCAGGTTGGCAGAACCCGGCGAGTTTACAAGAAGGGCTTTTCTAAACGGCCGCTTGGATTTGGTCCAAGCCGAGTCAATCATTGATATTATCAGGGCTAAAACAGAAAAGGGTTTGGAAATTGCCGTATCTCAACTGGATGGAAGCCTGTCTGCCCGTGTCAGTGGTATTCAGGATGATTTGGCAGGTGTTATGGCCGGTCTTGAGGTTAATATTGATTTTCCTGAGGAGGATGTGGATGGCCCTACAATAAATGAATTAATAAAATTAATTAATAAGATTGTCCTGGAAATAAAAGAATTAATTAAGGGGGCCGAAAGGGGTAGAGTTTACCGGGAAGGGGTGTCTACAATTATTGTTGGCAAGCCAAACGTAGGCAAGTCATCCCTGCTGAATGCTTTGCTGCGGGAGAATAGAGCTATTGTTACAGAAATACCCGGTACTACCAGGGATGTTATTGAAGAAGTGTTGAACATAAAAGGAATTCCCTTACGGCTAATGGATACAGCAGGATTAAGGGCAACTGATGATATTGTAGAAAAAATAGGGGTTGCCAGGACCATAGAATTGTTAAAAGAGACTGATCTGGTACTTGCAGTTTTCGATGCGGTAACCGGTATGCAAAGTGAGGATTTAGAAATTCTCAAGCAGATTAGAGAAAAAAAAGGACTTATGATCATAAATAAAATAGATCTTAAGCCAGGGCAGGAACTAAGGAATAAGCTCAGTGAGTTTAATGGAAATAAAGAAATCATAGATGTCTCAGTAACTGAGGGCATTGGCATAGAACAACTGGAGGAAAGCATTGAAGAAGTAGTGGTGGGTGGTAAAGTAAGGGCTGCTGATAACCTGTTTTTGACTAACATCAGGCACGTGGTGGCGCTTAAAAGGGCCCAAAAGCATCTGGACGCAGCTGAGGAAGGCTTAAAAGAAGGTTTATCACAGGAATTAATTGCTGTTGATGTTAGGGAAGCCTGGGAGTGTGTTGGAGAAATTACTGGATCAACGGTAACTGAGGATATTGTGGATAAAATATTCAACGATTTTTGTATTGGGAAGTAGGTGTTTAAGAATATGGAATACATTGCAGGTAAATACGATGTTGTTGTTATTGGAGCGGGACATGCGGGATGCGAATCAGCCCTTGCCGCTGCCAGGATAGGTTGTAAAACATTGGTCGTAACCCTTAATGCGGATAATGTTGCCTTAATGCCCTGTAATCCCGCCGTTGGCGGGCCGGCCAAGGGACAATTGGTAAGAGAAATAGACGCATTGGGTGGTGAAATGGGCAAGAATACAGATAAGTCAGCTATACAAATGCGCATGTTAAATACTGCCAAGGGGCCTGCTGTACATGCATTAAGAGCTCAGGCAGATAAATTGCGCTATCATATAAATATGAAACAGGTCCTGCAGAACCAGGAAAACTTGGATGTCAAGCAAGTTCATGTTGAACGTATAATCGTTAAGGGCGGGGAAGTTAACGGGATTGTAGGAAGTACTGGCGCAACGTTTTTAGCCAGGGCAATTATTTTAACAACGGGCACTTATTTGCAAGGGCGGGTTATTATTGGCGATCTGGCCTATTCCAGTGGACCACACGGCCAGTTCCCGTCGCTAAAACTGTCGGCTAATCTGCGGGAAACAGGTTTGGCAATGGGTCGTTTTAAAACTGGGACGCCGGCCAGAGTTGATCGAAACAGTATTGATTTTAGCAAAATGACTATACAGCCTGGGGATGATAGACTACATAATTTCTCATTTTATTCACCGGTTAAAGAACGGGAGCAACTACCTTGCTGGCTTACCTATACAAATGAAGACACGCACAGGATTATCCGGGAGAATTTGCATCGATCCCCTCTGTATAGCGGTTTTATTGAAGGGGTAGGTCCACGCTATTGCCCTTCGATCGAAGATAAAGTTGTTCGTTTTGCCCAAAAGCTTAATCACCAGGTTTTTATTGAGCCGGAAGGTTTATGGACTACAGAGATGTATGTACAGGGTATGTCGACAAGTCTGCCCGAGGATGTGCAAATAGCTATGTTGAGAACAATCCCGGGTCTGGAGCGGGTTGAAATTGTACGGCCGGGTTATGCCATTGAATATGACTACGTTATACCTACGCAATTAAAACCAACATTAGAAACAAAGATAATTAATGGTTTATTCACCGCAGGGCAGATTAACGGTACTTCCGGTTACGAAGAAGCGGCTGCCCAGGGTATAGTAGCTGGTATTAATGCTGCCCAGTATGTGCTTGATCGAGAGCCGCTAACCATATCCCGGTCGGATGCCTACATAGGTGTTTTGATAGATGACCTGGTAACAAAGGGCACCAATGAGCCCTATAGGTTGCTGACATCAAGGGCGGAATACAGGCTGTTGCTAAGGCACGACAATGCGGATTTAAGGTTAGCTGATAAAGGATATGAGGTAAAGTTAATTAGTCCCGGGAATTATGAGCGGTTTTCTAGAAAACGTCAGCAAATTCAGGAAGAAATTGGCCGGTTAGAACGTACCATTGTTCCCCTATGTGAAAAAACGCAGCAAATTTTACAAAAGACAGGCTCATCTCCATTGCAAAGCCCGGGTTCACTTGCGGCCCTGCTGCGCCGGCCGGAAATAAAATATGAACAAATTCAACAGATGCTGCAGGAAGATATTGCGCTGCCGGACGAAGTAAAGGAAGAAGTAGAAATTGAAATCAAGTATGAAGGGTACATTAAAAAGCAAAGAGCCCAGGTGCAAAGGTTTGAAAAAATGGAAGAAAAGAAAATACCGGATGGTTTAAATTATCAAGAAATAAGAGGACTGGCCGTTGAAGCAAGGCAAAAGCTTGCCAGTATACGCCCTGTTTCAGTTGGCCAGGCATCCCGCATATCAGGTGTCAATCCTTCGGATATAGCTGTTTTATTAGTATATTTGGAGAAATTAAAGAGAGAGAAAAAAGAAAGGCCTGATTCAAAGGATGTTTAAGGCAGAGCTTTTACAAAGTATTAGCAAGGAAAATGGTATATTTATAAATAGTGGGCAACTGGCTCTGTTTAATAAGTACTATAACTCACTGATGGAAGGCAATAAAAAATGCAATCTAACTTCAATAACTGATCCTGATGAAGTAGTGATTAAACATTTTTTTGACTCGCTAACTTGTTTAAAAGCAATTAAAATACCCCCAGGAGCAAAGGTTGTGGATGTGGGAACCGGGGCGGGGTTTCCTGGCCTGCCAATAAAAATTGTTCGTCCAGATATAGAGTTGGTTTTAATTGACTCGCTGGCCAAGAGGGTTGCTTTTCTAAATAACGCTGTAGAATATATGGGTTTGGGTAATGTTAAGGTGATCCATATCAGGGCGGAAGATTATGGACGTAGTAAGCAGGGGAGGGAGAAGCATGATCTGGCAATATCCAGGGCAGTTTCCAGGGTAAGTGTTTTGTCGGAGCTGTGCCTGCCTTTATTGCGTACGGGCGGAATAATGCTGGCCATGAAGGGACCTGCTGTTTTGGAAGAAATGGCTGAAGCCACAAAGGCCATAGAAATACTAGGTGGGGGAGAAGTTAAGCTAATTGAGATGAAATTACCTCTCAGTAATGATGGCAGGTATATAATTATGATCAAAAAGATTGCCCGTACTCCTGAACAATATCCCAGGAGAGCTGGGTTGCCGGCCCAAAAACCTATTTTGTAAAGGCCGGTTTTAATTTCTCGGATAGACGTCCATGCCGCTGAAGCGGCGCCAGCAGAGGATGAAAAGGGAAGGGGACGGATGCTTACCAGCGCAGTGATTTGGCGGAGCACTGGTAACAAGGCCGGCCGAAGTTGAGGCAACCGGCCCGGCGCGACGAATCGCGCAAGAAGTGTTACATGGTTGGTAAAGTATTGGTCCTAGGCTATACCTTTTCCGTTAATGGTAATAAGCTTTCGTGCGCAATATGCAGGAGCGCCCGGGTTGGTCCGAAACGAGGCTTGGCCTTGCCGGTGCGTAGCTTATGAACAAGCGGTAAGCATCCGTCCCCGGGTAAATGTATTTTCAGGGCAGAATGAGAAAACCAGCGAACTCCTGAATACCTGAATAGTTACAAATTTGTTCATCTTTGCTGAAGGAAGTAATAATTAATTGTTGAAATAATACTGGGTCAAAGTTGTAATTCTCTTCTGGCTTCGGTGCAAATGTTTAAATCAAGGAGTGCTTCATATGGGAAGGATAATAGCCTTAGCGAACCAGAAGGGGGGAGTAGGCAAGACAACAAGCGCGGTTAACTTGTCTGCCTGGTTATCATTGTTGGGCCATAGGGTTTTGCTTGTAGATATAGACCCCCAGGGTAATGCCACCAGCGGGGTGGGTATTGATAAAACGGAAGTCAACAAGTGTATGTATGATCTGCTTATAGAAGGCATTGATATACACACTATAGTTTTGAATTGCGCAGTGGAAGGTTTGGACATTTTGCCGGCTACTATGGAATTGGCCGGAGCGGAAATTCAGATGGTTAATACCCCCTCAAGGGAGAAAGTATTAAAGAGTTCTCTGGATTTAATTAAAGATGATTATGCTTACATAATAATTGATTGCCCACCGTCACTGGGTCTATTGACAGTTAACGCCCTTACGGCTGCAGATACGGTTTTAATTCCCATACAATGTGAATACTATGCCCTGGAGGGATTGGGGCAGTTAATGAATACGATTAAGTTGATTCAACAACATCTCAACCCTGTTTTGGAAATAGAAGGCGTTTTGTTAACCATGTTTGATGGTAGAACCAACCTTTCTATTCAGGTAGTTGATGAAGTAAAAAAATACTTTAAGCACAAGGTTTACCGCAGCATAATCCCGAGAAATGTACGTTTAAGTGAAGCCCCAAGCCATGGCAAGCCTGTTATGGTGTATGATCGGCGGTCCCGCGGGGCCGAGTTATATATGGAACTTGCCAGGGAGGTTATTGAAGTTGGCTAAGAAAAAAGGTTTGGGCAGGGGATTGCAGGCTTTAATACCAACTGTCTTTGCGGAAGGTGAGGAAAACAAAAGCCAAACTACAGTTGGTCAATTAAGAGAAATATCAATTGATGAAATAAGAACAAGCCCATCTCAACCCAGGGTTGTATTTGATGAAGCAAGATTAAATGAATTGGTTGAATCAATAAGAGAACATGGTGTAATTCAGCCGGTAGTAGTACGTTTAGTGGCGAGCAATGAATACCAATTAATAGCTGGCGAAAGACGGGTAAGAGCGTGTATCCAATTGGGCAGGCAAAAGATACCGGCGCTGGTTAGAGAGGCCAGTGATTTGGAAGCGTCGGCTGTTGCCTTGATCGAGAATATACAGCGCGAAAACTTAAACCCGGTTGATGAGGCCCGGGCATATCAGCAGTTAATGGATAATTACGGTTTAACTCAGGAAGAGGTGTCCCAAAGGGTGGGGAAAAGCCGGCCCTTTATTGCCAATATGGTTAGATTGCTCAATTTACCGGAGAAGACTAGAGAGATGGTAGCAGATGGAATGCTAACCACAGGGCATGCCAGAGCTTTATTGGGTCTGGGTGATGAAAAAGAGCAGCATAAAACAGCTATAAGAGTTATAAAAAAGAATATGAGTGTCAGGCAGACAGAAGAATACGTACGAAAGATAGTTGAAGGAGGCATTAATAAAACAAAAGCGGACCGGCGCCAGGATTGGTGTTTGGATATTGGACAGAGGTTGCAGAACGCATTAGGTGTTAAGGTTAGGGTTTCCAGTAGCGGCGTCGGCGGAAAAATAATCATTGAGTACAAGACGCAGGATGAATTACAAAAAATAATGAGCTTAATCAAGAGGTAAGATTTTGTAACTGCTCAGGAGTCAGGAGTCAGAATGAGAAAACCAGCGAAAACATTTGAAGATTTTACTGCTATGGCGGAAGGCGCATCTGTTTTTACTTGCGGTTTATCGTTTATCCATGGCGTTTCCGAAGTATGAGATATACGGTCATTCTGAATCCTGACTCCTGAATTCTGAATACCTGAATAGTACAAGATTTTTAACGGTAATGTTTCACGTGAAACAATTAAACTTAATCACGCCAGGGATTTCACTAATTAGTTGAGGAAATTATAAATAGACTTGAAAGTTTCTAAAGAAAGACCCGGGGTTTCATTAGCCCAGGGTCTTTCTTTATATCCGTGGCTATCTGTTTTTTAGGTTCGCTTTTCTTGCTGCGGGTAAACCAGCATGGTTTGCCGTAAGCCTTGAACTATGATATCAGCCATGCGCATTACCAGATTAAGTCTGGTGTTTTGCAACACAAGATATTCCATGAAGCCGCCTACATTAACAATGCCCGTAATATGGATATCGCCAACAGCTGGCAAATTCTTGTTAACCCCGGCTCCTGGTTGGATTGAGCCATTACCGATGTTGAGGTAACCTACATTTTCCAAGTGACCCAGGGAGGCATCGATTGCAATAATCAGAGGATTATTGTAGTTAGCTGCAATAGTGCTGGTTATTTCCTCCAGGTTGACGGCATGTACAGGGTGGTCGAGAGTGCCATAGACTTTAAATAGATTTTGGTCCAGAGACGAGAGCTTGCTTCCGATTAAAGGGCCGAGGCAGTCACCTGTGGAACGGTCGGTGCCGATACAAAGAAGAATTATATCTGTGTTCAGCCCGACATGGAGTATCCTTAAGCGCTGGGCCAAGTTATGGCTAAATATAGAAACAGCAGCGGGATCGTCAATGTGGATTCTGGTTTTTTCATCCGGTTGACAACTGAGCATTTGATTTAAGGCCATAATATTATTCCCCCTAAAAACACAAACAACTATTATATTTATTTCCAGAAACCAATAATATTATTCCAAGTTATTTTTATTTCATCGTCAAGACAGGACTAGCATATGATTCAACAGGATGGGGGTGAATGGTGTGCGTTTAAAGAGCGACCTCGGGCTTATGGCTAAAGTTGTGGCAACATATATTGGCGCGGTGATTGGGGCCGGTTTTGCGTCAGGGCAGGAGATTATGCAATTTTTTATTGTTTTTGGGCCTGCTGGTATGTGGGGTGTTATCCTGGCGACAATATTGTTTGCCTATCTTGGAGCCTTAATCATGTTTTTGGCAGTGCGCTTCAGGTGTACAAACTACCGGGAATTGTTCAATTATCTGTTGGGACCGGCGGCCTCTAAAATAATGGATGGTTTGAGCTTGTTAATGCTGGCAGGTGGTTTGGGTGTGATGCTGGCGGGAAGCGGAGCAGTATTTTCTGAGCAACTGGGCCTGCCGTCATGGTCTGGGAGTGTAGCCACTGCGGCATTAACTTGCCTTGTTGTAACGGGTAGTCTGCAAGGTGTGCTTATGGCCAATGTGATCCTGGTACCAGTTAAAATAGTTGTTATAATATTTGTTACCCTTGCGGCATTGTTTTTCCATGGGACTCCATCCGGGCCGCTACCCGTTGAGGCTCCGGGGCCGGTTGTTGCCGGAAACTGGATATGGTCAGCTGTGCTGTATGTTTCATATAATATGATTGTGCCGGTTGCTGTTCTATCGAGTCTTGGACGTTCTATTACACCAATGGTTGCGGTTTGGGGAGGCGTATGGGGAGGGATTGGCCTGGGTATTGCCGCCGGTCTGATTACCCTGGCTGGTTTGGCTTTTTACCCCATGGTTCTTTTGTATGAGATACCCCTTTTATATATTGCGGGACACCTGGGTGAAGGCATCCGTATAGGCCTTAGCGTGTTAATATGGCTGGCCATATTAACAACAGCCATCGCCAATGCGCATGGCTTTGCCAGCAGGCTGGCACCGGAATTGGGAGTTCGTTACCGGATAGTGGGGCTGGCTATTGTCGGGGCTTCCTTTTCTCTTTCAGGTTTGGATTTCAGTTTTCTGGTTTCCACCATTTATCCCCTGTTCGGTTACGCCGGTTTGATATTGTTGGCAGCATTAATCATGGTGCCTGCTTATCGGTGGCTTAGATTTTATCACTGAACTAATCCGTCCTTTGAAACCCGCCTCTGTAGGCGGCGGGTTTCAAAGGACGGATTAGTTCAGTATGGACTCGGCTAACATTCAGAGGGGGTTGAATCCCCCTCTGAATGAAGTCTCGTTCAAGGTAAGCTGCTATATTAATGGAAATGATGCTATTATGATCATAATTATATAAGCAGGTAATCGGCTGGTGAGGGAGAATAAAAATACAAAACGGCAGAGGTGATTTTGCTATGAACTGGCTGGATTGGGTACTTATATTTATAATTGCTTTATCAGTCTGGCAGGGTTTCCGCTCAGGCCTCATTATGACTGCGGCCAGAATAATGGGGATTTTACTGGGCCTTGCTATGGCGATGTCATTTTACCGCCCCCTTGCCGGCTATGTGGAGCAGCATTGGCAATGGACTACTAAAATGTCAGGTGTATTACACGGTATGCTGCCCCTGCCCGTTTCTACGCCGGCAAATGGCCAAATTACACCAGATATAATCTGGGAGTTAAGTCAACAATTGCCTTTGCCCGAGGCCTGGTATCGTTTACTAGTCCAAATGCCGCCGGAAGTTCTGCAGGGAAACAGTTTTACAGAGGCTGTCTCGTATCTTGTGGCCCAGTTTTTAGTGGAGGCGGTATTGTTTTTATTATTGTTCTTAATTGGACGCGGCCTGATAGTAATTTTGGGTAGTGTTCTGTCCCGCACCTTCTCCCTTGGTCCCTTGAATATATTAGGCAGAATAGGGGGGGCGGGTTTGGGATTGGTGAGGGGCGGGTTAATTATAATGCTTATGGTTGCTCTTTTGATACCGCTTCAATTTCCGGTTGCCTTTTTTGGTACCCAGGGAGAGCCGGGGTTTATTGCTTCAGCGGCCCAAAATTCAGCAATTGTAAATGCTTGCTGGCAGTTGCTGGAGGTTTTAAATATTTCGCTGCCCGGGCTATTACCGGCACAGGCAGATATTTTCCCGGATATCATTTAGTTTGTTCAGGATAGCGCTATATAAGGAAGGTGCCCAAGGTGCTGGTAAGATATAATGTGGGGGACATAGTCATAACCCGGAAGCAGCATCCCTGTGGAGGGGACCGCTGGGAAATCATGCGTACCGGTGTTGACTTCAGAATTAAATGTCAAAAATGTGGCCGGATACTGATGCTGCCCCGGCCTAAATTTGAAAAAAGCGTCAAGGCTATTGTAAGTAATGCCAAATCACCGGAAACGAAAGAATAGCCCATTCAAAACATTCCTTGTGTACAGCTTGTATATGTGTTATAATCTACTAGTTTAAAATACCATAAGGTATTTTCCACCCTGCTCTACCTTGTTTGGTAGGGCCGTCAGTCCATAGGGAGGAGGTGAAGTTTTGAGACTTTATGAAGTTGTGTTTGTGTTGAGACCGGAGCTTGATGAGGAAGCAGTAGCCGTATTAATGGAAAAATTTAAAAATCTCATTGAAAGCCGTGGGGGAGAGATAACCAGGCTTGACAAATGGGGCAAGCGGCGACTGGCTTACGAAATTAACAAAGTGCGGGAAGGAATATACATGCTCCTGCATTACAAAGGCGAACCGGCCATTGCCCATGAATTGGACAGGGTAATAAAAATAACTGATGGGGTTTTGCGGTTTATTATAGTTCGGGAAGATGAATAGACACCAGCTGGTTTAGCATAAAAGAACAACCAGGGCGGTGAACTAAATGTTAAATAAGATAATCCTCATTGGCAGGCTGACCCGGGATCCGGAATTGCGTTATACAGCCAGCGGGATTCCAGTGGCCAGGTTTAATTTGGCCGTCGACCGGCCCTTTAAAAACCAGAAGGGCGAGCGGGAAGCAGATTTTATTGATATCCAGGTCTGGCGAGGTCTGGCGGAAAACTGTGCCAATCATTTGAGCAAAGGCAGGCTGGTGGCCGTGGAAGGGCGCCTGCAAATTAGCTCCTACGATGATAATCAGGGCATTCGCCGTAAGGCGGCAGAAGTAGTTGCCGATAATGTGCGTTACCTTGACCGGCCCAGGGAGAGCGGGCCGGCGTCCGGCGGAGAAAAGAGCGGCGCTGGTTCGCATGGCGAAGGCTCGGACTTTGGTAGTGAGATTAGTTTTAATGAGGAAGATCTTCCTTTTTAGACAGGAGGGAAAAGGATGAGGCGCGAAAGGGGACGCAGGGGTAAAAAAAGGGTTTGTAACTTTTGCGTTGATAAAATGGAGCGCATTGATTATAAAGATGTTCCACGCTTAAAAAAATACGTGACAGAGCGGGGAAAGCTACTCCCGCGCAGGATTTCCGGAAACTGCGCCAGGCATCAGCGCATGTTGACCGTGGCTATAAAAAGGGCTCGCAACATAGCGTTGCTGCCTTTTACCGCGGAATAAGACAGACCGGCAGGGGGCTATTGAGTTACCCCTGCATTTTAATTGTTGAGTAGACGTCCAGGCCGCTGAAGCGGCGCCGGCAGAGGATGAAAGTGGTAAGCATCCGTCCCCGGGCAAATGTATTTCCAGGACAGAAGGGGGACAGGCTATATTTTCGCTTTGCGAAAAAGTTGCCTGTCCCCCTTTTTTTGCTTAGGAAAGTATACTGCCAGGCGTGGTCGAAGGAGTTGGTGCCTGGAGCGAACGCAGGAGGCCCATTCAAAGAGCGAGTGAGGCGGAGGATAAGCGGCGAATCTGTTTGAGGCCCGAAGGGCCGAGTTATGCAGCCGCCCGGAACCGAACGAGCTCGTCCATTTATAAGGCCGACTCGGTGAGCGGAAGGTGCCAACTCCTTCGACTTTTTTATTCGGGACTTCCCCCATATAACCATGGCGGGCAACAAATTACAGGTGAAAGTGTTTTTTTAGGGCAGGAAAAGGACCTGATCCTATAGAATTAATGCAACTAAATACCCGGAAAGGGAGGCGGACCGGTGTCAAAAAACGAGGATGTTGACATTGCCAGAAATATTAAAATCATAGAATGGCTAAAGACCGATCTGATTACATCCATCTCCGCCCTCTTCAGGGCGTTGCTAAGAGGCAGTGAAGACCGCATGCTGGATGCGCTGGCCAGTCTGGTATTAACCTGTTACGTATTGAGCAGGCGACTTGGTATTAGTTTTTCCCGGTTGGATTTGAAGATGGAGGCCAAGCTGAGGCAGGGGATAGAAGAAGGTCATGAGGTAGAAAAAGCCAATGGTGATCTTTCGCGTCTCCTTGGGTACCTGGTAGAAAAGAAGAGGTGATCCATTGTCTTCTGTCAAGAACAAGGCCCTCACCGAAGGAGCTTTTTTTGCAGCCTTTGCAGCCCTGCTGGGCCTGATTGGTTTATATGTGCCCCCCCTTTATTTCTTTACCACTTTGCTGGTACCCTTGCCCCTGGCGGTTTTGGTCCGGCGTCATGATTTGGTTGCCGGACTAAAGGCACTGGCAGTAACCACATTTTTAATGTTTATTTTTTTTGGGGAGCCCTTTACGGTATTGATCCTGGTAATACAATTCGGTCCTCTGGGGTTGCTTTTGGGCGCGCTGTTTAAAAATCATATCCCGGCAGGCCCCAGTATTGCAGCCAGCAGTATAATGGCCGCTTTTCTTACTGTGGTAACCATCGCCCTGGGGTTCTGGATTACCGGTATTAATCCCTTTGCCATGGGTCAGGAAATGCGGCAGGCCATGGAGCAGGCCGGCAACTGGTATGCCCGGGCCGGATTGGTTGATGCTGAAAGTGAACAGCAATTAAGGGAGTTTTCCGAGCAAATGATAAGTCTGCTAGCGGTGCTATTGCCCGGCAGTCTTGCCGTTTGGGCTTTAACCTCCGCCCTGCTCACCTATCTTATAGCGAGGGCGGTATTTATCAGGCTAAACTACAGTGTGCCACCGATACCCCCATTCAGTCACTGGCGCTACCCCTGGTACTCCCTCTGGGGTATCACAGTCGGGTTGGGCCTGGTGCTGGCAGGGGATCAGTGGGGCTTGGACCTGGTGGGGAATATCGGCGCTAATATTCTTTATGTATTCGCGGCAGTGTTTTTTGTTTTGGGCCTATCGGTTTTATCTTTTTACCTAAAGCGCTGGCAGGTCATGAAGTTGGTTAAAGTAATCATCATTATCACAGCCGTATTGTACTGGCCCTTTGCTGTAGTGGGCATTATTACAATGGGAGTGCTTGATCCTATTTTTAACAGCCGGCGTTTGCCGCCGGCAGATGAGTCCGGGCCAGGAAAGGAGTAAGGGAAAAGTGGAGGTTATTTTAAAGCAAGACGTAAAAAAACTGGGCAAAAAGGGAGAGGTTGTCCGGGTGGCCGAGGGTTATGCCCGCAACTTTCTTATTCCCAGAGGAATAGCTGTTGAAGCATCCCAGGGCCGGCTTAAGGAGTTAAACCGGCAGCAGGAGGTCCTGGCCAGTCAGAAAAGCAAGCAGGAAAAGGAGGCCCGGGCTCTTGGGGTTGCTCTTGAAGGAGTGCAAATAACACTCCGGGCCAGGGTTGGTGAGGCGGGAAAACTTTTTGGGGCAATTAGCAGCAAGGATATAGCCGGGGCTCTTTTAACGGACCACGGCTTGGGAGTGGATAAGAAAAAAATAGTATTAAAAGATCCTATTAAAACTCTGGGTGTGTACCCGGTGACCGTAAAATTACATCCTGCCGTACAGGCAGAGGTGAAGGTAGAGGTGGTTCCGGAATAACCCTTAATATTTACTATACTTAAACGGCTCCGTGAAGGGAGTATTTTTAACATGAAGGTCATACTGGATAAAATTAAAGGTAACAGAGGTGATCTGAGCTCCAAGTTCAGTGAGCAGGAACAACTAAAGCGTCAGGTTAATGCCTTATACGGCATGATGTCTGACTTATATGGCTCGGACAAGCTGGTTTTGCGGGCAGGCAAACTAAATGCCATTCAGCTCATGCGTTCCAACTGCCTGCCGGAGCGAGTTCTGGCTTTGCAAAAAATGGTTTTTGAGGATCCGACCATCGATACCGTTCCAGAAATGGCGGATATCCCGGCTTTACTAGACGAGATTGAAGAAGAGATCGCTGACACCATTGCCCGGCGTACTGTTGAAAGCGATGTGGAAAAAAAGATTAATGAAAAGTTGCAGCAGAGACATGAAGATTACATTCGGGAAATAAAAATGCAAATTATTAAAGAGAATGCCGGCCCGGAGAATGCTCAGACCTTAAAAAAGTTAGCTATTTTGGAAAAGCTGGAAAGTAAAAACCTGGTGAAATCAGTCCTGGAAGTATTAAGGCCGGCCGGTTTTAACGAGATTGTAGGGCAGGATAGGGCTGTTACATCCTTGTTATCCAAATTAGCCTCATCCTTTCCCCAGCACATACTTCTCTATGGCCCTCCGGGGGTGGGTAAAACAACCGCTGCCCGTTTGGCCCTGGAGGCGGCCAAGGGTATTCCCGGCGCCCCCTTTGCCAGGGATGCGGCTTTCATTGAAGTTAACGGAACAACCCTGCGGTGGGACCCCAGGGAGATTACCAATCCCCTGCTGGGATCAGTGCATGATCCAATTTATCAGGGCGCGCGCCGGGACCTGGCTGAAATAGGTGTTCCGGAACCAAAGTTGGGACTGGTCACCGATGCTCATGGGGGAGTTTTGTTTATTGATGAAATTGGGGAGCTTGACCCCGTTCTGCAGAACAAATTATTGAAAGTATTGGAGGATAAACGGGTATACTTTGAATCCCCCTACTATGATTCATCAGATAGTAACGTTCCCCGGTATATTAAAAAGCTTTTTGAGCATGGCGCGCCGGCTGATTTTATTCTTATCGGCGCTACCACACGGGACCCTGGAGAAATCTGTCCTGCTATCCGCAGTCGCTGCGCCGAGGTTTATTTTGAGCCCCTGACACCTACAGATATTAAAAAAATAGTGTCCCAGGCCGCATTAAAACTGGTGGTTGGAACAGAGGAACGGGTTCCTGAGTTAATTAGTCAATATACCATCGAAGGCCGTAAGGCGATCAGCATTTTGGCCGATGCTTATGGCCTGGTATGCTACCGTAACGGGGGTGCGGACAAGGCTGACGCTATAACAGTCAATGATATTTATGAGGTGGTTCAGGGCAGTCGCCTGACCCCTTATAACATGTACAAATCCTCTGCCAGGGGGGAAGTGGGCAAAATAGCAGGACTTGGCGTCCATGGTTTCCTCGGCTCTGTGCTGGAGATCGAGGCTGTGGTTTTCCCCGCCCGGAAAGCCGGCCAGGGCGCTATCAGGTTTAATGATACAGCTGGCTCCATGGCCAAGGACTCTGTTTTTAATGCCTCCTCAGTGATTCGTAAAATAAGTGGCGCAGATTTAACAAATTATGATTTGCATGTGAACATTGTGGGAGGGGGCCGTATTGATGGCCCTTCGGCAGGTGTAGCTATCTTTCTGGCAGTTTTCAGCGCCCTGGAAGGACGTCCGCTGCCCCAGGATCTTGGTGTTACAGGTGAATTATCCATTCAGGGACTTGTCCGGGCCGTAGGCGGTGTCACTGAAAAACTCTACGGCGCGCGCCAGGCCGGAATCCGTACGGTAATCATCCCCGTGGAGAATGAAAGGGATGTCCCTGCTGATTTGGACGGGGTAGAGGTAATTCCCGTCAAACGGGTGGAAGACATTCTGGATCGTTTATCACTGAACTAATCCGCCCTAAGACCCCCGCCTCTGTAGGCGGCGGGTTTCAAAGGGCGGTTAAGTCCAGTATGGACTCGGCTAACATTCAGAGGGGGTTGAATCCCCCTCTGAATGAAGTCTCGTTCAATTCCGGAGTTCGGGGGCAGGCGAGCTGGTTAGTTAGACATACATGCCGCTGAGCCAGTGCCGGCAGAGGATGAAAAGACCCGGTAAGCATCCGTCCCCGGGCAAATGTATTTTCAGGATAGATAATCACAATAAGAAATTCCTGGCGCCTGCGGCAGTTCCAGGGGTGTAGCATGAGTTTAGAAATTAGGTGTAAGCAATGAGTGATCTACTGGAAAAAATACCGCCCCACGATATAGACGCCGAGCAATCTGTTCTTGGCGCAATGCTGCTGGACCGGGAGGCCGTTAACCGGGTAGCCCGCTTCTTAAACGCCAGGGACTTTTACCTGGAGGCCCACAAAAGTATTTTTGAGGCCATGATGGAACTGGATGAATCGGGTAGACCCGCTGACCTGGTGACAGTTACCGACTTTCTGCGCCGCAAGGGGCTGCTGGAAAAAGTAGGGGGAGCTACTTATTTGGCATCTTTGCTGGCTATGGTGCCGTCCACAGCCAACGCAGAGTTTTACGGGCATATTGTGGAGGAAAAATCCCTCCTGCGCAATATGATTCACCTGGCCACCAGGCTTGCCGGCATGGGCTACAAGGGCAGTGAAGATGTCGAGCGGCTGATGGATGAAGCGGAGCGCATGATCAATGAACTGGCTGGCCGAAGGGCCACCAATGCTTTTAGCTCCCTGAAAGAAGTTCTGCATGATACTTTAAAGCACATCCAATTTATGTATCAAAACAAGGGGGAGGTAACCGGGGTCCCTACCGGATTCAAGGAATTAGACCGTCTGTGTGCGGGGTTGCAGCCCAGCGATCTGGTCATTGTGGCTGCAAGGCCGTCAATGGGTAAGACGAGTTTTGGGCTGTCCATTGCTTATCATGCTGCTATAAACCAGGGCCAGCCGGTTGCTTTGTTTAGCATGGAAATGTCCAAGGAGCAGCTGGTGCAGAGAATGCTTTGCTCTGCCGCCTGCATTGACCAGCAGCGAGTGCGCACGGGTTTTTTGAAAGAAAACGACTGGATCCAGTTAACCGCAAAAGCCCGTGAAATGACCAGGGCGCCTATTTATATTGATGATTCCGCGATGCTTACAGTGCGTCAGATAAGGGCAAAGGCCCGCCGGCTGCAAGTCGAGAAGAATCTGGGCCTGATTGTAATAGACTACCTGCAATTGATGCATAGCGGGCGCCGGACAGAAAACAGGCAGCAGGAAATAGCTGATATATCAAGATCCCTGAAGGGGCTGGCCAAAGAACTAAACGTGCCGGTGGTAGCTTTAGCCCAGTTAAGCCGGTCGGTAGAGCAGCGTCAGAACAAGCGACCCATGCTGTCCGACCTGAGGGAAAGCGGCAGCCTGGAGCAGGATGCTGATGTAGTCGTGTTTATTTACAGGGACGATTATTACAATCCCGAGTCGGAAAAAAGGGGCCTTGCCGAAATAATTATAGCCAAACAGCGTAGTGGGCCGGTGGGGAAAGTGGAGCTGGCCTTTGTTAAGGAATATACAAAATTCATGAACCTGTCCCGCCGGGAGGAACCCGGGGGGACAACCTGAGCCCTGCTGGCGGACAGTTCCACCTTGACAAATTAATCAAGATCTGTTAAGGTTATACCGGTGCTTTATTTAAGATAAGGCTCTGTAAATTATGCTACCCTTTGCCTCAAACCAGTGAACTAACTCAATCAGAACTTGAACTTAACCAAGTTCCTGTTTGGGTTATTTTTATGCCGGCAAGAGTAAAATAAGGTAACTACTCAGGAGTCAGGAGTCAGAAGTCAGGAGTCAGAATGAGAAAACCAGCGAAAACATTTGAAGATTCACTGGTATGACAGAAGGCGCACCTGTTTGTACTTGAGGGTTATTATTTATCCATGGCGTTTCCGAAGTGTGAGATATACGGTTATTCTGAAGCCTGACTCCTGAATTCTGAATGCCTGAATAGTAACAAAATAAGTTAAATCGGCGCAGGGTGGGGGAGGTCACGCTAATGGAGCAGCAGTATGATGTTATTATAGTCGGCGCCGGGCCGGCCGGTATCTTTGCAGCCATGGAGCTGGTTAAAGGCAGCCGGGCCAAAAAAATATTGATCTTGGAAAAAGGACGCAACATTAGGGAACGCCGGTGCCCCTCCCAGGAAAAGAACTGTAGTTGCCTGCAATGCTCCCCTTGCTCCACTATTTGTGGCTGGGGCGGGGCCGGGGCTTTTAGTGATGGTAAGTTAACCCTTTCTACAGAAATAGGGGGTAGCCTTGAACAGTATATAGGCGAAGAAGCTCTGTCTGAAAAGATCCGGCATGTGGATCAGGTATACAAGAATTACGGAGCTCCCCAGGAATTATTCGGCCTTGAGCAAGAAGAGGAAATTCGTGACTACCAGCGAAGGGCGTCATTAGCTGAATTGCGTTTGATACCAGTGGCCATAAGGCACCTGGGTACAGGCCGGTGCCAGGAAGTGCTGATGAATATGCAAGACTTTCTTGTTTCCGAAGGAGTTGAAGTGCGAACTTCAACAGTTGTGGACCGGGTGCTGACGGAAAGCGGGAGGATAACCAGTGTTGTCACCACTGGCGGTGAGGAAATCCGGGGCAGCTTTGTACTCCTTGCGCCCGGCCGGGAAGGAGCCGAGTGGCTAACCAAGGAGGCCGGTCGCCTGGGACTTAAAACAGCCAATAATCCTGTGGATATAGGGGTAAGGGTTGAAGTTCCGGCCTCGGTTATGGAGCCTTTAACAAAGGTTTTTTATGAGGCCAAATTCATATATTATTCCAAGACTTTTGATGACCGGGTGCGTACCTTTTGCATGAACCCCCACGGGGAGGTAGTAATGGAGAATAATGACGGTTTGGTTACTGTTAACGGCCACACTCATGCTTATAGAAAGACTGGTAATACCAATTTTGCCGTACTGGTAAGCAAAAATTTTACCGAGCCGTTTAATGATCCAATATCGTATGGTAAATATGTAGCCAGCCTGGCCAACCTGCTGGGGGGCGGGGTTATTGTACAGCGTCTGGGCGATCTAATCACGGGTCACCGCTCTACAAAAGACCGGATTAGCAAGAGTTTATTAAAGCCCACTCTGCCGATGGCAACCCCGGGTGACCTTAGTCTGGTTTTTCCGTACCGGCATTTGGTGGCTATCGTAGAGATGCTGAAGGCTCTGGACGAAGTAGCCCCCGGGGTATATTCCCGCTACACCTTGCTTTATGGCGCCGAGGTTAAATTCTATTCTTCCCGTCTGGAGCTAAGTACGGGTCTGGAAACGCAGGTGGAAAACCTTTTTGCAGCGGGAGATGGCGCGGGGGTTACCAGGGGTCTGGCTCAGGCCTCAGCTTCAGGAGTTGTGGCGGCCAGAGAAATAATGAAGAGAATTTGATGCCGCAAAGATACGGATTCACTGGCGTGGAGGGTCCGGGAGAGATTATGAGCGCGGCGCCGGGAGGTATGGTAAATGTCAACGGTAGTGCTGATAGGAGCCCAGTGGGGAGATGAGGGTAAAGGGAAAGTTACAGATTATCTGGCCCAATCCGCTGATCTGGTGGTTAGATATCAGGGTGGCAACAACGCAGGCCACACGGTTATAGTGGGTGATCAGGAATTTAAGCTGCACCTCATACCCTCGGGCATTTTATACCCCGACAAGCTGTGCCTGATTGGCAATGGGGTGGTAATAGATCCTGAAGTGCTCATCGGGGAGCTAAAAGCACTGCAGGGCCGGGGTATAAGCACCGGCAACCTGCGCATCAGCAACAGGGCGCATCTGATTTTGCCCTATCACCGCAGCCTGGATAATTGCGAGGAAGAGCGTCGGGGGGCCAACCGCATTGGCACTACCAGCAGGGGTATAGGGCCGGCCTATGTTGACAAAGTCTCCCGGGCCGGCATACGAATGGGTGAACTGATTGATCCTGCGGAGTTTGCAACCAGGCTGGAACAGGCGTTGGCCGAGAAAAACCGGTTGCTGTCCCTATTCTACGGCGCCCCCGGTTTTGAGCACTCTGCTATATGGGAATCCTTCCGGCAGTACGCGGATTTTCTGGCGCCCTATGTTGATGATGTTTCTGTACTTGTGGACAGGGCAATTAAAGACGGGAAAAATATTGTCTTTGAAGGCGCCCAGGGGACCCTGCTGGATATAGATCATGGCACCTATCCCTATGTAACTTCCAGCAACCCGGTGGCTGCCGCAGCTTGCCTGGGAGCCGGTATTGGACCAACCAAAATCAACCGGGTTATAGGGGTGGCCAAAGCCTACATTACCAGGGTTGGCGAGGGGCCGTTTCCAACGGAGTTAAATGACGGGATTGGCGAACATTTGCGCCGGACGGGTCATGAATTTGGCACCACCACCGGCAGGCCCAGGCGCTGTGGGTGGTTTGACGGGGTTATCGCCTCATACGCGGTTCGTATTAACGGGCTGGATTACCTGGCGATTACCAAGTTGGACGTTCTGACCGGAGTTGATAAAATCAAGCTTTGTACAGGTTATCGTTACCGGGACAGCCTGATCACCGAATTCCCCGCCAGCCTTAAGGCGCTTGGTGAGTGTGTGCCTGAATACGAGGAATTCCCCGGCTGGAGCGAGGATATTACAGCGGCCAGGGATTACGAGGATTTGCCTGTTCAGGCCCGTAATTACCTGGAACGCATCAGCTATCTTGCCGGTGTTCCCATTGCGCTAATCGGGGTTGGGCCCCGCCGGGACCAGACGATTATCGTTGCTGATGTTTTTAATGGTTGACACAGCCTTTTAGATATAGTATCATCTTTTACTGTAGGGTCCATTGAACATGGTCGTTTCACGGGCCATTAGCTCAGTCGGTAGAGCACCTGACTTTTAATCAGGGTGTCGGTGGTTCGAGTCCACCATGGCTCACCATAATAGTTAGCCGTGTTGCCACGGCTAACTATGACTAACTATATGAACGTCTAGTTGGACATAATATAATGTCAGGCCCCATGGTCAAGCGGTCTAAGACACCGCCCTTTCACGGCGGTAACCCGGGTTCGAATCCCGGTGGGGTCACCAGGAAAAGCCTTGCCTTATCTTAAGGGCAGGGCTTTTATTATTGTATAGGAAAGTATACTTTTTGAAAATTGTGGATAAGTGACCTGTGGGCTTACGTTAGTGGCGATTTTGTTCTTTTTCATTTATCCTGTAACTACTCAGGAGTCAGGAGTCACTGACACTCAGCAATCCCATTCAAAATCACCTATAGTGTCAGAAAATCCACTTAACATGCTGTCAAAAATACTTGTGATTTTTTTCAATTCCCGGGGGGTGGCGGCTTCACAACGGGCCACCAGCGCCGGCTGTGTATTTGATGCGCGGATAAGGCCCCAGCCCTTATCAAAATACACCTTTACCCCGTCAACGGTAATAACCCGGTTAGTTTGGGAGAACCGGCGCTTAATCTCCTCCACCACGGTAAACTTATCGCTGTCGGCACAGGGTATTCTTATCTCGGCAGTGGAGTAATAGCGCGGAATATCCTCCAGTAATTCCGATAGGGAAAGGGAAGCATGGGATAAAATTCGCAGCAGTCTGCCCGTGGCATAAAAGGCGTCATCAAATCCATAGTATTCGTCCGCAAAAAACATGTGGCCCGACATTTCCCCTGTGAATACAGCATCGATCTCCCTCATCTTGGCCTTAATCAGGGAATGTCCCGTTTTATAAAAGAAAGGATTTCCTCCCAGGCGAATAATCTCTTCCACCAGGGACTCGGAGCACTTCACTTCGATAATGGCCCTGGCCCCGGGGTATTTGGGCAATATGTCCCGCCAGAACAAAATCATCAATTTGTCACCCCACACCACTCCCCCCTTCTCGTCCACCACACCCAACCGGTCGGCATCCCCGTCGTAGGCTACGCCCAAATCAGCGCCGGTTTCCTTAACTGCGGCGCGCAGGTCCCGCAGATTATCCGCTTTAACCGGATCCGGGTGATGAAAGGGGAAATTGCCATCAGGCTCACAGTACAAGGCAATCACTTCACAGCCCCAGGACTTCAAGATTCTTTCCGCATATATCCCCGCCGCTCCGCTTCCGCAATCAACTGCCACTTTTAGCCTGCGCGGACCCAGGCATATTTTTTGTTTAAGCATATCCAGATAGGGGGCGTTGGCGCTGCGCTTCTCCAGATGGCCCCGGCCGCTGATATAGTTCCTGTTTTCCATCATTTTTTTTAACTCTTGAATATCCTCTCCGTAGATGGTGCTCTCCCCGCAAACCAACTTAAAGCCGTTTTCTTCCGGGGGGTTGTGGCTTCCGGTGATCATGACCCCGCCTCTATGTCCAAAGTGAATTCCGGCATAATATAAAACCGGCGTTACCACCAGGCCAATGTCCACCACCCGGCATCCGGCATCCAGCAACCCGCAGGTCAGGTCGTCCCTCAGACGACGGGAACTGAGCCGGTTATCCCGGCCCATTACCACATCGCCAATCTTTTTGTTCATTAGATAAGTCCCAAAAGCCCGCCCCAGCCCGTATATTACTTCCGGTGTCAGATCCCTGCCGGCAACTCCGCGTACGTCATATTGCCTGAAGATATGATAATTCAATAAAGCCACCCCTGTATGACTCAATTTTTGGCATTTTGGAGCAAAAAAATATTGCCGAAGGCAAGATCAGGAAACCTGGTCAGAAAAACATCAATTCTCTTTCTTATGCCAGCCATTACACCTTCAAGCCGGTAACCATATCTGTTGACCAGCTTCAGGCCGTTGGCTTCAAAAAAACAGCCCCACTCTTTGGGTACATTAATTCTTATGTGGTTTAAGTCGATTGCCGGGTCATGTTTAAAATTACTGGAAACTCCTGGATAACTCCAGGGGGGGTTGCCCAGCAGCAGCCTGGCCCTGGAATGCCAGTAAACCAGATTTGGTGTGCTGATGATGATATACCCTTTAGGACGTGTTATTCTAATTAATTGCTGGATGAAGTATTGAGTGTTGGTTAGGTGTTCGATGATATCCGCCGCCACTGTGACATCAAAACCATTATCATTCATAGGGCATTCTTCTTCGCCTGCCATCCAGCGGTGAACAACGATTTGTCTTTTCTCTGCCCTGGACAGGGCATTTTCACTGGCATCAAAGCCATGTACTTCATTGACCCCGTCAATATCCTGGTACAACTGGGTGCCGATACCGGTGAAACAGCCAACATCCGCCAAAATTTCTCTGGGCTGTATTGAGCTAACCAGTTCAACCAATTTGGCAAATTTTTGAGCCTGCCACTCTTGCAGGGTCTTTTCCAGGGCCAGGTAATCCTTTTCCGTAAAGGTGTACAAGTTTCTATTTGTTATCTCACTGCGCATTCTTTGCACCTCTTATAATAAATCTTCACGGCCGCGGCGTCTTACTTCTTCAACCAGATCTTTAATTGACTGATGGCAATCCTTGGGGCAAATCATAATCACGTCATTCTCTACCACAACAATCAGGTCTTTAATCCCTACTGCTGCCAGTGTTTGCCGCGTAGAGCCAAATATGATGGAATCCTGGACATTCAGCCCGATTAAATCAGCAACGATAGTATTGCCGTTGCTGTCTCTGGCAGGGCTTTCATGCAGCGCCAGCCAACTGCCCAAATCATTCCAGGAAAAGTCCCCCGGCGCAACCACGAAATAATCTAATTTTTCCATTATTCCCTGGTCAAAAGATATCTTTGGCAGCCGGCAATAGATATCTTTTAATTTTTCTGGATTATTAAAGTGTTTATAGACAAATTTCATGGGTGCATACAATTCCGGCAAATGGTTTTGGCAAATATGCATAAACGTTCCCGTTTTCAAAACAAACATGCCGCTATTCCAGAGAAAGCTGCCGGATTCAATATATTTTTGGGCGTTATACAAAGAAGGTTTTTCAATAAACCGAATTCCGGCCATGATCTCAAGGCCGGTTTCTTTATGTAGGCAAGGTCCAGTTTCAATGTATCCGTAACCTGTCTCCGGCCGGGTGGGCCGAATCCCGAAAGTGGCCACCACAGAATTGGCCCTGACATAGCGGATTAAGGACCCCAGTATTTCCTGGTAGCGTCCTTTGTCTCCAATTTTATGATCAGCAGGCAACACTGCAACCACTTCATCTGGCCCGTATTTCGACATAATGGCGGACATTGCCAGGGCAACACAGGGAGCAGTGTTTCTTCTTTCCGGTTCCACTACAATGTTATGGCGCGGTACAAAAGATAGTTCCTGGGCTGCTTTGTCTGCCAGGATTGCGGTGGTTACAACAAATATTTTCTCCGGCCTGACAATATTAGCTATTCGTTCCGCCGTATCCCTGAGCATGGACTTACTGTTGGCGCCGGGTAGCTTTAGAAACTGTTTTGGATTGTCTTTACGGCTGGCCGGCCAAAACCTTGTTCCCAGTCCCCCGGCCATAATAATTGCTGAAGGCATCATGCTCCCCCTGCTTTAGAATAGTGCAATAACCCTGTGCCGCATGCAGTATCTTATGCTTCCGGGGGCGCAAGTGCTACCGTACCCATATTTAATTGATGAGGGTAAAGATAACTGGTGTAAATCTGTAACAATAAAGGGAGCTAAAACATATTATTTATTAATTTCCAAAAATGTAATAAAATGTGGGATTAATCGTGCGCTTACACTATTATGATGGCGCAATAAATGAAACAAAAATATTAAAGGCTGTTCAGCCCACCTTCTATGATACTGTTAAGCGGGTGTTGGACCTGTTTCTGGCAGTGCTGGTAATTCTTTTAGGAAGTCCTTTATGGATTTTAATAGCGGTGCTTGTTAAATTAACCTCACCCGGCCCCGTTCTCTACAGGGGAACAGTTGTTGGCAAGGGAGAGGCGCCGTTTATCTATTACAAGTTTAGAACGATGCAAGATAACTGTAATGATTCAGGTCACCGAAGGTATATAAAGAATTATATTTGCGGCCAAAGCAGGGCCGGAAAGTACTTTAAAGATGACAGGATAACAAAGGTTGGGCGAATTTTACGCAAAACCAGTATGGATGAGATACCCCAATTGATTAATGTTCTGAAGGGGGAAATGAGCCTGGTGGGGCCGCGGCCTCCGGTGCTGTACGAATACGAGTTATACGACGACCGGCATAAGTACCGGTTGGCCGTGCTGCCCGGCATAACCGGGCTAAACCAGGTGGAGGGCAGGTCAGCGTCCAGTTTCGAGGAGATGTATGTCAGGGATATTCATTACATTATGAACAAGTCTCTAAAACTTGACCTTTATATATTGTTCCGCACGGTTGTAGTCGTTTTCACGGGCAAAGGCGCTTATTAGCCCGGGAGTGAGCAGTGATAATGCCGTGCCTTAACACACACCGGTTTCACTGAATATATGTTACTATTCAGGTATTCAGAATTCAGGAGTCAGAATTCAGAATGGACCGTATGGCTCATACTTCGGAAACGCCATGGATAAACGATAAACCGCAAGTACGAACAGGCGTGCCTTCTGCCATACCAGTAATCTTCAAATGTTTTCGCTGGTTTTTTCATTCTGACTCCTGAATTCTGGCTCCTGACTCCTGAGTAGTTACGAATATATACTGTTTTCAGGAGGGACTGCCAAGGTGAGGGTTTTAGTAACGGGAGGGGCCGGCTTTATTGGTTCTCACACAGCTGATGCTTTACTGGCCGGGGGACACGAAGTCAGAATTCTGGATAATCTCTTGCCGCCTGTCCACCAGGGGCAAAAACCTGGTTATTTAAAGCATGAAATTGATTTTATCAAGGGCGATGTGAGAGACAAGACAGCGATGGCAAAAGCCCTGGAGGGGGTGGACGCGGTTTATCACCTGGCTGCTTACCAGGGCTTTCTGCCTGATTACAGTAACTTCTTTCATACTAATGCAGCTGGTACCGCCATGTTGTTTGAGGTTATAGCGGAACGTAAAATATCATTGCATAAAGTAATTGTGGCCTCTTCCCAGGCTGTATATGGCGAGGGAAAGTACTTTTGCCCGGCCCATGGGCAGGTGTATCCTGCTGCAAGGCCGGTGGAGAGGCTGCTGGAAGGTGATTGGGAGGTAAAATGCCCGCTTTGTGGCCACAAATGTGAAGAGCAGCTGACGGATGAGCAGGTGGTAAACCCGGAGACACAGTATGCCATGTCTAAATACACCCAGGAAATGATAGCCTTAAACTTGGGTAAAAGACACGGTATTCCTGCTGTTTGCTTGCGCTATTCCATAACCCAGGGTCCAAGGCAGTCATTTTATAACGCTTATTCCGGTATTCTAAGAATTTTTGCAGTGCGCATGTTGAACGGGCAAAGCCCGGTGGCTTACGAGGATGGCTTAATGAAGAGAGACTATGTCCATATCAAGGACGTGGTTGCAGCTAACTTGCTTGTGTTGGAAAAGCAGGAGGCGGACTATCAGGTTTATAACGTTGGCAGCGGAAAGCCAATAACAGTGCTGGAGTATGCCAATAAGTTGAAAGAGCGGATCGGAACGGATATTGACCCTGTATTGCCGGGAGAATTCCGGCTTGGGGATGTGCGGCACATTATTTCTGACGTTAGCAGGCTCAAAAATCTTGGCTGGACAGTTGAATATGGGCTGGATGACATTATTAGGGATTATTTGGAATGGGTCAAATCCTTCGGTCCGGTGGCCGACCATTTTGCGCAGGCCGAAGTAGATTTGAAGTCCTCAGGCGCCATACGCAGTGGGAGGTAAACATGATTATTACCAGGACACCTTTAAGGGTAAGCTTTGCCGGTGGCGGTACGGACTTTAGAGATTTTTATAAAGACTATGGCGGCCAGGTAGTTAGTACCGCCATAAACAAGTATATCTATGTAATTGTAAAAAAGAGATTTGATGACCGGATCTATGTAGGCTATATGCATAAAGAAATAGTCTCTGCCGTGAATGACATTCAGCATGACCTGGTAAGGGAGACCATGAAACTTGCCGGCATAAGCAGTGGTGTGGAAATAGTTATCCTGGCGGATATACCATCCAGCGGCAGCGGACTGGGGTCGTCCAGCTCCCTGACCGTGGGGCTTTTAAATGCGCTATACAATTACCGCGGCAAGGCCGTGGAGCCTGAAAAACTGGCCAGGGAAGCCTGCCAGGTGGAAATTGATATTTTAGGCAAGCCCATAGGGATACAAGACCAGTATATTGCGGCGTATGGCGGCTTCAAGCATATTTACTTCGCCCCGGACGATGCCGTGCAAGTTCATGAGTTAAATCTTGATGCGGCAGCAAGGGACCGGTTGGCGAAAAAGTTATTATTGATTTACACTGGTAAAACCAGGAAGGCGGAGGGTATTCTGGCCAAACAAAGACAGAAGATTCATATGAGCATATCTGTGCTGCTGGCCATGAAGGAGCAGGCTGCGGAATTGAAACAGGCATTGGAAGGTGGAGATTTTGATTATTTGGGGCAAATGTTGGGCAGGGCCTGGGAAAACAAGAAGAAACTGGCGGATAACATATCCAATAATGAAGTCGACAAGCTTTATAAAACCGGTATCAGGAGCGGGGCTACGGGGGGAAAGCTGTGCGGCGCCGGCGGCGGTGGGTTTTTATTATTTTACTGCCCGCCAGAAAAGCAGCCTGATTTAAGGAAGACCTTAAATGGGTATACAGAATTGACATTTGATTTTGAAAGTAAAGGTACGGAAGTAATCTTTACGGAATAGACGTCCCTGCCGGTGTTTGAAACTTAATGGGGGTTGGCAATTTGAACAGTCAGTTTATAAAAAACTATCTCTTTGATGTCGGTACCCTGGTGCAAAAAATACCCGTGGAAGAAATAGAAACAGTGATTATCTCCCTGCTTGACTGTGTAACCAAGGGTAACAAAATCTTTTTTATAGGTAACGGGGGCAGCGCGTCAACGGCATCACACCTGGCCTGTGATTTGGGCAAGGGCGCACGCTCACAAGGCGGCCTGATGATCAGGGCCATTGCTTTAACGGACAATATTCCCGTGATAACCGCGTGGGCCAATGATACCTCCTATGAAAATATTTTTTGTGAACAGCTCAGGCCTCTGGCCTCAGCCGGAGATGTACTGGTAGCCATTAGCGGCAGCGGTAATTCAGCCAATGTGATCAGGGCGGTGGAATATGCCAATTCTGCGGGCTTGCTAACCATAGGCCTGGCTGGCTTTGACGGCGGGCTGCTATATAAGCAGGCGCGTCTCTGTATTCTGGTACCATCAGACAACATGCAGCAGGTGGAGGATGCCCACACGGTACTCTGCCATTTAATAGCCTCATATATAAGGGAGGCCTTAAAGAATGAAGGCGGTGTTTCTTGACCGGGATGGTGTAATTAACCGTAACCTTGCGGATGACTATGTAAGGGATGAGCAACAGTTTGAGTTGTTGCCCGGTGTGGTTGAGGCGATGGGTCTTCTGCTGGGGGCGGGGCTGTGCCCGGTGGTGGTTTCCAATCAGGCCGGGGTGGGCAAGGGCCTCATGAACAGGGAACAGTTGGCGCGGGTGGATGCCTATATGAAAAAAAAACTTGGGCCGGGCAGGCTGTTGAAATCCTATTACTGCACTCATGCTCCCGGCGACGGGTGTCTGTGCAGGAAGCCTGAGCCCGGCCTGCTATTGAGGGCGTCTGAGGAACTGGGTATAGATCCGGCCCAAAGTTACCTGGTGGGGGACAGCATAACAGACCTGCAGGCCGGTAAAAAAACCGGTTGCCAAACCATACTGGTATTAACCGGACTAGGCTGGGAGCAGTTGGGCCTGTTGAAAGCTCACGAGCTAGGGCGGGTTTACGTTGTGCCGGGGTTGCTTGAAGCGGCCAGGCTTATTAAATGCCTGGAGGAGCAGGGGGGGGAGTAAGGTGGTTTTCTGGGCGCCGGTATCCATGCTGCTGGTTTTTTCAGCGGCCGTGTTATCTATAGCTTTTATTACAAGTTTGTTTCGGCAGGGCAAGACTGCAGGCCTGTATCTGCTCGGGGCCCTGTTGCTGTGGGGCGCGGCGGCAGGCATGATTTTTATCAAGCCCGTTATTTTCGGGGCTTCGGTTGAAGGGAAAACCGTTTTATTAACTGAGGAAATGCTTGAGGTTGCGCCAGCTGCCGGGCTGAGCCGGGCAGAAACAACAAACGCTCCGGCACAGCAAGAGGACCTGACCAAAGAGGGTGCGCAGGGGGGAAAACAGTTTGCAGGTGTTGGCGCGGATGAGGATACCCGGTGGGGAAAGATAACTCATCCCCTGGGCCTTACGCTCAGGAGCAGCCCGGCAGAAGGCGCGGCCGCCCTTGCGGGACTGGGTATTGGCAAGCTGGTGATTATGGAAAATGATCCGCCACAGGGTGGCTGGATTAAGGTCACTATGGCTGAAAGCGGGATTACCGGTTGGGTTCCGGGCAAATATGTGGCGGAGATTCCCAGAGAGTCCCGGGATAATGAAGCTAAGGCGCCAGGCGATAAGGTCGGCGGAGTCAAGGACAGGGCAAAAACGGACAATGGGAGCTAGATGAATGTGAAAAGGATCCTGGTTGCCGGGGGAGCGGGTTTTATCGGCAGCAACTTTATCCGGTACATGTTAAACAAATATCAAAATTACCGGTTAATTAATCTGGATAAACTTACTTATGCCGGTAACCTTGATAATTTGGAGGATGTTGCAAGCGATCCAAAGTACGCTTTTGTAAGGGGGGATATAGCCGAAGGCGCACTGGTGGAGCAACTGTTTGGCGAGGGAGTCGACTATATTGTCAATTTTGCGGCGGAGTCACACGTAGACCGCAGCATCATAGAGCCGGATTTGTTTGTGCGCACAAATGTGGTGGGTACTCAGGTACTTCTCCAGGCGGCGTATAGACACAGGATAAAAAAATATGTGCAAATCTCTACCGATGAAGTGTATGGGTCCCTGGAGGAAACCGGGTTATTTACCGAAGACAGTCCGCTGCTGCCCAACAGCCCGTACTCGGCAAGCAAGGCCGGGGCCGATTTACTGGTGCGGGCCTATCATATGACTTATGGCGTGCCGGTGAATATTACCCGTTGCTCAAATAATTACGGCCCTTATCAGCACCCGGAAAAACTGATCCCGCTTTTTGTGGCCAATGCCCTCGAGGATAAGGAATTGCCTTTGTACGGTGACGGCAGAAATGTGCGGGACTGGTTGCATGTGCTGGATCACTGCCGGGCCATCGACCTGGTAATGCACCGGGGTAAAAATGGAGAAATATATAATGTCGGGGGAAACAATGAACAAAGCAACCTGGAAATTACCCGGCTAATACTCGGTATTTTGGGTAAGCCGGAGTCAATTATTAAGTTTGTGGCCGACCGGCCCGGGCATGACCGCCGCTATGCCGTTGATGCCGGTAAAATTCAGGGAGATTTGGGCTGGCAGCCCGGGTATGACTTTGTCAGGGGAATCAAAGAGACCGTCCGGTGGTATGTTGAAAATAGGGACTGGTGGCAAAAAGTCAGGGCTGGAAGACTGGTGAGTGCGTAAACAACATTTGGTAAGGTAACGCCTAGTTTTCAGCCTTCATAAGATGAGTATAAATTCTAATATGACTATAAATTCCTAACAGCCTGTTCAATATTTATTTGTTTGACGGAGGAGCTTATGCCTGGAAGAAAACCTGCCTCACTGCCTGAAGTTGATATGAGACAATTGAGCCCTCAGCAAAAAGAGATTTACAGAATGACCCGTGAGGGGCTTAAGTATAAAAAGATAGCTGAAATGCTGGGAATCAAGGTCAGCCAGGTTAGCAGTCAATTATGCCGCATTCGTAAAAAAGCCAAAGAACAAGAGCAGGCCTATGTTTACAAGAATACACCAGGGGCGGAGCCTGCCCGGAAACACCGGGGTCTGGTATCACCAGCCGAGGAGCTAAAGCAAAAGATGCAAGCCGACCCTGGTTTTTTTCGTCTGTTACGGGAGAAATATGGTGATGGTGGCGTTTTGCCCCGGGAAGAGGGGGTTCGCCTGTCCAGCGCCTCCGGCGGTGATGCCGGGGGTCCTGTCCTGTCTCAAAGAATAAAGGTTCTTTCGGCTTCAGGCAAAGGCGCAAACAGCAACCGGGTAGTGGTACGGCTTAATGCCCGGCAAAAAAAAAGTGCCGCCCGGTTTTTAAAGCAAAGGAAACTTTCGCCGGTTAAGAGCAACTGGGACGACGGCAGCAGCCTGTTCATAATGAGTACCGAGGAACTGGAGGGACTGAGAAGCGAATTAAATTATCACTGGACTCGGCTAACATTCAGAGGGGGTTGAATCCCCCTCTGAATGAAGTCTCGTTCAATATTTGTCAGGGCCAGGTAAGAGTTGAAAGGATTGATTGTGGTTGAGACTGGTGCAGTTTACAGATGAGATTTCCCTGCAGGGGGGCAAGTCCCCCTATCTCAGAAGAATTTCCAAAAAACTCCTGACTTTGGGGTGGGAAACGTTCTTTCTAACATATAACCGGGGAGACACCGACTTGCCCCATGCCAGGGTTATTCATGCCGGTTCTTATAAGGATGTGGAAAAAGAAATAAAGCAATTTGAGCCGGACCTGATTAATACCCACTGCATGATAGATGATGAATCCTGGGAATATGTCGCCGCCTATCCGGTTGTCAGGACGATTCATAACCATAACCCCTATTGCCCCAGCGGTACCAAGTATAATGCCCGGCACAGGCTGCCTTGTGACCATAAAGCTCATTATTGCGGATGTCTCAAGGGATATCTGGTTAATGGCTGCGGCAGCCGCAGGCCATGGAGGATTATAAACAATTTTGTTACTTATAAAAGAGAAAAGCAGCAACTGCATAACATACCGCTAATTGCCTTAAGTGAATACCACCGCAACGAATTAATAAGCGCCGGATACAAGCCGGAATTAGTGTTCACCAATCACGTTTTTGGCCCTGATCCCGGCGATGTCGGAGAGCAGCCGCCGATTAAGGGGGAGCGGCCCTATTTTATCTTTCCCGGCAGGGTGGTCCCTTATAAGGGAATTGACTGGCTGGTGGATGCATTGCTGATTAGTAAGGAAAAACCTCTCCTGGTTATTGCCGGGGACGGCTACTACCTGCCTGAAGTCAAGGCCAGGGTCAGCAAGCTGGCCTTGGACGATTACGTTATTTTTAAAGGGTGGCTTGGGCAGCAGGACTTGCGGTGGTGGATCAAGCACGCCCGGGCGGTGGTGGTTCCCTCTGCCTGGCACGAGCCAGCCGGCAGTGTGGCGGCAGAGACAATGAGGCTGGGCACTCCTTTAATTATTTCCAGGGTAGGGGGATTAAAGGAATTCTTCATGTTTGGAGATGGGGGGCTGATGGTCAGCCCCGGGGATGTCCAGGGCCTGGCAGACGCCCTGGATAAGCTGGCCGCCAACCGGCAGCTGGCCCGGGAACTGGGCCGCGGCGCCTATAAAATGGCCGTGGAATATTTCAACATTGACAGGCATGCGCAGCGGCTGGTGGAGATATTCAGCATCTTCCGCCGCAAAAAAAGCACAAGTATTCGTTTTCCGGAGGAGGAAGGTGAAACACCATAACTATCTGTGTGCTGGTGAACGGTAGTGCGGAAAGCGCCATGGGCATCAGGGCCAGGGGATTGTTTGAAAGCAGCGCCCTAAACGGATGGGCGGTTATTCTATATCGTGAGCAAAGGGGTCTGGCAGCCCTGTTTTATTTTTTGCGGCAGGTTTTTTACCTGCGCCCCGGGATGATCTATGTTTTAAATATTGGCTATGCCGGGGTGGGCTGTGCCTTATTTTACCGGGTTTTTTTCCGTGTTCCCTATATGCTTGACACAGGGGACTTGCTTTATGAAATGGCTGCTTTAACCCGCCAGGGAACTTGTATTTACAGGCAATTCTTAAGGCTGGGTGAGTTTGTGGCCCTTAAGCTGGCCCATAAAATTGTAGTCAGGGGCTCGGCGCATATCACTTTGCTAAAAGAACAGGGTTGCCGTAATGTGCGCCTGGTTCCTGACGGAGTCTGGCCGCAACATTCAAGGCCCATGGATACAAGTGACCTGCGGGCCGGGCTGGGCCTTGAGGATAAATTTGTGATCGGTGTAATGGGTTCCTGTCACTGGATTCCCGCCCTGGATTGGGCCTACGGGCTGGATTTGGTCGAGGTCCTGGCCCGCCTTAAAAAATATCCTGTCTGCGGGATTATGATTGGCGATGGTGACGGGCTGGAAGTGGTTAAGAATAGGGCAATCCAGGCGGGGGTTGCCGAAAGGGTGCTGTTTTTGGGCCGGGTAGCCTATGATCAGCTGCCCCTGTGGATTAATCTGTTTGATTTTGCCTTGTCCACCCAGAACAACACCCTTGCCGCCCGGGTGCGGACCACGGGTAAGCTGCCTGAATATCTGGCCTGTGGCAGATATGTTATCGCCTCCGCCGTGGGCGAGGCCAGAAACCATTTGCCTCCGGATATGCTGGTGGAGTACATCGGCAGCAGGGATTATACGTATGCCGGCCGGGTGGCGGGCAGAATCGCCAGGGTTTTGGCAAGGCAACCAAGGCCGCCCCTGCATTATGCGGCAGGAGTGGCTATAGCAAGGCGCAACTTTGACTATGAACTGCTGGGGCGGCGTTTAAAGAAAATAATCATGGAGTGAAAAAAGTTTATGATTGAATTGCGGGAGCGGGGCAAACTTACCTTTCAGTGGATCCCTGAGCATGTGGAAAGGCTTTTGGACCTTGGTTGCTCGGCCGGGCACGATACCTGCTGGTTTTCCCGCAAGGCCGGAACTGCTTATGGCCTTGACTATAGCCAAGAGGCCATCGAGGAGGCCCAAAGGCACTATCCCGATCTAAAGTTTGTCCAGGGCAGTGCCATCAGTCTGCCCTTTGAGGACAATTACTTTGATGTGGTAACCTTTATCGAGGTGCTGGAACACTTGCCCCTCAGGGATGAGGTTCCTGCCATCAAGGAGATCCACCGGGTTTTAAAGCCCGGCGGAATACTAATTTTTTCCACCCCCCACAAGGGGCTGTTTTATTTTCTTGATCCCCTTGACGCTAAGTTTAAGCTTTACAGACTTCAGAAAATGCTTACGGGCACAAAAAAATATGACGACGCCTTTGCTGGTTTTTACGGGGGTCTAAAGGGTCATAAGCACTATACGCTTAGCGAAGTCAAAAAACTGTTGGCCGGCGGGTTTCAGATCGAGCATATTTATAGAAATTCATTGTTTCTGCACCCCCTGAGCACCTGGCTCTTTCTTATCAGTAAAAAAATTGGCCTTAAAAGCAGGACCCTGGAACGTGTCTTGCAATTAATCAGTGACTTTGATTTTTCCTGCCGGTACGGTATTTTTTCCTTCAACATGCACCTGCTGGCCAGAAAGACTGGGGCTGCCAATGAGAATATTGATGTCGGCAACGACGTGGTTTGAGGGTGAGCCGGGGGGGCTGGGCAGGTATTTCACCGAGGTGGCCCGGGAGCTGTCCGCCACCGGTCACCAGGTTGCTGCGGTTGTCACGGGAGACTCGCCCGGCCAATTTTCATCAGGGCTGCTGAGGGTTGTTCGTGTAACCGGACGCAGCTTGCCTGTCAGGGTAATGGGCTTTTACCGGGCTTTGGCCGCTGAGCTTAATAATCATAAATATGATGTGTTTAATCCGCATTTTGCCCTGTATGTGTTTCTGCCCATGTTGCTGGGTCTGCTCAAAAATTGTCCTGTTGTTTTTAATTTTCAGGGTCCCTGGGCGGAAGAGACCAGGTTTGAGCTGTCCGGTTTGCACGGCAGATTATCCCTGCGCCACAGGCTTTCCTGCGGGGTAAAAAGATGCATTGAAAGGTATGTGTATCAAAGGTGTGCCGGCCTTGTGGTTTTGAGCAGGGAGTTTAAGGACCTGCTGGTAGAAAAGTATGGTGTTAAGCCGGGCAAGATTATTGTTCTTGCCGGCGGCTGCGACGTAAACAAGTTTACCCCCGGCAGCAGGATGGAGGCCCGCCGTAGACTGGGACTGCCCGAAGGGGCCAGGGTGGTGTTCACCGTCAGGCGCCTGGTAAAGCGAACAGGCGTGGAATTAATCATTAAAGCCCTGAAGTTGGTACGCAGCCGGCACAAAGATGCCATCTTGCTGGTGGGAGGTGAAGGTCCCCTCAGGCCGGCGCTGGAGTTATTGGCCAGGGAGATGGGAGTAGCCGAAGCTGTAATTTTTACCGGGTATATTTCAGAAGATGATCTGCCCTATTATTACAGGGCGGCAGACGTTATGACGGTGCCCTCACTGGCCTATGAAGGGTTTGGCCTGGTGACCGTGGAGGCCCTGGCCTGCGGCACCCCGGTGATTGGCACTCCGGTAGGCGGAACTTTGGAAATATTGAGCGGGCTGGAGCCGAAACTCCTTGCCCGCTCAATCAGTGCCGGGAGTTTGGCTGAGAAGCTGGATAGTGTACTGTCGGGGGAAAACTGGGTCCCCGGCAGGGCCAGGTGCCGGGAGTTTGTTCTGAAGAACTATTCCTGGTCCGTGGCAGCCAGGGAAGTGCTGGCTGTTTTTCAAGAAAAAGCCGGGGCCAGCCGGGTATGAGGGCGCCCGGTTTTATTAATGATTCAGGAAATTATGCTTTTTGAAAACTGTGGATAAGTGACCTGGGGGCTTACGTTAGCGGCGATTTTGAGCCCTAATTCAAAGAGCGAGTGAGCCCGAGGGCGAACGAGCTCGGACAATTTTAAGGGGCGAATATGAGCCGCGTTGTAAGCCCCCAGGTCGCCGAAGGCGAATTTGTTCTGATTCAGGAAAGTATACTGCCAGGCGTGGTCGAGGAGTTGGTACCTGGAGCGAACGTAGGAGGCCCATTCAAAGAGCGAGTGAGGCGGAGGATAAGCGGCGAATCTGTTTGAGGCCCGAAGGGCCGAGTTATGCAGCCG
>JBFMEU010000016.1:0-43935 GCA_040753155.1 Bacillota bacterium
AAAAACTGGCTTGAGTTAACAGCCTATTTTAAATACCCATACGAAATGCGCAGAATGATTTATACAACCAATATCATCGAGGGTTACCACCGGCAGCTGCGTAAAGTGACTAAGACAAAAACTGCATGTTTAACGCTTGGTTCTCCCAGGGATAATAGTAAAGGATAAGGGGCAACCGTAAGGCTACCCCGATTATCCCCGGCAGAATCCCGTCAGGCGCTCAGGTTGGTCTCCACCAGAGCCCTATCCTCCTGACGGGTAAGAGCCATTAATAGCTTAACCGGTTATAGCGGGATCAAACCGTTGTCGAGTAGAAGTGCGTCTCTCTAACTTTAGGAGCAGGTTTGTTTTCACCGTTTCTCCCCGTTTCCTCTGGGAGTGCCACAATATTTGCTCCATGGTTAAATTGAGCACACAACCCTCACAGAACCGTGCTTGCGCTATTCACGCACACGGCTCCTCACTTGGAGATTTGCACTTATGCCTATGCACTACTAAGCCGGAAATATATTGAAATAAATTCTTGGCTTGGGTAGCGGTTTAACTTTGAGCAACAATAGAAACTTTTCCCAGGTATAGCTGTTTCGCTGACTTCTGCGATTGATCCACTTGAATAGTAGTTTTGTTACTTCATACCAATACCGATGTATCATTGGGCCATTATCTGTGATGCCATAGTACCTGTAGTATCCTACGAGTTTAGGTTTTATTTGTTCCAGCAGTATACTTACAGGAGTAGGACCTTGCCCGGTCGCACTACACGGATTTATTTACACTCCCTTATGGTATATTTTAGGTGTTAAAATTATTTATGAAATTTGTTCATTTCTACTTGACGGTCACAACCGGTAGGTGGATCAACTTTTTCCCAGCGTTTCCCCTAAAGTGGATCAATTTTTTTCTGGCGTTAGTGGATCAATTTTTTTCTGGCGGGTGGATCACTTTTTTCTTGACAATCGCACCCATATAAGGCAATTAACTGCTCATGAAAGAAAATTATTATGTGTTTGGGGATAAAAACAATGTCTTTCATTTCGATAATTCCTTAAGCGTATTTTTATATTTTTTATTGGTTTTATCAAAAGAAGTTGCCCATTCTTCAAATTCAGGGTCATAAGGAGTCAGGGTAAATCCATGGCTGCTTTCAACGACATAAAGCTCTTCACCTTCTTTAACGTTATACTTTTCAAGCAACTCCTTTGGAAGAGTAAGCCCATAACTGTTGCCTACTTTTCTGAGTTTAACTTTTTTCATAAAATTGTCGAGTAGACGCTCGACTTCCACCTCACTTTCAATGATAAACCTACGCTTAAACCTCACCTCACGGCTTTGGCTCCAAGGCTGGATAACGGCGGTTGGCTGGGCCTTACCATGCCGGCTTCACACCGGCTATATTCACAACGCCGAACTGGCGCACCACCTCATAATATGACGTCTGGCGCTTGACAGCTATTGAGATGGTCTTTTCGATGGGAATGATGGCCGGAGGTGTTGTCATGGCATCCTGGGGAGGGTTTCAAAACAACCGGCGACATTTCGCAACTGACACCCTATAAAAGAAAATTCATTCTCGCCTTCAAGATTGCACGTTTTTTTGAAATGAAAATCGAAGAAATATAACCTTTTGGAACAGCCCCTTTTCCCTTTGATATCTTATTTAAATGGATACTGCTTACGGTATATACCTTCCCAGGATCATTTTGATTTCCCCGTCCGCCCCCACAATAAAGTTATAGAAAAAGTCTTCATAATCGTAATTGCCTATGAAATCCTCCAGCAGCGGCATGTAGTAAGTTCCATGGCGGTTATAGCTTGGCGGGACAAGGGGAAGAACATTTGCCCCGGGCGCAACGGGATATTCTACTGGTACTTCCGAGAGGACTTCAATTCTAAAGCCATTGGGCGCCTCATCATCATGGAGAAATTCCATTTTTTTAATCAATATGCCAACAGGATTTTTTTCTGCAAAAACCATCCCTTCGATCTTACCGAATATCTCCCTGCCTCCTGCCCTGATATATTGTTGCGCGGCAGTTTTCATATCTACGGAAGTATAAGGTCCGTCAATTATTTTGAAACTACCCGTTATTTTATTCAGTATCGCTTTATCGGCATGGTCAACACTGACCTTCATTAAAACTCTTCGCCACAGCGTTTCGTCATATAAAGAGGCATACAGAACTCCATCACCCGCTTCCGGCTCATCACTTTCCGTATGCGTAAAATAAGGTATAAATATTATCTCTCCAATACTATATCCGTCTTTTTTAATTTGCCAGTACATAGAGGCCCCATCTATCGCTTCTAGCTGCCAGTCATACGGTATTTCTGCGGTAAAAAAAGAGGAACCTACAACCTTGAAACCGTCATGCGCAGCTTCATGGATGTTGCCGCCTATTAATGAAATACTGGCTGCGACAGTATGAACGTCCTGTGCCATTAATTTATAGGCATTGCTCATCTCTTCATTGTCAGGAGGGTATTGCACATCGGAAGGCATTATTAGGATAAATGTGTAGCCGTTGCCTTTTTGGATTATTCTTCCCGGAGACGGAAATTGGGCTATATCCTCTTCTGTTATGAGTTCCCCGGTTAACCTGTCAATACTGAAAAGAATACCCTGGCACTCCGTTTTTTCTTTGATTTTTTTATTGTGTACACTGATACCGTGATCAGACTCTGTAATGATATATCGATCCGCCCAATCTCGAGGAAAAATCAGGCTAAAACCTAAAGCATTGTTGCTGTAAGTGACACTGTCTTGTTGTTCAATATCCCTGGCGCAGCCCACACATAATGCCAGAGCAGATAATGTGCTGATTAATACTAAAACAGCAACGACGCGCTTCATTTTTCTCCTTAAATCAACGGATAAAATCTTCATAGGGAATCAGATCTCCTTTACATCATCATATTCATAGAACTCATCCAACCGCTACAAAGGCTTGCGCTGGCCAAAATATCAATGAGCAGCGCTTTGACACAAGTTCTCGCCGAGAGTCTGCAGTGTGGCAAGTCCCAACGTACCGTCTCATCAATGATCCGTCCCACGCCCGGTTGGTTGTGCAAAGTTGGAGAAAAGAAACCGGTCCCTGGTTAAAAATCGCTACCGCAGTCGTCCCTCCTACCTTGATCATAAGGCAGGTGATGGAAAAGTACAAGGTAACACATGGTCATCATCGCTATTGTTGGAAAATTTCTCACCTTCAAACTGCTGACTTATAAGTATGAGGCTTAATAATCCGAAGGCTTCCAGTAGGAACAGGAAACTGCTAATCCTGTCTGTTTGCTGATATTTGCCGGGTATAGGGACCTCGACCCGGTTTACAACATAGCCCTCCCGCTGCAGAGCAGCGCTTAACCGGTTAGCCGCATCGCGGATAGATGACCGGTCCAGGTTATTTTCACTGACGACAATACGCAGTCCTTTGGCAGGAGCAGACGAACCACCAAGCCATTCCAGCGCTCAATCGCTCAAATCCGGGGTTACAGGTGTCATATTTGGAATGGTATAATCAAGAAAAATCACAGGAGGGAAAAAAATAAGTTACAAATTCGAATTGACCGAGCAACCGGCTCAACCGGTACTGTCCATGCGGACGAGGACATCTGTCGATAATCTACCCCAGGAGTTAGGCAAGGCCTACTATGGGATCATTCAATATCTGAATGAAATTGGCGAAAAACCTATGGAAGCGGCATTTGCAGCGTACTACAACATGGATATGGAGGATCTTGACATAGAGATGGGATTTCCTGTTATAAAGCCCCTGGCCGGTAAAGGGGAGATTAAGGCGAGTGAAATACCGGCAGGAAAGCAGGTTTCTTACCTCTACAAGGGTCCATACAACGGTATGGAACCCGTCTATAATGCCATGATGCAGTGGATAAATGAAAATGGACATACACCGACCGGAGTGGCATACGAGTTTTATTATAATTCTCCGGAGGAAGTCCCGGAAAGCGAGCTTTTAACCAAGGTTGTATTTCCTCTCAAATGAAATGATAGGGAACGGTTAAATGATGGGCAGGGACTTGATTCAGGATGCAAATCATACTCCGTCATATGATGAAATAGTTGCATACATCGATGAGCCTGCGTGGGCTCTGTGGTAGGACATGAACGCTTTTATCCAGGAAAAATACCTGGCTTCTCCAGGATAACCTAACAGCTTGGCATATTACTTGCGATGGTGATTAAGAAAATAAATAGCAGCAAGGACGATAAAGATGCGTAGCGTGTGATCTTTGGGAAAAGGGCATTGACGGTCAAGCAGGCGCATAATTCTCATGCTATCCTATCTGCAAGGAGGTGCATACAATGCACGCATGGGAACAAATACAAAAAACAGTCGATTATATTGAAGCAAGCCTGTCAGAGGAACTAAAGATTGAAACGCTCGCCAATATGGCGAGGCTGTCGCAGTTTTACTTTCAGCGCCTGTTCAAGCGTTTGGTAAGGAAGCCTGTAAACGAATATGTAAAACTACGCCGCCTGGCAAGAGCGTCCGAAGTATTGCCGGAAAAGAGTAAGCGGATTATAGACATTGCTCTGGACTTTGGTTTTTCCTCACACGAAACCTTTACCCGTGCGTTTAAAGATGCGTACGGAATAACGCCGGAAGAATACCGCGCCAAACCTGTCCGTCTCAACCAGATTATGAAGCCGGAACTGCTGCTCAATTATACAATGATTGATGAGGACGTGCCTTTGATTACCGACAGCATTGTTCTGGAAATCACGCGCAGGACACTCGATGCGACCGAAACTTATGTAGGCCTTTCGGCTAAAGTGTCTACATCCCAAGCGCCGGCAGGCGAAACTACCGGAATCGACGTGCCCGGCCGGTTATGGGATTCATTTCACAGCCGCAAGGGGGATATCCCCAATTTGCTGCCGGGCGGCGTAGAATTGGGCGCGTCCATGCTGGGTGAGGCAGCGGATGGAACATTTATATACTTTGTCGGAGGGGTGGCTAAGCCGGACGTATCTGCCTATGGAGATTTTATTAAATGGGAGCTGCCCGCCGCCGAGTACGTGGTATGCTGCCTTGAAGCGGAGGATTTTACCGAGCTTACAACTTCCGCGTTGGGTAAAGCCATGAATTATCTTTTCGGCACGTGGCTGGCCAAGCGGGGGCTGACGACACAGCCTTTTTCGGCGGAGAAATATTACAGGGCTGCACCGGATGCCGCTTATATGGAGATATGGGTTATTCCCGTCCCGATATAGAAGCCAGATTGTCTATTCGGAAAGGGATCTTCAACCCTGGGATATTGACTTTTACATGAGAGGAGCAAGAAATGATGTCAAATGTTGAAGAAAAGCTTGCAAAGTCATTAACGGCTGAATCAACCAGGCTGATCCCTTTTTTGCCTTACTTGCTGCAGGATTTATGGGAATTGGGCTCATCGCCTAAGGATATCATTGACATGGCTTCGAAACACATAAATATATATATATCGAATAAAACCAAGGTTTTGGATTTGGCTTGCGGGAAAGGTGCTGTAAGCATCCGTTTATCTAAAGCCTTAATGATGAGCAGCAAGCACTTATAGCAAGAAGATCAAACAAACTCAAGAAAACACATCCGGATATGGCGAGTCTTTTTGATAGTTATGTTCAGAGCCAGCAAGCTGAATGTGATGATCTGGAAAACGAAATATTAGGGGTTACAATGCTCTTAAAGGTTATTTAATGGTTCACCCGGGGTGTGCATTGTATTATTTTATATCAGATTAGCCAAATAATCTACCATCTATTGATACAAAGAATTGTGTCGGTGGGTGGTTTTTGTTTTGTCTGAAAGTCCAGCATTCTCAATGCGATAGATAAGCAACCAATCGGGCTGGATATGACATTCCCGATGCCCGGCATAGTTACCGGTCAGTTCATGGTCGCGGTTGCTCAGAGGGAGCGGGATGCCCTGCGCCAGCTTCGCGATCAATGCGGTGGAAACGGCGAGTCGTTTCGGCATCAGCGCAGACCGCGCCCAGAATTGCCACGCCGACAACGAAGGGGTCGAACTCAACTTCCGTGTAATGAGCGAGGCGGTCGCTAACTTCCGCGAGGGAGATCCCATAAATACCTTCGCGATATTCAGACGGTTCTCTTTATTGCCACCAAATTCTGGGTTGCAATATTATATTGATGATGTTATACTATCAGTAAGGAATTCTTACGAGCAGTAAGGAGATGGTGTTTTGTGCCTGCCCCATTGGTGCGCTTAACAAGTAAGGGACAGATGACTATCCCTCTTTATGTAAGGGAAGCTTTAGGTTTGAAGGCAGGAGATTATTTGCGTATTGTTTTTGACGAAGAGGAGATACGTATAAAAAAGGTTCAGATGCTACAGCCTTTAAGCAAAGATGATCCTATATGGAAATTAATAGGCGCTGGTAACAGCGGACAAAAAGATATAGCCGCAAGACATGATCACTATCTGGCTGAAGGCGAAGTTGAACGATGGAAAGAGTAATTGCGGATACAAGCGCGATATATGCTTTGATCGATCGCTCGGACGAATTTCACCAAAAGGCTACGCAAATCGTTAAGGAATTAAGTTTGAAGAGAGTTGATTTGATTCTGACAAATTTTGTTTTAGCAGAAACTCATGCTCTTATATTAAGTCGTTTAGGACATGAATTGGCACGCGAATGGATTAAAAATCTCATTTGGACAATTGAGCATGTCAAAAGAGAAGACGAAAAGCGTGCAAGAGAAATTATAATCAATTTTCAGGATAAAACATTTTCATATACTGATGCTTCTACTTTTGCTGTAATGGAACGTTTAAAGATAGATTCTGCCTTTTCATTTGACAATCATTTCATGCAATATGGCTGGCAATGCTTTTAGTCACAGGGTGCGACAGGAAACGGTTCTGTTTCTGTAGCAAAACATACTATAATAAGCAATATATTGCTCGGTTGAGTATTACCTTACAGATGATATTGAGGCTGAGAATGCAGACTTGGTGGCGCGAACAAAGGAACTGGAGGCCCATATTGAAGCGCTGAAGGCCAAGGTGCTCAAATTGACACAACAAGTTTACGGCCGCAAGTCGGAACAGCAGGCAACCAAAGCCAAAAATAACAGTTCACCGGTATAAAGTGGAGGCCGCCGGGGGCAACAGGAAGGTACCACAGGTCATGGCAGGCGCAAATACGATAACCTTCCCGCCCGGGAAGTGATTTACGATATCCCTGAAGCAAACCGGCATTGTTCGCAGTGTGGTTTACCGTACGATCCATTTCCAGGCGACGAGACCTCGGAAGAAATCGACTGGGCCATCCCCTCTATCGAATCGGAACCGCCTTGCGCCTGGAAGCAATGGAGTGCAGTTAAAAAAGCGGTGATTGCCGCAATAAAAAAACAAATCAAACGGGAGGTGAAAAGCCTGGTTTCCTGGCAGCACCACAGAAAACAACTGATAGCAGGTTAAACCCTTGGCCCTAAAGTTTGCGTTGCGGCGCCAGTACACGCAGTGAAAGGCTGATGCCGCAAGTAACATATCTTGATTATCCTGTATAAATCAGATTTGTTTAGCTTTCAGAAACCAGGAATGCGTTTGGAACAATACAGCCGGGTTGTCGCGCTATGGCAGTCGTATAAAATCGTGTCCACCGCCTTACCTCCACGCAAGGTTTGAGTATATTCATCTCTTCGCGGACGGCAACGGACGTGTTGGCAGGACGCTCATGAATTACTATCTCATGACCCACGGCCACCCGCCCCTCATCGTCTATAACGAGGATAAGCGGATGTACTACCAATGCCTGCAAAAGTATGATGAAGCCGAGGAATTAAATCACCTGTATGAGTTTCTCAAGTATCAAACGGAAAAAACATGGGGAAAGGCGCTGGCTCTCGCCGACGGCATGAAGCCGGAACGCAAAGGCTTGTCGGATTTTACCCAAAGCATGTAACCAGCAGAATAACATGGGAGCGAAGGTCATCTCGAAAGGGATGACGACCAAGGACTGAGGACTTAGGACTTAGAAGCATGCTGCGCCCAGCGGCTACTGAAAGCCGTCCACCTCATAAGGGCCGGTCTTGTTAGCGGTAAAAGAATATCCAAATATCGTATTGCATAACTATCATACTCCTGATATGATACTATCAGAAAAAGGAGATGACGTAATGAACATCAAGCCGTCAACAGCATTGAGGAACGAGTACACGCAAATATCAGCGCTTGCAAAAAAGACAGGTGAGCCAATTGTGATCACTAATAAAGGAGAGGCGGATCTCGTTGTTCTGAGTGTAGACGCTTTTGAGGAAAGAGAAAAAATGTTTCGTCACAGAGACAAGGTATACGAGGCGGAAGTCGCACGTCTGAGCGGTATGCCCACTTATACGCCGGAGCAGATTCATGCGGAGTTGGAGGCTCTTTATGCAGCCGCCGATAAGTAAGCTGATCTACCTCGCACCGGCAAGAGAGGATATCCTTGATATAGCCAGATACCATCTCGAAAAGATCGGCGTTACCTCTGCGAGGAATATCACAGAGGAAATCGAGCGAAATATCGGCCGCCTGGCACAGTTTCCGCTTATGGGGCAGACGCATTCCGATCCCGTGCTTGCAGAAAGTGGATACCGAAAGCTGGTTATCACTCCCATATACGTATGCATCTATAAAGTGTTCGATGATGGCATATACATTTATCGTGTAGTCAACGGCAAAGCAGACTACCCCAAGTTGCTCAAATAAGTCAAACCGCGATTTTGTCCCCGGTTGAAAAATCCCGGAACAATTCAAAGCAATACTCATGGATGATTAACGACGATGCCAGGCAAGCGAATGAACCGGCGGGCGTTTCTCCAGACCGCTGCGGCCGTGGTTGTCATGGTGGTGGGATGTGGTCTCGCTGCGGCTTCTAGCGCTCAGTCGGTCCAGGGTAACGCATTTCCGCTCGCCGGGCTGGACGCGCTCGGCGAGCGCTTCCCGATCAACGATCAGCCTCCGGTTCCGCGACGAGCGCTACGACGGCAGCGGCTGGCGATCAACCCCGGTTGAGACCGGTGCGGCTTACGAAGCTGTTCCTTTTGATTGGGATATAGTTAATACTTTTGAACCCTATGCCAGTAAAGATGTTAAATGCTACTTGGGCTGTTTATTCCAGGTTCAATATTCTTTCACCCAGGTGCATGTTCAGGTCATTGCGCACCTCAAGGAGTTGGATGTAGTCCTCTTCGGTTAGCAGCGGGTCTTTCTGGTTTTCGTACCAGGCAATGGCTTCGTCCACCGGCAGCACGCGGTAGCGGGACTTGCCGCCGGCCGGATAGGTGTGAACCCATATTGGAACCCACTCCGCCCGGATAAGCCTGGCGCTTTGCTCCTGGTGGTTCTTTTCTATATACAGGTTAACTATAATGCCACTGTCGGAATAGCGCCAGCGCTGGTTGGAGATGAAGTTGCCCAGGGAGTAAGCCACAAAGGCAGGCTGGTCCCGGTTGTCCAGCCTTACTAATTCCATGGGCTGTACCACATGCGCATGATTTCCCAGGACAGCATCCACCCCGGCCTGGAATAATTCGGTAACCACGGCCTCTTGGTATTCATTGGGATGTCTTTGATACTCCGTGCCAAAATGGGGGCAAGCAATTATAAAGTCCGCCCCGGCTTCCCTGGTGGCCTTTATGTCTGCCAGCATCAATTCCCGGTCAATCATGTTAACCAGGTATTCCTGGTCCGGGGGTGCCGGGAGGCCGTTGGTGCTCTGGGTGTAATTCAGAAAACCAACTCTGATCCCGTTGATGTCCTTTATGTACGGTTTGTCCCGCTCCTCCCGGGAGCGGTAATTGCCTATGTGGTCAAGGCCCGCTGCGTCAAGGTTATTCAGGGTTGCCAGCAGACCCCTGGCCCCCATGTCCAGGCTGTGATTATTGGCTGTCAGCACCAGGTCGACGCCTATACTCTTCATTTCTGCGGCCAGTTCGGCCGGGCTGTTAAATAGAGGATAGCCGCTGTATCCCCTCTCCCGGCCGGCCAAGCGGGTTTCCAGATTAACCAGGGCCAGGTCAGCCCCTTCAAAATAGGGGCGTATAAGCTCAAAAATGGGTTTAAAATTATAGCTGCCTGTGGTCGGGTCGACGGCGGAGTTGACCACCGGCAGATGCATTAAAAAATCGCCGGCTGCAGTTATCTTGATTACTGTTGTCGGAGGTGGTTCCGGTTGCAATTGCTGAATTGTTTCATTGTCTGACCCGGAGCAGGCAGCTAAAAAAAACAGTAATAACAAGAGCATAAGTAGATATATAATTGATTTCCACTTGCTGCATGGCATCTGCATGAAATCCTTTCCAGGCATAGAATACAGTATTAGATTTTCTTTAGATAGGGGCTGCTTTCCTGCTTTGATTAAAAGTATTCCATTCCTTAACATTGAACAAGACTTCATTCATAGGGGGATTCAACCCCCTATGAATGTTAGCCGAGTCCATACGGGACTTAACCGCCCTTTGAAACCCGCCGCCTACAGAGGCGGGTTTCAAAGGGCGGATTAGTTCAGTGATAAAAAAGTCCAAGGTTTCGTGGTTTAGAAACCTTGGACTTGAGCGTTATGTTATTAGTGCTACTAGCAGTATTTGCCATTTATAGCAGGTAATTCACCCCATTCGTCAGTCATTTGCCTGCTTACAAAATCATCACAAGGTCTGTTGTTTAAATCAACGGCTTGCGATGATTTTTCACACATGGCGGCATCAATCTCCTTCCACTGCTTGCAGTACAGACAGTCCTTACATAACATATTGCCACACCTCAATTTCCTGTTGATAGTTCACGTATTAGGAAACCATATATATTATAAACAATTTTAAACACATTCTCCATAGTAATGTTAAATTTTCATTAAGCATAAGAAAACGCCGCATATTAGACGTAAAGGTGGCCAGTAAAACAAGGCCAACCTTTATGGTGTAGTGATTTTTCAGGCCCAGGTGTATTCAAGGATGGCCTCTGCGACGTAAAAATAATCGCCCGCCGACCTGCCGGGGGCGATTAAAATAATAATTTATTCTACGTGCGCACCAAAAAACCTCTTAAATTCCAGGCGGGCTGATAATCCACAGCCCTGATGCCTCTTCCTGACCGATGTTTTCTATGCTGCTGGGGGCGTCGAAAATAAAGTAGGCTGCGTCCCCCTGCTCCAGAATGTATTTAGTTTTGTTTACCGCAACCTCCACTTTTCCCTGGAGTAGATATATAAAATCTTCCCGCTGTTCATTGACAAAATCAACCTCATCCGTCTTCCCACCAGCTTTAAGATGAAAAACCATTGGCTGCATCTTTTTATCCCGGTAGCCTAAAAATGTTAAAACTTCAAGATTTAACAAGTCATTATCTAAGACAATTTTTTTGCGGCGATCCAGGCGGACAATAACCCATTCTTCGGGTAATTGGTCCTCTACCAGCAAGCTCATACTGGTATTAAGATGGGTGGCGATGCTTTTAAGTGTGGAAAATGACGGAGAAACCTTGTTTTGTTCCAGCTGATAAATAAAGCTGGCAGTAACGCCGACCTTTTCTGCAAGGTGACGTACGCTCATTTCATTGTTCAGGCGCAATTTTTTTATACGTTCTCCTAGTGTCACCTGGTATCCACTCCGTTATCCAGCCTTGATTTGGCCAGTATATTTAAAAAGAAAAGAAAAAATTAATACTGCAACATTACTGCTTTATATATTATAACAGCAGGTTGGGATTTGTGGATTAATTTTTACTGAATAAAGTTATTTACACTGGCCTTTCATACCAATATATGTATAAATTATGATTTGGGTATTAGTTTTACATTTTTTTTGTCAGGAAAGGGCAAAAAAACGGGAAATTAATCCCTGGTATAAAGATTAGATCTATGGGCGATAATAAAATTACTGCAAAAGCAGAACCAGCCTCCTAAATCTCTCTAAAAACCCCCATCATTTTTGATGGGGGTAATTTTCCGATGGTCGGTTAAATGACAGGAATTTCGTCGGATAGGCGACAAAAAATTTCGAGCTTTTGTGGCAAAATATAAAGAAGACTTGGTTCAGGTGGGGTTTTAAACCCATCTGAACCTTAGTCGCACTTATTTCGAGTTTACAGCCTGTTAATCCCCGACCTAAGAGGGCGGAGTCTTACAGGCTGTGCGAAGATAAAGAAGACAAATTAAGAATTATACCTCCTTCTTCCCAATCCCGCCCGCACTGGCGGGATTTTTTTCGTTAGGAAATTATGTGAGCATGAGCCGCATTGTAAGCCCACAGGTCGCCGAAAGCGAATTTGTTCTTTTACCGTGCTTAATAAAATGTGACTTCATTTAGCTTAAACCAGCCCAGTAAGTCCAGGGTATCCGCCAGTCGGTCGAATAGCTCCTTTTGTTCCTCCAGGGAAAGCTTATCTATTTCAGCCACCAGCTCTTCTACGGACATTTTACAGCACCCCCACGCAATATTCTATCTTAATAAAATAGAACATCCCGGGGCAGATGTCAAACAGTACCCGTACCGGGGCGTAAGTTATGGTCTATGGGCTGGAGTTTTTTCTGGTAAACCCGGTAGCGTTTGATTAGATTTCCGGTAATGGCAGTAACAATTTTTTTAATAATAATGTTATTTTCGTCCATTTGGGATAATTCCCCCCCGGTATAACCATGCTTCCGGCAGGATTCTATAAATCTGAGCATCAATACCGTATGCAGTCCACGGTTGCGGTATTTCGGCTTGACGGCAAGGATAGCTACCCTTATGTTGCGCTGAAGGCTATCACCTGCGCTGCGTCGGGGTGGAGTTTCCGGCATGCCCAGGAGCATTCCGGCGGGAACTTGCCCGATAAAGGCAATTAGCAGCAAGTTAGGATCTCCTGCTTGCTGTAGATGGCCCACCATGGCCATTGACTCAGCCATGGTAAGCGGTATAAAGCCCCAATTGTTGACAAAAGATGTGTTAAACAGTTCACGGATGATAGCCGCCTCCCGCTCCGGGTAATGGAAGTCCAACCTTCGAACAATAAGTCCCGGGACGCCCTCAGCCCTTGCGGCAACAGCCGCCATTGACGCCGGCAGGGTTTGCTCAATGCCCCAGCGATAAGAGAGCAAATCCGTAAGCTTGACCAGGCCGGCTGAATCGGCCAGGCTGCCATAGTAGGGGGGGTTATATGGCATCATGTGGGAAGGGGCGCTATCAAAACCTTCAAGAAGAAAGCCGACTTTCTGGTTGGTGTTAAAAGTGGCGGGGCCCACCATTATAGCAACCCCCTGTTCGGCCAGCCACCGGGCGGCCTGGTCAAATAACAAACGGGCGGCAACAGGCTCATTGAAGCACTCAAAACAGCCAAAAAAGCCAGTGTCTGCCCGGGGATTGAATTCGTCTATGATGGTTGCGATTCTTCCCACCGGGTGCCCTTCGGACAGGGCCAGAAACAATTTTATTCTTTGGTGACGAAGGACAGGATTACGGGCGGGATTTAGCTGCACATGCTCGGCGCCCGGGCCAGGGGGGGTCCAGATGGGGTCATTACGGTAAACCTCCCGGGGTAAAGACAGAAATTGCGACCAGTAAAGGGGATTGTCTACAGGTGTCACTTTAAAGGCCATGGATTTGGTCCTCCTGTTTGTTTTATACACACTATGCAGCAAGCCCCGGAAAAAATAATCAGGTAAAGGATTTTAAAACATCGAGGTGGAATTGTATTTTAACAAAGGGGGCTGATAAAATGGGCTTGAGTAACGCATCGGGCCAGACTAGAATTTTATTAGCAGTTTTGCTATGGATATTGATTTTGTGGCTATTTACCATTGGCCATCCGGGTTTCGTGCCCATTGCCAAATTTATGATTGTGGTTATTATTTTGCCCTACGCCCTGGTTGAGTGGCTGAAGGAAAAGCAGTTGATAACCAAATACTTGCTGGTATTTAGAATTGCTGGCCTGCTGTTGGGTGGCATGGTGTGGTATTATCTTGTTCGTTAATCCGGGAAAAGGGGACAGGCTGCTTTTTCGCAGAGCGAAAAAGCAGCCTGTCCCCTTTTGTTTTTTTATAGCTTAAAAGAACAGAAAATTAATCAGTAAACCCGCTGCAACAGCCACGGACAAACTTACCACGATCCAGCTCAAATCTTTTTTTACCCTTGCCGTTAGTTGCTCGAGATTAATCGCAGGGTGAGCCGGGATTGTTTGTTTTTGGACACGGTAGGTTTTTGACATGCTAAGCATCCTTTCTAGAAATATATTTTAGCCGATAAGCAAGGGTTCCTCGGGGTAACGGATACCCTGTTTGCGCTTTACCTTCTGGGCCAGGGCAAAAGCCAGGGTCAAGGGCCCGATGCGGCCAGCAAACATGGATATAGTAACCAGGACCTTGCCGGGGTCACTTAATTCCGGGGTTAATCCCAGGCTAAGACCTACAATGGCTGATGCTGACACCGCCTCAAAGAGGATGGTCATAAAATCTGCATTTTCTGTAATGGTTAGAATCATAGTTAAAATTGTAATCCAGGCAAAGGCCAGAAGGGTTATGGCCAGAGATTTGTTAATCTGCTCCCGGGGCAGGCGCCGGTTGTATACGGTGACATCTTCTTTGTTTTTGGCCAGCGCCAGTACCATCAGAATCATTACCGCAAAGGTGGTTACCTTGATCCCCCCGCCCGTTGATCCCGGACCAGCGCCAATAAACATTAATATAATCATAAAAAATTGGGTGGACAGGCCAAGCTCATTCATGCTTATAGTGACAAACCCGCTTGACCTGGGGGTTACCGCCTGGAAGTAACTGGCCAGTATTTTCCCCATTGGGCTAAGTTCCCGCAGGGCATTATTGTACTCCATGATAAAGATAATCAGAGTTCCGGTTGCCACCAAGACCCCGGTTACAGTTAAAACCAGCTTGGAGTGCAGGGAAAGTTTGCGAAAGTTGCGCTGCTGATGAATATCGGCCAGCACGGTAAAGCCAAGACCACCGAGGATTACCATCGTGGTTATACTTAAAGTTATTACTGGGTCACTGTGAAAGGCGGTCATGCTCGCAAAGTTGCCGAAGAGATCAAAGCCCGCATTATTAAAGGCTGACACAGCATGGAAGACGCCAAACCAGACAGCCTGTCCCATCGGCATATCCGGTAAAAATTTGGCTATTAAAACAATGGCAAAGGTGCCCTCGATGGCGAAACTAAAAGCGGCCACATAACGCACCAGCCTGATGATGCCCTCTATGGTAACCTGGTTAAGGGACTGCTGGATGACTAGCCGCTCCCGCAGCCCGATGGTACGCCCCAGCATGATGGCAATGAGGCTGAAAACAGTCATGAAGCCAAGGCCGCCAAGCTGGATCAGGAAAAGAATGATGGCCTGTCCCCAGATGGACCAGTGGGTTCCGGTGTCTACAACAACCAACCCGGTAAGACAGGTTGCCGAAGTGGCGGTGAACAGGGCGGTCAAAAAATCAGTGCTATAGCCAGGCGCCGTGGACCCGGGGATAAGAAGTAATAGCGTACCAACTAAAATGATGCTGCTCAGCCCCAGGGCTAGTATCTGAAAAGTGGTCAGCGATTTGGTTCGCTTTTGGCCGTGCTTTAATATGCGTGTGTTTTCATCATTTCCCGTCAGTCCCAACACCGGTCACCTTCTGGATCGTAGTATTTTGCCTGGATTAAACCTTACGGCCATAAAACTGTGGTTTTAACCGTAAAATCATTACCACGGTTCCTGCCATCAGGGCCGGAAACTACTAAGTCACCTTTTCCTGAGGCTGCTTCATATTTCAGGGACACCTCAAAATCGCTTCTAATTCCAGGGTGTACCATTGCTGTTTCATTGGCCAGGACCTGACCTGATTCATCCACAAGCTTAATCATTATCTTGTCCCCGTTAACCAGCGCTGATCCCCAAACCCGCATTGGCGCCCCCACAGACTGGTTTGGCTCGGGCTGACTTATCCAGATGGCCGGTTCATAAACCATGGAAACATCCCTTTGAAATGGTTGATCGTATAATCCGACGTGGCCCCACCAATCCATGGTCCGGTCGTCAATCTTACCCTCAATAGTAAACGAAACTTTTTCAATTCCGGGAAATTCAGTCAAAGTGTTTACTATGCTCATGATACCCATTGCCTCTCCCGCTGAGCCTACATTGGCCTGCAGTATTTCGCGGGTAAAATCCACAGTGGCGGCACCGTTCCGGATTTCAACACCCAAAACCCGGGTATCCGGGGGCAGGACCCTGGTTGCACCCGGGGTATTGGGCTGGTTTGTGATTAGGCTTTGTACTGCCGCCAGCGGCTCATCTTCCGTATAGGGAATATTGTGCACTTCCCGCACCAGATAACTTTCGTCCCTGGTGAATTTAACATAATATAAAGCTAGTTGCAGGTCTGGTTTTTCAGCATTCCCATTGGTGACGGCAGAACCGTTATTATTCCCGGTGCCTGTACATCCAGTTGCGACTACGGTGGTCAACAAGGCAGCCAAAAAGGCTAAGGTTATTATTTTTTTCACTTGCTTCCCCTCCCTGTCGTTATTTAAATTAAACTTAACAAGAGTATACCATTGATTAGCTGTTTTGGGTCGCACTTTTTATATTCGCCCCATAATAAAAATCCAAGAAAAAGGGACAGGCAACTTTTTCGCAAAGCTAAAATAGCAGCCTGTCCCCTTATTAGGTTTTACACTGGTCAACTTAATCAATCGTAAGGAATGTAGCGGTGATGTTGGGTTATCCTGCCATCAGCCAGTTTTTCCACTTTTGCCATTTGTTCTTTAACAGGATTGGTAATGATAGCAGCCAATATCCCTGCTGCTCCTAAAATTGCCATACCGTAAAAAAAATAATCCCAGTATAATTCCATCCTGTTTCAAACCTCCTTCCTGCAAAACCGACAGTTACTAGTTAGAATTTATCATTGACCAGGGTACAAGTCAATCCCTAATCAGCGCCCAACAAGACAAACAAAAAAAGGTAAAATAAATAAATTACAGTAATTTCTATAATTGGCCCCAATATCAAAGCAGATAAAGTGGTATCCTTGGGCTGGCGGTTAATCCCAGTTCCTGAAGTTAGCAAGTTATAAGTTAGGCACCTGGCGCCAATTGGAGCTATTCACTGGAGATCTAGACCGGTGTTGTGCGAATGTCCGGCGGTAAATTGGGCTGTTTGGCGGCGTCAACAGCCAGTTGGTCACAGCGTTCATTTTCCGGGTTGCCCGCATGCCCCCTGATCCAGACAAACTTTACAGCATGGACTTCACATATTTTCAGCATCCTGGCCCAAAGATCCGCATTAAGGGCAGGCTCTTTTTTATTACGCATCCACCCGTTGGCCCGCCACTTTTTGGCCCAGCCCTTTTCAATGGAATTCACCACATATTGGGAATCGGTGTAGAGTGTCACCTTACATTTCTCTTTCAAACTTTCTAAACCAATAATAGCCGCCAGGATTTCCATACGGTTATTAGTGGTGTCCCTGAAGCCGGCGGAGAACTCTTTGCGATGCCCCCGGTATAACAGCACCACCCCGTAACCGCCGGGGCCGGGATTTCCTGAGCAGGCTCCGTCAGTGTAAATGGTTACCTCTTTAAGCGGTTTGTCCAGCGAATTGTTGTCATTAAAAGTCATTATTGTTCCTCATTTAAACGATTTATTGGATATTCTAACCAGTTGCTTCAATAATTATAGCATATCACGCCGATGGCAGGGTAAAAACCTATAGTAAACGTTGCTGCAAAACCAGGTGTGCTGGTTTCGGCCACCCTGCAGCTGGCGGTAAACTACGTGCCCTTGCTGCAGCCGGTTTTCCATACCACCGTGCCTTTAAGCGGTATCCACTGGGCCTTTGTTATCGCCATCGCGGCGGCGCCCACGGTCTTGGGTGCCATCTGCCGGCATGCTCTTAACAGGACCAGGCAAAAAGCTATGTACCTTAAGGTATAATTGGGATAAAATATAAGGCAGATAAACTACCGGGAGGTTCTCTACCTTGCGTTTTACCAAAGTACAAGGCCTTGGCAACGATTTTATCCTGGTCAACTGTTTTGAAGAAAAGGTCAATTTAGAGGCATTTCCCGCCCTGGCGATCAGGATGTGCGACCGCCATTTCGGCATCGGGGCGGACGGGCTGGTGCCGCTTTTACCCTCGGAGATGGCGGACGTCAACATGCGTATCTTCAACTCCGACGGCAGCGAGGCCGAAATGTGCGGCAACGTGATCCGCTGCGCGGCCAAATACCTCTATGAGCACGGATTAGTTAAGAAGGACAAGATCTGGGTGGAAACCCTGGCCGGGATCATAGTTCCCGAACTGATCATCGAGGACGGACGGGTCAAACTGGTGCGGGTGGACATGGGCGAGCCGCGCCTGGAGCGCTCGGAGATACCCATGAGCGGCCCCCCGGGCCGGGTGCTGGACGAGGCACTGGAGACGGACGCGCTGATCTGCCGGGTCACCGCAGTTTCCATGGGTAACCCTCACTGCGTCATCTTTGTTCCGGACGTCGATCAGGTGTCCCTTCACGTGGTGGGACCGCTCCTGGAAACCCATCCGGCTTTCCCCCGCAAGACCAACGTGGAGTTTATCCAGGTCCTGAATAAAGAAGAGATCAAGATGAAGGTCTGGGAGCGGGGGGCCGGGGAGACCATGGCCTGCGGCACCGGGGCCTGCGCCGCCGCGGTGGCCGGCGCCTTGAACGGGCACACCGGCCGGCGGGTCCTGGTGCACCTTCAGGCCGGCGCGCTCCTCATCGAGTGGGCCGAAAACAACCACGTCTTCATGACCGGCCCCGCCGAGGAGGTCTTTACCGGGGACTATCCCTGTTAAAATCCGTCATGCCAAGGATTTTTAAAAAATGGATTGAAAACGGGCAGGAAGCCAGCTTACCGCCCGTTTTTTAAAATCGTGGAGGACTGGTTATGGAATTGCACTTTTGTGGTTACCTATCCAGGGAGGATCCCCTTTACCGGTACCTCCGGGAGGAAATCCTGCCCCGGTTGGGACATTCCGGGGACAGGCCCCTTAAAGTTTACAAACTTAACGGCTCCAACGAAGTCTACCTGTACGAGGACCAGGACACGGACCTGCGGGTGGTGGGCAAGTTCTTCACCCCAAAGGCCGGTGAGAGCAGAGCTCCGGGCCTGGTACTGGAAAGGGAGTACCAAAACCTGGAATTACTGCGCCAAAGCGGCTTCAGCAACTATCCGCACCGGGTGGTGCGTCCCCTGGGCCGCTGCCCGGCCATCAACAACGTCCTGATGGAAGAATATTGCCCCGGTCCAACCCTGGCTCACTTTATCAAAGAGGCCATTTCCCGGGGGGAGGAAGCAGCCCTGCACGAAAAACTAACAGCCCTGGCCGGCTTTCTGGCCAGGCTGCATAGCCTTCCCGCCTCCGGTGATAAGGTGGATTTCGGACCCGAGCAGACTTACTTTGTAAAAGTGGTGCGCCAGTTAAAAGACTCTGCCCTGCTCAGCGAAGGTGAGGCTGCTGAATTCCTGGAACTGGGGGAGGCCTGGGCCGGCCGGCCGGAAATGTGGTCCGGCCGGAAGGTAGTCATCCACGGCGACGCCACACCGCCCAATTTTATTTTCGAGGAGGGGCCGCAGGTCACCGCCCTGGACTTGGAGAGAATGAGGCAGGCCGACAGGGCTTTCGACCTGGGCCGGGTAGCCGGGGAGATCAAACATTTTTTTTTGCAATATACCGGGAATAAAACCGGGGCGGAGCCTTATATAGGCCGTTTTTTGCAAGCCTACGCCGGTGCTGTCCCCGGAGGTGAGGGCGTCAATGCTGCATTGACCGGCCGGCTGCCATTTTACGTGGGGCTGAACGAGCTGCGCATTGCCCGCAACTCCTGGCTTGACCCCGGGTATCGCCGCCGGTTGATTGAGGAGGCGAAGCTGACCCTGAAAACATTTCTTCAGCCATATTGAGGTGTAAGTTAATGATAATACGCGAAATGATTGCTGATGATATCCCCGAAATGGCGCAGTTATACAAACAATTTTGGGATGAAGATTCTAAATCCTTTATAACTACTGCCTTCTAACTGTGTTTTATATTTAGACAAACTACGCGCTCGACATGGCTAACCTGAGGGCAGGCCTGCTTTTTCCGGCTCCTTCTCCCTTTCCCCGGCGCGCTGATACAATACCCGCCGGGGATAAGGGATTTCAATACCGGCACGGTCCAGGGCATATTTAAACCGTCGGCGCAACTCCCGCTCAACAGCCCACTGTTCACCGGCCACCGTTGTGGCGGCAATACGAATATTTACCGATGAATCAGCCAGATCAACAATCCCCTCGACCACAGGCACCTCAACGATGGCCTCAATCTCCTTGGCGGCCGCCTCACTGGCTGCCCGCAAGACCTCCATCGCCCGGTCAATATCTTCTTCATAGGCAATGCCAATGAGCACCACGGCCATCATCCGGCCCCGGCTGTAGTTGGTTACCCTGGAGATCTCACCGTTGGGGATAATATGCAGCTGGCCGGTCCACTGGCGGATTTTACAGGTCCGCAGCCCTACCTCCTCCACCACCCCAACGACTCCGGCAGTTTCTACAAAATCCCCCACCTTAAACTGGTCTTCAAAAAGGATAAAAAAGCCGCTGATGATATCCCGCACCAAACTTTGGGCGCCAAACCCCACCGCCAGACCCAGAATACCGGCGCTGGCCAGGATGGCAGCCGTGTTTACATTGAATATTTGCAGTATTGTTATTCCGGCCATGAAAAAAACGACGTAGGTGAGTACATTTTGCAAAAGTACTTTAAGGGTGTTGACCCGGCCGGACTCCAGCAGGTTGTCCTTGATATCCCGGCGCTCAAAAATCTGAACAATGGCCCTTTGCCCGAAGGCAACAATCAGTTTGGCCCCGGCAATCACACCAACTACCTTGAGAATATTGGTCCCAATGTGTTTTAAATCACCGGGCGTAATGATTTTAACATTGAAAATCTCAAGGATTATGATAATGGCCAGAAAATAGCCGCCGTAAACCAGCAGCAATTTAAGCAGCGCCCGGAGGGGCTGGATTATATTACTGGATGATAAAGACCGGTCCGGCTCCTTCCCCTCGCCGCCAACAGCCCTGTCCCCCAGGGTCCGGTCAATGACCAGACTTACAACTTTGATTACCAGATAAGTACCCGCAACAACTGTGGCGGCCAATATCAGATTAATCAGCAATTCCTCAATATTTTCCGGGCTTAGCCGGCTGGAAAAACGATTGGTCAGGAATTGTATTTGCTCATTAAATATTTTTATCACTTCCTTGGAAGCCTGAATCTTTTTTGTAGTGTATACCATAAACACAAATGTATCAACCAAATAAGTTTTTGCCTTTATTCATCCCCGCAATGCAGAAGAGGACCGGCTACTATTTCCGCTTGAGAAAAAGTAGCCGGTCCCTTTTTGGCAGCGATGTTATCTTTGCCTGAAGGTTTTCAGAAATGAGTCGCAGTAGATGTCCTTGTTCAGCAGTACGTTGGCAGCAGCCACAGTATCCGTCAGCGCCTCGTCATCCATGTCGACAATGGCGGAGTCCAGTCCCACTGCCATGCACATGATCAAGAAAGTCCTGTTCAGCAGGCGGCGGTTGGTACAACGCTGAGACGCATTGGACAGGCCAATGGTGGTTTTCACCCCCGGGGCCAGGGCTTTAATCTGGCGAATGGCCTCCAGAACTTCCACTCCATGATCCTGAGCCACATTGGCCGGCAGCATAAGCGGGTCGATGTAGAGGTCTTCCATGGGAAACCCGTGCATGTCGGCGTTGACTACTATCTCCATGGCCAGGGCGGCCCGGTCGGCGGCACTCTTTGGCACGCCACGCTTGTTCATGGTCAAACCAATGATGGCCGTATTGTATTTGAGCGCCATAGGCAGGTAAATATCCATTTTCCTCTGGTCGGCATTGGTAGAGTTAATCATTGCTTTACCATGCTTATTAGCTGCGCATCCAGCCTCAATAGCCTCGGGGTTGGTGGAATCAATACAGCATGGAAGGGGAACGGTGTCATTGCATATCTTAACCATCCACTCCATTACAGCGGCTTGCTCCTTTGCCAGTACGGTGGGGCCGGTGTTTACGTCAAGGTAGTGCGCGCCCGCTTCATACTGATGCCTGGCCCAGTACTTGATGGGGTCCGGGTCATGGTTCAAGACTGCCTCCCCAATATCTTTAAACATACCATTAATCCGTTCGCCAATGAGGAGCATGATCAGGACCTCCTTAATTCACCTATTGGTATAACGCAACTACTCAGGCATTCAGAATTCAGATCATTTTTGCATTATATTGTTCAGGTGTAACTTAAATTGCTTTAAAGATTCCGGATGACGAAGAACTAAAAGGGAACTGCCAGCCTGGGCCAGGGCAGTGGCAGTAACCAATTCCCATTGTATAGCCCGGCGTTCCTGGCTGCCCCACTCGGGCATTTCTGCGGTGGCGCTTCTGGCTTCCCTGGTCTTCCAGGCCTCCTGGCCCACAAAGCAGATTACCGGCATGGCCAGCATTTTATCACCGGTTAGGGCGCTGACCCGTGTCCGTTCTATAATGGAGTACGCGTATTCAATGCCATAGCCCAGTGGGCCGACTGCAGGATCGATGATGATCCGGTTGGGCGCCAGGTTCATTTCGGTAATCAGTATATTTAATTGCTTTTCCAAATTTATATCCAAAGGTGTAGAAGCAATGATATTATGACCATACATTATACAGGCGGCGGTAATGGCCATGTAGTTCTTCTGAGTGGCGCAACCAAGCAGGCAGTTTCTGCCGCCAAGTGCTGCGGCTACTTTTTCCAGTATCTGGGCATCCTTTTCTTCCACCCCGCAGCCCTGGATGATTAGCGGTATGCTTACCCCATCGGCCACATCCCTGGCCACCCGGGCGCATTCTTCGGGGCTGGTATTTTGGTTATCCGGATGGGCGCTGACCAGAGTGAGGCAGACCACATCCGCACCATACTCAACGCATTTTTTTGCCCAGGCCACCGGGTCACTCAACACCCCGTCATAACTGCTGACCATGATTTCCGGCCAGTCAACTGGTTCCATGTCCCACACTTCCAGGGCCACCACCGGGCGATTGGGTATTTCCCCATCGCTAAAGATGAAGGGCAGGGTGCTCTCACCCCCGACTTTTACCGCAGTAGGTCCGGAACCCAATAACACTTCAGCAACCTTGCTGGTCCATCTTTCCTTGGCTATGGTAACAGCCATTATTGACACCCTTTCCCGTAAATTTTCAAACTGCCAGGGTGTGGTATACTCTGAAGCATGTAATTAGAGTACCGACGCCTTGTGCAATAATTCATCAACGGTAGCCACAACCGGGTTGTCATCGGGTAAATCCGCCAGCGGCTTACCCTGCAGGTCATAGTTGAATACCTGATCATCCCTGGGAATGGCAGCGATAAGCTCAAGCCCTGTTTTAAGGATCTCATCATGCAGTGTATCAATAGAACCTTCGTTAACCCTGGTAACCACCAAATACATTTTTTTCACGTCCAGGGCCAGATTATCCACCAGTCTCTTAACCCGTCCGGCTGAGCGTATACCCCGGACGCTGGCATCGCTGGTAACAAAAAGAATATCAATATTCTGTGTAGTACGCCGGCTCAAGTGTTCCAGACCCGCCTCATTGTCCATGACCATATAGGGATAATTATCGCTTAATTTATGCACGAAGTTTTTCACCAGGTTGTTAACAAAGCAATAGCAGCCTGCACCCTCCGGACCGCCCATGACCATTAAATCCACGTTATCGCTTTCAGCCAGGGACTCGTGAACCTTTAAGGCCACGTACTGATCCTTGGTCATGCCTGACGGGAGGGGCTCGCGGCTATTATTAACCCGGGCCACCAGCTCGGCAATGGTATCCTCTACCTCAATCCCCAGAGCCTCGTTCAGATTGGCGTTGGCATCAGCATCCACAGCCAGAACCGGTTTCTTCCCGTGCTTAATCAACTGTCTTATAATCAATGCGGCCAGCGTTGTCTTGCCCGTCCCGCCCTTGCCGGCGAGAGCTATATTAAATGTCATTATAACACCACTTACCTTTCCTCATAGTAATTTGACAGTGCCTGCAAGGTTCTATTGTCCGCTTAAAGCCGTTTAGGCCAACCAGTGTTGTTTTAAGAAGGTTTGGATGCCGGAAGATTCCTGTGGTCCCACCAGCACTTCCCAGCCGGACAATTCCTGGACCTTACTCTTTAGAACCGCCACACCACCTGGAATGATCACCTTGCGATGGGAGACTCGCTGGTCAATTCCGGATTTACTGAGCATCTTCGCTATGCTGTCCGGGGTAAGTTTCCCGGCTGCCCAGCCCGTCAATACTGAGGTACCGTCGGTGTCCACCGGCAGGATATACCCGGGTATACGGCTGGCCTCCACATCCCCCGCCAAACAAAAATAAGTGAGGGAGAAATTTGTGGTTATATACACTGGAGCATCAGGTCCTGGCTTGCCAATCTCATATATCTTGGAGTCCATAGCAATGGGTTTTTGCGGATCGGTATAAATATTCAGCCTAAGTGTAATCAGCAGCAAAATGTCAGCCGGGTCCACTGTATCGATTACCACAATGCCCGCATACTTGGCAATGTATACCCCGGCCTCCACAACAGCCTGGACGGGGTTTTCATTTTGGGCAAAGGTTATCGTTGGATATCCAAAGGGCCGGAAACGTTTTAAAGCATGGCGGCGGATCTGGGTTTGGTCTGTCAGCACCTGCTGCACCTCCCGGGCGCCAGAATCGAGCAGCAACTTATTATGACCCAGGGCCACCACTTTTTCCACCAGCTCAGCCAGGCCGTTAAGGCGCTCTCCTTTAACCACCAGCGGAGCCCCGTACCTCTTGGCCAGATCTGTCATCGCCTCATGATTGGCCGCATTGGCTCCACAGAGCAGCGGGTTTTTGGCTCCAGTTATTTCCAATGCCCTTTCCATAGCGCCGGGATCCTCAGTAATCAAGACAAGGGGGTAGGCTGTTTTTTCAGCAACAATTTTTACAGCAGCAGCATATTTTTCGGGGTCATTGGAATTGTTACAAACGGCCACCAAATTCACATGGTGTATCTGACCCACCCGGTCAAAAACCAAATTATTGATCTTTTCCACCCTGGCAACCAGTTCGTCCCCATCCATGGTATCAGATACACTAATGGCTATGCCAGTGGGGTGTTCGAAACGTTTATCATGGCGGAAAAGAACGGTTTCATTACCCAGCGCCACTTCCTTTTCCCCGGCGCCAATTTTAACCAGCGCAACCGGTGGGGCAGAAGCGGCGCCCAGGGTTTCTTTTGCTTGCTCACTTACATACGGGCACTGGTCCAGGCCTGCCTTCCCCGAGGCCATGGCCATGGCAAAGGCCAAACAAGTAGGTTGATTGCATTCTTTACAATTGGTTTTGGGAAGCAGCTTAAAAATCTCCAGGCCTGTTAAACCCATATCCAACCGCACTCCTTTCTTGGCATTATCTTTCTAGAGACTACACAAAGGCCATATCGTAACTATTCAGGTATTCAGAATTCAGGAGTCAGAATTCAGAATACCCCAAGAATATGCTTCCAGCAATTTACTAACCTCTTGCAAGAGAAGTTTTGTTTCGCAAATATCACCGATCCAAGATCCTTCGCAAGAATCAAGTTCTATATAATCGGGTCCATGGTTAGTGCCGGGTGCTCCTTATCCTTTAAAAAGGGTAAAATCTCGTCCATGGTCAAGCCGATACTCTCATCGGCTATCTTATCGACAAAATCCTTACCCAGCCCCCATATACCTTCGGCGGCCTCTTCCAACAAAGGTCGCAGTTGCTCTTTTAAATCTCTGGTCATCCAGATTACCCGGCCCAGGCCGCCATCAGCCCGGATAAACTTCCTTGAAGCCAGGTAAGGCCTGGCGATACCCATAAACCCGGGCACCTGCGCCCCGCTTCCAATCATGCCAATTATTGCGGATAGATTCATACCGGTGGGATTCATACCATGGTACTCCCGGTTGACCACTGCGAAACCATTACCTTCCGGCACAACGGCCAGAATACAATCCAAACAACTGGAGGCGGCCATTGGATGCTCCATGGCGGTATAGAGATTTACCTTGTCTACGGTGCCCTGTGAACTATTATACACAAATTCGTTGACGGATTTCCACTGCCCTTTAATTTCATCAATTAATTCTTCTTTAGGTATGGATTGATTTGCACTGTTAGGGTTGATTTCACTGGCCGCTCTGGCATCCAACCAGTTAACCGCCCCACACTGCCCTGTTCGTTCAGGAGATACAACGCATACATGGGTTGGCGCAAAGGATTGACATAGTGTGCAGGAGTAAAAAGCGCCGACAGTCTCATCCCGCAGTTCCTTAAGTTGTTCATCTCGCCTGTTATAAAAACTGCGTGCCAGTTCCCGCATCTCCAGAACACTTTGCTCATCAGAATAAATGGTTACCTGCACACGATCTATGATTGCGGCAAATTCTGTCTTCAACTTGGCATAAATAATGTCGCCAATATGTTTTAAGTTAAAGCCCAGATCAAAGGCATCTTCATTAACCCTCATCCACATGGCATCCCGGTGCCCGTCATGCCACAAACCCTCACCGTAATTTATATAATAATGGATGCGGCGCTCCAGCACTGGCTCAAAATCCTCCCGCATCTTTCGGCCGTATACATCCACCACAATGCCCAGAGGCATGGCACCGCCCGTTTTGACAGTATCCATACCGGGGCCAATTACTTCGACCTTACCATCTTCCACCTTATCCGCTTCCACCATACGCGCCAATTCAAAGGCGGGGGCGCGGCCACCGCCGAATTCCACAGCCAAATCATTCTTTCTGATGGTTTCACCCTCATAAACCGGGTCAACCTCGATGGGCACATCCAACTCTATGCTAATAATTTTAATCTCCCGCAGCTCCATGCCCAACTGAATAGCCTTATCCAGGTCAGTTTCGGTTATAAACCAGTCTTTTATCTGCCTGTCACTATTAAGAGGCTGATCGGTTATAACTGGCATACCAATATTGATAGCCCCCAGGCAAAATGCTGTCTTAACCGGCTGTTGCTCACCCAAATATAGAACAAAAGCGCGGATACGCCTGCGCTGGTAATCCCTCTGGCTATCCCTTTGCCCGGCGTCAACACCACCAAACATCATCCCGGCACGCAATACATAATTGCTAAAGTGGACGGCCCGGGTTAGTTCACCCAGCGGGTATACTATAGAATCATCCTTTAATTCCATCCCCTCAGCTAAAAGCTGATCAATAACCTCGTCGCACAAGAAAAGCATAAACCCCAATTTAACCAGTTTATTAACGGTGGCAAATAATTCCTGGCCATCTCCGGCCCTTCCCATGATTAGAACTAAACCTGGTATAGTCCTGTCTGAAATCTTAATACCCTGCTGTCGTATTACAGAGTCCCCCAGAAAACCAGTCCGGGGTGAAATCAAGGGATTGTCTTCCGGCATGTTTGGCAGATACCGGACTGCTTCAATTATTTCGGCCGCATACCAGGCAACTTCTCCGGCAAAAAGATAATCAGCAACACACTGGTGGTTTTCCTTAAGCAAGGGCTTTAATTTATCAATAACGAGTCTGCAATCACCCAGGGTCATAATTCTATCGCCGCTCAAACTATAAATAACCGGCAGGTAATAAGAGGTATCAGGATAATTTACCGTTTGATCGACCCCATAGATGCCAATGGCTTTATTTAAATGGGATTCTGCCTGGCTAAGGGCAGCGATGGCGCCCGCATACGCTTCTTTAAAAAGACCCATGGGTTCCTGACCCGGAATAATCACTCCTCCTATAACGTCAAAATTAATATTCCCCGACATTTTATATTCTCCCTTCGCCTTAAGGTAGGGACAACAGACACATAATATTCAGGTATTCAGAATTCAGGAGTCAGTATTCAGAATGCCCCGGGAATATGCTTACAGCAAACGACATGGCACCATAAACCGCAGGTACAAACAGGCGCACCTTCTGCCATACCAGTAGTCTTCAAATGTTTTAGCTGGTTTTCTCATTCTGACTACTGACTTCTGACTCCTGAGTAGTTACCCTCACCCTGGCAACTTTTTTTGCTTGCTGCTCACTGGCTGTGGCAAAAAATAAACCGGTAATAAATCAGGTTGGCAATGATTCGGCATTTTACAAAAGCAAACGCCAAACCATTGCCGATTTTAATTCAAAGATTAACCTGATGGAAAACATTAATGCTATATCTATTCATCATGCAATCTTACCATATATTGAAGTTACTTGCCAATATGATAAGGATACTATTCCTTATTAAGACACAGTAAACTGACCCATCATTTTCTTAACCAGTTTCATACTGTCCGGCGAAGCCATAATTGCCACATTGGCTCCTGCCAGCAACAAGGTCATGGTTGTCATTGCTTCCCAGAGAATACCGTGCTGTTCATTTAACTTGGCTTCTTTGGCTCTCCAAGATTCCCTTCCGGGGTTGGCAATTATGGGCATTTTCATCATGTCATCCCCGAAGAGAACAGCCACGTGCTTAAGACGCTCAAATACCGAAAAACTGTAATCCATGCCATAGCCCAAAGCCGAGGTCATGGGATCCATAACAATCTTGTCTTTGGGGAAAAACTTGGTCAGTTTGATGTTTAATTCTTTAGCCAGGTTAATATCTAACGGAGACTGGGCAATTACTGAATGTCCATACTCCATGGCCGCCTCGGCAATCTCATTAAGATTCTCCTTCACCAGAGGCCCCAGTAAAAGCCCTTCACCGGCACATACCCGGGCTATTTCCTTCAACGCCGCGGTATCAGCGTCTTTGTCACCAACTCCGTATACGATCATGGGAACTGTTATAGCATCCGCTACCTCTTTAACCCTGGCAGCCACTGCAGCTACATCGACTTCCCCGTCTTCGGCCAGAGAGGCCAGGTACAGGCAAATCATTTCGGCCCCATAGGTCTCTACGCACTTTTTAGCCCAGAGCACCGGTGAACCAACCACATCGCCAAAATGTGAGCGCAGGTGTTCCGCCCAGTTTTCCGGCGGTGGCGCATCCCATACCTCCATAGCTATAACCGGCAGGCGGGTCATGGTTCCCTCAAAACTATGGAAGGGCAACACGCTGTCCCCGCCGATGATGACTGACTTCCCTTCCTTGCCGATGGTTAGTTCCTGGACAGTTCCTTTGTATTTTTCAAAAAAATCACTAATCTGCATGTTTGATCCTCCCTTAACCTATATCTCCAGCCATGAATGGGAATACAAATTCTTTCCTGTAACTACATTAACTGTTTTTACAATAGCTGCTTCGTGGGGCGACAAATCTGCTATATTGATATCCTCGTCAATGGCCCGGTAAATTAATTCCACGTCGGCCGGTTTTTTACCTTTGGCCAGAGCAACCAGCTCGCTGTCAAAGGTTTCAACAATGGCTGAATACATGCCGTACCTGCCAAGCACAACCATCATAACACGGTTCAGGATGCCTCTTAAATGATGAGGCGCACCGCTGGACATATTGGACAGTCCCAGGGTTGATTTAACACCAGGGGCAATATCTTCCAGCATCTGGAAGAACTCAATCATAGCCACTACCCGGGGCTGGTCAACCCCGATGGGCATCATAATCGGATCCACCCAGATTCTTTCGTTGGGAATCCCTATCGAGTTGGCATAGTCAATGGTTTCCATAATGGCTTCCGCGCTTGAGGCCGCATCGGAAGGGATACCTGCGTCGGTTAATACAGAAATGACAACATCACAGTTATACTTTGCCGCCAGCGGCATCATGGCAGCTTTACTGTCAGTCCGCCCGGAGGCAGAATTGATCAAAGGTGTTTTTTTGCATACGGCAAGGCCCTTCTCCATGGCGACGGGGTTTAATGTATCCAAAGCTAACGGCAAATCAGAGACTTCTTGAATTACTTCCACCAACCAGGGCAGGACATCAGGATCTTTTTTGGCCGGACCAACATTCAGGTCAATGTAATCCGCCCCGGCTTCAGTCAATCTTTTTGCTATATCCTGTAATGGAGCGGGATCACGCTCCTTAAGGGCTGCTGACACTACTTTGGACAGAATTTGAATTTCCTCGCCTATTAGAATCATGTTTCAACCCCCTTATATTTAAAATCTATCCCAGTCAATTTCTCTATGCTGATTCATTAAAGCCATACAGACATGAATTTGAAATATAGTACCAGGCACCCACCCGGATCACTTACTGTTTCTCGACATGCCGGGTGAATGCCTGACACCGGTATATCCCAGGCTATTTCCTCTTCTTTCTACTTACTTGCCTGCTTGGCCATAAATCCAGGTAAATCTTCGGCATACTTTGGACCTACAATAACCTTCCAGCCTGGCAGCTCATCCTCTATTTCACCCAGAAGTCTGGCGGTCATGCCGGGGATGATTAATCTCTTATTGCTCAGCTTGTCTTCCAAACCGCTCTTCTTAATGTATGGACCTATGGTGTCCCCGAGAAACTTGCCCGTTGACCAGGCCGCCAGTACACACAGACCATCCGATGCTATGGGAATCACATAACCTGGCGCCTTGGTTGCTTCCACCGCATTGGCCACCGCAAAATAGGTCAGGGCAAAGTTGGTGGTAACATATACCGAGGTGTCCTCTGTCGGAGCGCCAAACTCATAGATCTTCTCTTCCACCGCCAGCGGCACCCGGGGGTCGGTATAGATATTCATCCGGTATACCAGCAAGGGGAACAGGGTATCCTTGTTCAGGTCGCTGAGAACTATGATTGAAGCATACTTGGTCACCAGAGTTGAGGCCACCATGGCTTCTTCCATCGCATCTTCCGCCTGCAGAGGCAGCAGCGACATAATTGGATATCCCAGCGGGCGATAGGTTTGGGTCAGGGCAGACCGCCTGATTATGGTGTAATCCCTGATCGCATCCTGAAGGTTCTTCGGTGACGAATCAATAACCAAATCGATCACACCGGCTGCCTTCAACTGAGTGGTAATTACGGTGACCTCTTCTAAATTCTGGCCCCTTACTCCCACAGGGACACCCTTTTCCTTAAGAACCGGCAGGGCTGCATCAATATTTTCCTTGGTGATCGGGTACACCAGGGGCTTCTTGTCGGCAACCAGATCGCAGGCCGCAAAAAGCACCTCCAGGTCTTCGCTCATCAGCACCATGGGCAGGTTTTCCTGGGCTACTCTGGACACCAAAGACAGATACTTATCTTTATTACCTTCGTATTTAACAGCAACCACGTCTGCCTTCAGTTGAATGGCAACCCACTCAGCCTCTAATTCCTTAATCTTGTTCAGTTTGGATTCAGCCGTCTGGTCGTCATCCTTGTCTGATACCAGTACAGCCAGACCGGGGGCACGCAGGAATGTCTTCTCGTGACGGAACATCACTTCTTCTTCCCCGATATGCAGTGCGTTGTCACCTGTACCAATGGTAACCAGTCTGATTGGTGGGGTTATGGCGTCAATAATCCATTCCTTCACATCAGATTCAAGTTCCGGGCATTTTTCCACGTCAACACCGCCGGCCACCAACTTCATGGCAAATGCCAGGCACGTTGGAAACCCGCATTTTTTACAGTGTAATTTGCCGCCTTTCGGTAACTTTTTTTGTATATCTGAAGCTTTTACGGGCATTAACTAACTCCTCCTAACTAAACCATTTGAGGGTGTTCTACTTTTTGGAGAAACTCAACAAGTTCATCAACATTCTTTACATCCTCTTCAGTGGCAATTTTACCGTACATATCTTCAGGAATGCAGTCTTTCACTTCTTCTTTAATTGCTTTGGGGATCCATACTACCCTCGTCCAACCACCGTCGGAAATAATAAACTTCGGCGACCTCAGGTAGGATATGGCCATCCCCAGGAATCCCTCTTTCTGAGCACCACCGCTGGCCTCCGTGGCCATGGATGAAAAACGGGTGCCAGTTACGGTATCGCCGACAAAATCCCGGTGAACAATACCATATCCATCCACTTCGGGTATATAGTAACAAATTGCCTGGAAGCAGCCGCAGGAAGTATGGGCATTCTCCAGCGCGCTATGGAGGTAGTAAACCGAATTGCGGCCCAGGGATTTCTCCGCCACGATCTGGTTAACATTTTCGTACTCGTGCATTTCAGCGTCTTTGATTTCCCCTTTTTCAACAGCAAAGATGCCGCCTTCCGGGTCGATCTTGAAAGCCGCCCGCCCGTCCAGCCAGCTGATAGCGCCGCACAGAGACATCCGCTCCGGTGTTACAATACATACGTGGGTGGGGGCAAAGCTCTGGCAAAGGATGCATACATAGAACTCGTTAACTTCTTCTTCAGTCAAGCCTTTGAGCCGGTCATCCCTTTCCTGATAGATGGGTCTTGCCATTTCCACATACTCTTTGACCTGTTCGGGATCGGTAATGTAGGTGACTTCCATCTTTTCAATAATTGGCAGTTCGTTGGTATACAGCATAATCAGGATCTGGCCCAGTTCCTCAAAGGAGTTCAAGCCCTTCCCGAAGGTATCCTTGTGAATTCTCATCCAGATGGCATCCCTTTGGGCCATGTGCCAAAAACCTTCAATATAGTTGCTGTACACGTGATGGCGGCGCTCAAAAACACCCTCCATGTCCTTTTCCAGTTCTTCACCAGCCACGTCAATTTTAACGAAAATCGGGTAAGTTTTGCCTTCCTCCATGTCCTTGATGTCTGGTCCAATGATAGTTACTTTTTCGTGTTCCACCTCATCCATGGACTTAACCGTTACCAACTCGGCTTTAAACTCGCTCTTGGGTCCGCCAAACTCTACATGATAATCATTCTTTCTTACATTTTCGCCTTCGTACTGAGGCCCTACATCAACTGAAAACATAGCTGTCTGGCTTCCGAAACCTGAACAAATAAAATTCATTCGAGTTTCTCTCCCGTTGACCCACGGGATGGCAGTGCTACAGGATTCATCCTGCTAGGTTATGGACTTCAGTCCACGCTACGGGTTTAATCCGCCTCCGGCTTTCGACCGGTCTTACCACCCGGAGGGGAGGCTATACACCGCCTGACCGCTGCTTGCTCAACAGCTTGCTCATTGTACTGCTCCAACAACTTCACTGCTAAGCGTTTAACCCTGCTATTGGTAAACTCCTGTATTGCTGCCGGGAAACCAGGTTTCACACCTCCTGATTGTTATTTTGATTGCATTTGTTATCATTTGTTTAAACCCAACACACTTTTTCAGTTTATAAGTTACTTGAATAACTGTTTAATTTCTGCTGATAACCGGTATTTGACCATGTTCACTTTTTACCCTTAAGGGCTTCTTCCACCGCTTGTTTGGTTATTAGTCCCGCACGATGCATTAACGTGTCGCCGATTTCAGGATCCATGGTCATCGTAGTTGTACAGGGATGGGCATGATGCATCAAACCGGACTCTTCCACCGCATTCTTGACCGGAACCCCCACCAGATGTTGGGCTACATACCTGGTATTACCGCAAGGCGAGTCCCGCAGCACCTTCACCCCGCCTACCTTATCCTTTTCCCGCGTTATTTCAACCTCCGGCCGGCCGAAATATTTTGCAAACTCCTTTATATAAGGGTTTTCACTATCATTTTCCGTAAGGGAGCAAAAAACCAGCGGGTGGAGCATTTCAATTCCTTTTTTAGCCAGTTTTTTAGCAACTTGCCTGGCCAGACCTGTGGGAAGATGAGCCTTGTTTTCAATGGGAGCAATAATCGCTTTGGCCCCGGTCATTTTAGCCAAATCGGGGGCCATTTCCACCACCACCGGCTCTTCTTGCAGCATCAGCAATAAATCGTACTGCGGTAAATCAGAAGGTAAAATGTCATCCCATTCATCATCAACACCCAGCGAGAGTTTAGCCGGAAAGGCATAGTGCTCAACCACCCAGTCTGACGGACCATACGTCTTAATTGCTTCAACAAAACGCATGCCATTATCAGTCTGAATTACCAACAGAATTCTCAAACCCAATCTCACCTCCTTTGGATTTCAAGTCAAAACCGGCTTAAAGTTAATCCAATGCGCCAACACCATGATTCAGTTACATGTCCTGTTCCACCGCCATGAACGAACGCCTCTTGGCAAAGCTGACTGTTTTCCACATCAGCTATCCAAACTAAAAGACAGCTGAATAATCATTCTATGATAACTATACAACTAATGATGGAACTTTATTCTCCGTTTATGGCTTCCGCCACAGCTTGTTTGGTCAACATCCCCGCATAACGCATTAACGTGTCACCAATCTCAGGATCCATGGTCATGGTAGTATTACAGGGATGGGCATGATGCATAAGCCCGGACTGTTCCACCGCATCCTTGACCGGGACGCCTGCCAGGTGCTGGGCCACGTACCTGGTATTGCCGCAAGGCGCATCCCGTAAAACCTTTACTCTTTCCACCTGATCCTTTGACAGCGTTATCTCCACCCTTGGCCGTCCAAAGCAACTGGCAAACTCCCTTATCAAAGGGTTTTCGCTATCGCTTTCCGTAAGTGAGCAAAAAACCAGCGGATGAATCATTTCTACGCCTTTGGCTGCCAGTTTTTTAGCCACTTGCCTGGCCAGGCCCGGAGGAAGATAAGCTTTATTGTCAATAGGAGCTATAACTGCCCTGGTCCCGGTCATTTTGACCAGATCCGGAACCATTTCCACCACCATCGGTTCTTCTTGCAGCATCAGCAGCAAGTCACACTGCGGTAAATTAGAGGGCAATATATCTTCCCATGAATCATCTATCCCCAGCGAGAGTTTGACCGGAAAAACATAATGGTCAATCTCCCAATGGGACGGCCCATAGTTTTTTAATGTTTCAACATACCGCATACCGTAGTCACTCTGCATCACCAGCAGAATCCTCAACTTGAAGACTCACACCCTTTTACAACTAACGAAGTGGGTTACCCGGGGGTATCCGCATAAAGGGCGGTTCTGCTCCTTTGGGCAGCAGGGCGCCCACCGGACAGCGGACTACACAGGCGCCGCAGGATTCGCAGCCCAACCCTGCCAGGTCGATGCCTTCTTTATGCAGCACCTTCCTCTGATTGTCTACACGCTTGAACTCCAGAGCATCCGCTCCTTTGACCTGCTTGCAGGCCCGGATACACACACCACAGGTTACGCAGCGCGACCGGTCGATAAGGAAATAGGGATTGCTTTCGTCCACTTCCATAAGAGGCTCGGGGACGCCCGCCATTTCCAGATACACACCCACGAAGCCGGCCACTTCCTGCAGCTTGCAGCGTCCGTTTTTAGCACAATTCAGGCACTCGCCCCTGTGGCCGGCCAACATCTTTTTCACCGCAGCCGCCTGTGCTTCCTGCACCTGCGGTGAATTGGTGACCACTACCGTTCCTTCTCTTGCCGGCGCTGCGCACGACGGCAGCAGCTTGCCGTTGATATCCACCGTGCAAACCTTGCAGCCTCCAGAACCTTTGAGTTCAGGATGATAACACAGGTAGGGGATATAAATACCCGCTTTTTGCGCCGCTTGCAGAACGGTGGAGCCTTTGCCGACGCTTACCACAACATCGTCGATGATTAGCTTTATTTCTTCTGTAACTACCTCTTCAGCTTTTTCGTCCCTGGTCAACGTTGAGGGAGTTATTGTTACAGTCGCAGACTGGATTTTCTCCAAAACAGCCGGATCAATGTCCTGGTCCGCCTGATCAACTCTCTTGGGTACCAGCGCCCCCACCGGGCAGCGGACCACACATTCACCACACGAGACACAATTTGACTCCATCAGCGGCTTGTCTCCAAGGGTGCTTATCTTAGTTTCGCGACCCCGGAAAGCATAATTAACGGCGCTAATCTGTTGTATCTCATCGCAGGTCCTGACGCAGATACCACACATGATACACCGGTTGTAATTTCTGACTATCCAGGGATGGGTGTCATCAATGGGCTTATCCATCTCGATATTCCGCAACTCTTTGCGTGCGACGGGGTCAATACCTACAAACTGCGCCACTTCCTGCAGCTTACAGTTCAGATTTTTCTCACATGAAAGACAATCAGTATCGTGCTCGGTAATGATAATCCCTACGATCGCCCGGCGATACTTATCCAGTTCCAGACCCTTGGTTTTGACCTCCATTCCTTCAGCAATCGGAGTTCTGCAAGAAACAACGAATTTGCCTTTGACCTCAACCATACACACCCGGCAAAAGCCTGCGGGTATCAGTTCGGGATGATGGCAAAGATAAGGAATATAGATGCCGTTGGCAAGGGCTACGTCCAAAATGGTTTTACCTTTTTCAGCTTCAATAGCCAGACCATCTATGGTAAGATTAACTACTTCCATCTCCACTCCTCCTTCCTTGGCACAAATCAACTTCTGCCCGGTCTGCCAAACTCTAAGAGATTCAGTCTTTGCTGCCCGGTAACTTTAGTGATGGCACGGTAATTATCAGGACAAACATCGATGCAGATCCCGCACTTGATACATTTGTCCTGCTGGATCTCCGGTGTCTTTCTCCATCTTGCAGTAATCGCATTGGTTGGACATGCTTCCTGGCAAAGGTGACAGGGCTCGCAACACTTGTTTGGATTGATATAGTAGGCAATGAATTCTTTACAGTAGAGGGCCGGACAACTCTGGGCGTGGATGTGGGCCTCATATTCAGAGCGGAAATAACGCAGCGAACTCAATACCGGGTTGGGTGCTGTGTTACCCAGACCACAAATCGAACCTTTTACAATGGCCTTGCCCAGTTCTTCCAGTAAATCCAGGTCCGATGGCTTGCCGCGCCCCTGGGTAATATCTTCCAATATCTTTAACATTTGGTGTGTGCCTACCCGGCAAGGCGCACACTGACCACACGACTCGTTTACCGTAAACTCCAGGAAGTATCTGGCCACGTCTACCATACAGGTACCATGATCCATAACCACCATACCGCCGGACCCCATCATGGCGCCCACGCTGACCAGTGAATCATAGTCCACCTGCATATCCAGCAGTTCATTGGGCAGGCATCCGCCCGAAGGACCACCGGTCTGTACAGCCTTGAACTCCTGACCAGCAGTAATTCCACCGCCAATGTCAAATATTATTTCCCTTAAGGTTATACCCATGGGTATTTCGATCAAACCACTGTTTATGATTTTTCCGGTCAAGGCAAAAACTGCCGTACCCGTATTGTTCTTGGTCCCCATGGAAGCAAACCACTCCGGACCCCTGGTGATAATTTGCGGGATATAACCAAAGGTCTTGACGTTATTCAAAAGAGTGGGTTTATCATTAATGCCCACTTCAGTTGTACGCGGCCTGGGCAGTACCTTGGGCATGCCCCGGAACCCCTCGATGGAACGCACTAAAGCTGTGGATTCACCGCAAACAAAGGCGCCGGCGCCCTGGAAAATATAAATGTCAAAATTGAATCCGGTACCCATAATGTCGTCACCCAGGACTTTATACTCCTTGGCCTGGGCAATGGCTATTTTCAAACGGTCAACGGCCAGGGGGTACTCAGCGCGCACATAAATGTATCCGTATCTGGCTCCTGTGGCAATGGCAGCAATGGTCATGCCTTCCAGAACTGAGTGAGGATCACCTTCCAGAACTGAACGGTCCATAAACGCGCCAGGGTCACCCTCGTCACCATTACACACCACATACTTGGGCTCACCGCTGGCCTTGCGGGCGGAAGCCCATTTTACCCCCGCCGGGAAGCCGGCGCCGCCCCTGCCGCGGATGCCTGAACGGGTAACTATATCGATAATTTCTTCCGGGGTATACTTCGCAAAACAATCTGCCAGCGCCTGGTACCCGCCAATGGCAATATACTCCCGTATGTCTTCCGGGTTTATATGACCACAGTGAGCCAGCACTACCCTTTGCTGATTTGAGTAGAAAGGCACTTCCTCTTCAGTCACGCTGCGGCTGCCGTCCTGATTCTCATATAGCAGCCTTTCCACGACTGTATCAGTATCCAGAGAGGCTGTAACAATCTCTGCCACATCTTTAACCTGCACATGGGTATAAAAAACACCCTTGGGCTCAAACCGCACCAGCGGCCCTTTTTGACAAAAACCATGACAGCCGCTGATACCAACGCCGGCCTCTGTTTCCTGACCTTCAAAGAATAACTCTACATCGACAGGATAGCCTCTTTCCTCAAGTAAACGTTTAAACTCATCGTAAACTTCCATCGCGCCGCCCAGTACACAACCGGTACCGGCACAAACCAGAAACCGTCTCTTTTGTCGCTTAAAAGCGTCTTTACATATTTCCCTAATCTCCACCAAATGGTCTGGGGAGCTTACCTGCATTATCATCTAACCTCCTTATGCCACCGGGCCAAAATACATGCTTAATCCTTATTGAGTATGCCTTTTACTTTGCCTGGCGCCACATTACCATACACTTTCTTTCCTACAACTACCACCGGGGCCAGAGCACATGCTCCAACACAGGCCACCCGCTCCAGACTGTATTCATAATCCTCGGTAGTTTCCCCGTGAGATATCCCCAGTTCCCGCTCAAAAGTTTCGACTACCCGGGTAGCGCCCTTAACGTGACAGGCAGTGCCATAGCAAACCTTAATTTCATGTTTGCCACGGCGGGTGAAATAGAATTGTTCATAGAAAGTAGCCACACCATAAACATGGCTTTCGGGTATACGGATAAACGCGGCTATTCCTTTCATAGCCTCCTCGGGCAGGTAACCAAAGGTCTCCTGGGTATCCTGAAGGATAGGAATCAGCTCGTTTGTTGCTCCCTTGTATCGTGCAAATACATTCTTCAGCCCTACTTCAATATCAATTTCTGACATAATCAGGAGATCCCTCCCTAGTTTCTTAGTGGATTCTTCAATTGACGTCTTTTTTAAGGCTCCTTTTATTTCCTTCTATCAGTTTTCTATTTCCTTTAGGATTTTATCTCTCAATGCTTCTATTTCAGACGCAAAGCTTTTTGCAGCATCTGAATTAGCAACCTGCTCCAAGGCACTCCTCCAGACATCTTCATTGAATCCGATCAGTCCTAATATCTCGCCGGATTCAAAACTGCCGGTTATAAACTCCCTCTCCCTGTCGGAGCGGATTTTATTGCCAACTACCCTCGTTTTTTTGATTCCGAGATCGGCAGCCATCTTCATGACATTTCGGGCGGTATTCACGCTGTTCCGATTTGGTTCCACCACCACCAGCATTAAACCAACCCCTCTTGAGGTGCCGCGGCTTAGGTGCTCAATACCTGCCCCCATATCCATGACGACTATCTCACCCCGATCCAAAAGGAGGGAGGAAACCAATGCCTGAAGAAAAGTATTCTCACGGCAGTAGCAATCAGAACCACCCTTTTTTACCTCTCCCATTCGCAAAAACCGGATATTTCCGAGATGATACGCATAGTTTTCCGGCACATCGTCCACCCGGGGGTTTAGCTTATAAAAAGAACCGCTGCCACCCCTGGCATTAATCAGTTCTTTCAATTCCGCTATCGGCTTAAGCTGCTGGGCAACTTCCTCCGGGATGCCCACTGCCGTGGCCAAACAGGCGTCCGGGTCACCATCGATTGCATAAACCAGTTGCTGGGTGCGGGCAAAAGACTTCACCAACGCAGCGGCAATAGTTGTTTTGCCTACCCCACCCTTCCCGGAAATAGCCAGTTTCATTAAAGTACCCCCTGAGTTTTTTATTAGTTCTTAAGACAGCGCTTTAACTACACCCTTCAACCACTCCTCGAACTCTGAAGCCTTACCGGTTACTATCGAGTTGTAATCGGAATGGGGGTGCCCGGCTCTACAAATGGCAAAGGTCTTCAGATGCGGCGCATAATGTCTCAAAGTGGACAAGCCGGCTTCCGCCAGGTCGCACCTGATGCCGGTAAACAACACCAGATCATGCGGACCATATCCCCTGACCCCTTGCCAGTCTGGGAATTTCAAGAAGTGGATGATCTCAATAATATCATAATAGGTATCGGCTTTTTTCCCGAATTCCAACAGTTTTTTCTTTACGTGCGCCGTCCCGCAAGTGGGAATATTCACTGCTTCAGCTATCTTTACCACATACTCGAGGAGCAGTCCGTCATTATACGAAGTAGTACACGCATGGGGTCCTATAATATAAAGCGGGTTCTTGGACTGGCTGATAATCTCAGCCGCTTCTACCGGATCTTCAATTATCTCGGCACTTTTTGTGCCTGTTAAGACATTCACCTTGTAATACGGTACAAATAAGGATTCCCTGGGCATTTGCCAATAACCTCCCTCACCGGTTGTTTTGTGGATACTTCTTTATTTACATATCATCAGATTTTACTGTGTCGGAAATGGGTACCTTGGTTTCATAAGTGCCTATAATCGTAGGCAGGGATAAGGCATTCTTCGGCTTCCAGTCAACTGATTTAAGGTAAGCCATAACCTCTTTTTTGAAGACGAGAGGAATATCGCGCTGTTCGCGCACAAAATTCTGCAAATCATCAGGAAGGGTGCCCATATATTGCTTATAAACTGAAATATAATGGTGCAACTTGATGCCGCGGCCCATGGATGTATCATTACGCCTCATGCACTGCTTAATAATAGTAATCAGGGCTCTTTCCCTGCTCTCCACCACAATGGCCAGATGTTCCGGCGAAGGCTCCTGAACATCTACAAATTGCTCAGTCCGGCCATCAACAACAGTCCAGTCGCCATGTTCTTTTTTACTCATAAACAACCTCTTGTATTTGGCGCCATGAGGGCCCAGCACCAACGGAATGCCCCACCTGTTAGCGCCTGTGCCAATAGCCAGGGCTTTTTGTGAATAGGGACCCCAAACCACTGCGCAAGCGCCTACCCGGTTGAGGTTATAATCGGCAATTAATTCATAGTTGGCCCGGATGGGTAGCTTGGCAAAGATATTGGATATTTTTATGGCAGCGCCCACCGCGTGGCAATTGGACACACATGAACCCAGGTTAAGAATACAGCCGGCATCAAACTGAGGAGGGAATTTCTCGTAAATGGTCAATCCATTTTCATCCTTATACATACCACCAGCCATTGCCGAACACCCGGACATGCAGACAATGTATTTGCGCTTGGCCAGTTCCTCCGCCATCCAGGCCACCTCGGCAATTTCCTGCGGATAGTTGGAACAGCCTGCAAATAATACAACCCCAGGGATAGTGCCCAAAACGATGGGAGCACCTACTCTTCTGATCTCCACATCAAAAACCGGCCCCCGGCCAACCCTTACCTTGTATTTTTCCTGGGCTGCGGCAGCGGCCATCATTTTTTGCACAGGAATATTAAAATCACAGGCCTCATCGCACTTTCCACAGCCAACGCACTTCAGCCACAACTTGCTTAGAGGCGTCAGATCACCTTCAGCCGCAGCAGCAACTGCCTCATTTACTGCAAGCAGGTTAACGCATCCCTGATTGCATTTCTGGCACGACTTCCTGCACCGCCCAGCCAGGGCAATAACCTGGTCAGCGGTCATGGGCTCCTTGGTGCGCTGAGCACCAATGACTAATGCCACCCTTACCGCAACCTCCGCTGCCTTTTCCGGATCTAAACAAAGCACTTGCTTTTTTTCTTCAAGAATCATATCCACTATGGTATCCGCATCTTTTTCGGTTGTGTTTTCGAGGCCAAAACAGATCTTATCCGACCAGGCGATAAGCGCCGCCCCTGTATCCTTGGCCAGGATGGGAATATCGGCAATCACGCACTGCTCGTCTGTCACAATCACATCAGCAAAACCATTTTTTAAGAAAAAGCGTTGATGTGAGAGGGGGCCGACTACCTTGGCCTGATCATTATACCTGGTGGTGTCCAGCGCTGTACAGCATATCCCCGCCAGTTCCACCTTGTCCATCAGGTCGTTTTTCCGCAGGTAATCAGTGATGGCAACGCTGGATGCAGCGTTATGCCCCACCACGACAATCACTGGCTTCTTTCTGTCAATTGTACCCCAGCCAAGTTCTACCAAGGGGGTTTCGGCAATGGAGCTGGGATACCCAAACCCAACAATCTGAGCAATATCACAAGTTTCCAACGCCACATGGTCCATCAAACCAGCGTGGTAAGCCTTGGATTCATAATCCATATAATGTCCTTCCTGCCCCATATGGGTGGAAGATACCAGGTGGATTAGCTCCCTTTCCACGTATGAAATACACTCTTCTAGATCTTTGAGAGTCTTCGGCTTCAAACCCATTACTGTTCTAATAATAGGCGCTTCCACAACAATTTCGTTACCCAAATCAATCGGGTAATCCTCACCATGCTTGTCAATCAAATAATCTACCAAATGACGCGCATGCGCTCCATGAGCGGCTGCTCCCATGTAGCACTGAATCAAAACCATCCGGGCTTGCTGAGCGGACATATTAATCCCACAAGCTCCCCTGCGATCTTCAGTCAAGTCACATTTGCCGGAAGTACATAAACAACATAAATCACAGAAGGGCGCATAAAAAGGCTCGTACGTCTTCAGCAAACGGAAGTCCCAATTCCTTAAGTCGGTCACATTGGGCATAGGGGTATTACCTATGGGCTCCCAATCATCATCAGCCTTGATAATCCTGTTGATTTCATTTTTTATCCTCTCGGATTTACTCATTACTTCTACCTCCCTATGGAAACATGTTGTTTATCTGCTCTGCAAGGACAACATAAGAAAGCATATATTTTGCAGACTATATTATAAGAATTATTAGAGTGATATGGCACTTGGCTGAAATCAGATGATTCGGTCAGTTTCTCGCATCACCTTACCGGTTAACGTGGATTGCTATTACTTACTTCATGTATTGAAAGCAAATTAATCAATATTATTGATAATACTCCAAGCTAATTTACACAGCGGTATTGTGATTATTGGGTCAGGTTTATGTGTATATTTTAGAAAATTTTCTCCTCTCTAAAGCGGCTGATTAATATATGCAAGCCATAGGCACTCCGCTTTGGCGAATTCTATCTTTCTCTAATATAGGAAACACTGCTATTAAACGGGTTAATGGGTATCCAGCAGACAGTAGCGTTTAATCCAGCAGACAAATTCGACCATTTGCTTATCCTGGTAAACGTCCTGCGCTTAACGTCTTTCATTTCACCCCTTAGAACCACCTGCCTCCCCCAAATAAAGTCTCCTTGCCCTCCCTCACGCCGTTCATTAAGATTTGCCTGTGGTTATGAACGGTAACACTATAACTTAAAATAAACAATTCTACAAAAAAGAAAAAAATCCTCCCTCGTTCACAATAATTAATTAATAATTCCCACAATACTAACTGCTCAACCAGCGTATACCATGCTTTTCGGTATCTTCCTTGGCCCTTGCCACTAAACTAAAATCTCCTTACCCTTCCTCACGCTTCATTAAGATTTGCCTGTGGTTATGAACGGTAGCGCTATAACTTAAAAACCGTTCTACATAAAAGAAAAAAATCCTCCCCCGCCCTTAAGTCCGGCAATCCTGTTTCTAATGAGTAGCCGGAATAATTTCATCAGCCTTGTTAATGGTTTTAAACCAGATGGAGAACTCAGTGCAAGTACGAACAGGTGCGCCTTCTGCCATGCCAGTAAATCTTCAAATGTTTTCGCTGGTTTTTTCATTCTGACTCCTGACTCCTGACTTCTGACTTCTGACTCCTGACTCCTGAGTAGTTACAAAATGTTCAAAATTATCCCGATAAATGGAGGTTTATATGCAATCTTTTGGGTAAAGTAGCCGGCGCAAATTTCGGTGACATTGTATTTTTCACCAGGTAAAGGTAAAGATTATTCCTAACACCACAGCGTAATTTAAGAGTAAGCGCAGCCGCAGAGACGGTTCGAGCGTCCCCGGAGCGCAGCGAAGGGCTGAAGGGAAGACGTTGAACGAGACTTCATTCAGAGGGGGATTCAACCCCCTCTGAATGTTAGCCGAGTCCATACTGGACTTAACCGCCCTTTGAAACCCGCCGCCTACAGAGGCGGGGGTCTTAGGGCGGATTAGTT
>JBFMEU010000017.1:0-43146 GCA_040753155.1 Bacillota bacterium
CTACAGAGGCGGGGGTCTTAGGGCGGATTAGTTCAGTGATAAAATGCACAGAAAACTACCCCCTAACATTTAAAATGATATACATATTTTTACTATACTGCCAATAAATTATTATAAAAAATAACTAAATATCGTTTACTCAAACACCTGTTCTATTGTAAAAATAGTAACAGGAGGTGGTAGCGGCTATGAAAACTGAGTAAATAATAATAAGAAAGGAAAAAGGTTTCTTGGCAGTCACATCCGATGATGCGTCGCAAAGAGTTGAATCCTGTGAAACTGCCTCCCGTTGGTCGGCGGGAGAGAAATCTAAATATATCTGGATTATCCTGTATAAATCAGATTTGTTTAGTTTTCAGAAACCGGGTGATGAATTGAAGGTCTATTATCTGGATCTATCAAAACTGCGCAAGAATATTTTGTTTATCTTTGTCATTAGCTTCACTGCCCTTATGTTTACAGCCATGCTCATGAGCCAGCGCTCCATACCCAGTATGGTCAAGCCCAAACCACATGCTATCTACAAGGTCCAAACAGAGGAAAAGGTTGCCGCCCTTACCTTTGATATCAGCTGGGGCACCCAGGTGCCGGGACCGGTGATAGACATACTGAAAGAACACGGTGTACAGTCAACCTTTTTCCTGAGCGGTCCCTGGACCGAAGACTACCCGGAATTTTCCCGGCGGCTGGTTCAAGAGGGACATGAAGTGGCAAGCCACGGACACAAGCACGTGAACTACAGCGAGTACTCCAAAGAACAGGTTGCAGAACAAATCATGAAGGCCCATGAAATTATAAAAGAGGTAACCGGCACAGCGCCCAACCTTATTCGCACACCCAACGGCGACTGGAACGAGATGGTCATCAATACTGCCGATGAGCTTGGCTACAAGGTCATTCAGTGGAGCGCCGACTCCCTGGACTGGAAAAAACCCGGCCCCGAGGCGATTGTGAACAATGTCCTGCACAAGGTGGAGCCCGGCGCAATTATCCTGATGCATGCCAGTGACACTTGCACCCAGACCCCCGAGGCGCTGCCTGCCGTGCTGAAGGGACTCAAGGAGCAAGGCTATAAGCTGGTTACCGTTTCCGAGCTGCTTACTTACGGACCCGGTGTAGTGGACTAGCATAAGGTGCCTTAAAAGGCACCTTCTTTATCTTCGCACAGCCTGTAAGACCCCGCCCTCGCATAAGGAAAGGGGACACACCTGCTGAAGCTTGGGTATTTCTCTGGGGACAGGAATGTCCCCAACTAATGGGATTAACAGGCTGTAAACTCGAAATAAATGCGACTAAGGTTTAGCGGTCAGGGGACACACCTCCTTCGGAGGAATGTCCCCAACGTATGGGTCAAAACCCCACCACCTGAACCAAGTCTTCTTTATTATGTATCAGTGAACCTTCATTATTCAGCAAGAAATGGCCCACAAAAACACAGTATGCAATTATTTTTGGCGCCAGGGTAAACTAAACGTGCCGGCAGCCATTCCCCTGAAACGAAAAAACACCCGCAGCCGGGTGAAGAGTTACGGAGGTGTAATAATGGAACGGGACCGTGTATTCAGGCATATCGGCCTGGCTGTAATGGCCATTTTCCTGTTCACTTCCCTGGCCGCCGCCCTGGAAGCCTATGCTCTGCCCAACCCGCCTGTGGAGACCGGCGAGTTTATCCTGATTAACAAGGCCACCAACAAACTGTATTTCTACCGGGACGGGGAACTGGTGAAGGAATATCCCGTGACCACAGACCGGAGCCCGGAGCTCACCCCTGAGGGCAACTACACCATCCTGACCAAGGGCGTGAACACACCGGGGGCCAACTCCCCGGACCCCCGCCCGGGCAACAGCTGGCTGGGGCTCAGCGCCGGCGGGGCCAGGCACAAGTACGGCATCCACGGCGCCAACGAGCCCTCTTACATCGGCGCCCATGCTTCCGGCGGGTGCATTCGCATGCACAACGAAGATGTGGAGGAATTGTTTGAGCTGGTTCCCACAGGGACCCCGGTGCAAATTCGCCGGGGTAACGACCCCCTTCAGTCAGTGCTTTTGAACCTGCGCCTGCGCAGCCAGAAGTAGCCGGCCAGGCCCAGGGACAGGCCCAGGAAAAGCACCCCGATCCAGCCGGCCAGGCCCGGAACCTTATGGTAATTAGCCCCCAGCAGCAGGCCCAGGTAAAGAAAAGTCGAGCACCACAGGGCTGTCCCGAGAAAGGACAGGACCACAAAGGGTGCCACCGGCATCCCTGCTATCCCGGCCAGGTAGGAGCTCATGGGCCGCACACCGGAAATAAAGCGTCCCAGCAGAAGCACCAGGGCGCGCCGGGCGGCAAACCAGTTTTCAGCCAGCTGCATCCGCTCCGGGGTAAGCCCGCCATACCGGCCATAGCGCAGGATAAACGGCTTGCCCAATCTGGCCCCGATCATATAGGCGATAAAAGAACCGGCCCAGGAGCCCGCAAGGGCCGCCCCCCAGGCCGGCAATATTTCCATAAAGCCCTTCCAAATCATAAAGCCGGCGAAGGCCAGGGCAACCTCACCGGGAAAGGGAATACCGGTAAACTCCAAAGCCATGCCCAGGCCCAGGCCCAGGTAGCCCAAAGTTATGATCAGATTCAGCGCGGTTTCTTGATATTCCAAACCCCAGGCCTCCCCGGCCGGCGTTTAACGCCGCCTCAGCATAATTACAAGGAGCAGGCCCACCAGGGCCGCCCCGATAAATACCAGGTCAAAGCGGTGAAACCAGAATTTCAGCTCAGTCCAGTGCTCCCCCATCTTCACCCCCAGATAGGTGAGAAAAAAGCACCAGGGCAGGGAACCCAGAAAGGTATACACAACAAACCGGCCAAAGGACATCCCTGTTATACCCGCCGGCAGCGAGATAAAAGTGCGCGCCACCGGCATCAGCCTGGCTGCAAACACAGTTATTTCGCCATAGCGCCGGAAATAGTCCTCGGCCAGCTCAAAGTGATGCCAGGATATCCCCACATACCTGCCATAGCGCAGTAAGAACGGGCGCCCCCCCTTGAGGCCGATCCAGTAGGATATAATCGACCCCACCGTTCCACCCACGGCGCCGGCCATGGCCGCCCCGACAAAGCTCAGTTGGCCCGTGGCCACAAGGTAGCCCCCGAAGGGCAAAATGATTTCACTGGGCAGGGGCACATTGGCGCTTTCCACAGCCATACCCAGGGCTATGCCCCAATAACCCAGGGCCGCAATAAAAACTGTAACCTCCCGGGTTACTATCTCCGTAACATTACCAATAAACTGCAGCAAATCCCCGCCCCCCTCAAGACAAAATGGTCATACCTCATTATATTTGCCAGAGCATGGAAATAGGATGGGTATGACCAATTTTTGGCTAGAGACGCAGGCGCCCCAAAATATGGGCCAATACCGGGTCTGCTTCCTCCAGCCCCTCCAGGGGCGACTTCTGGGTGCTGTAGCGCTGATCAAAGGCAACCAGGTCGAGGGTGCGGCAAATGGCGCGGTAATTACTGGAGATGCTGGACACGGCAACATTATAGTGCTCAGCCAGGTTGGCCTGGCTAACGGAGTTGTCAAATTCCAGCCTGGCCATGGCGTATACCACCGGGGCCACCCAGACCCCCAGTTTACGGAAATTGGGGCAGACCCGGGAGGAATAATCATACCACAGCTGCAACGCCCGGGCTATTTGCGCCTCCCGGTAGCCCAAACCCCGCAGGCAGGCTTGAATTTCCCCGGCCACCCCGGCATACTCCGGGCGCTGCCAGGTGTAGTCATGGGGCCCCCTGGCAACCGGCGGCCGCTCCGAACGTTGGGGAACTACATCATCGTCTTCCGCTGGCCGGCCGGCATCAAGCTTGAGGATTTTCCTGAGCTTGTTAATGTCATAGTTGTACTCGTTCTTGCGGGCCCGGGACTGCTCCATCAGTTCAAACTCCCGTACCAGTTTCTCCACCTTGCGGCGCCCCTTCCCGGTGCGGCAGGCCTCCCGGGGCGATTTCCCGTCCAGAACCGGCAGGGCACGGTCAACCCCCTGGTCATAAAAATTATTCAGCAGAATATCTGTTATCTTCTCGATGATCCCGTCGGGCAGGTTTTCCAGCAAGCTGTCCCCCGCCACTGTCAGCCCGGCATGCTCCCCGGGCTCGTTGATAATGAGCTGGGGAATTTCCACCGTCAGGCCCAACTCCATCACCCAGGCATTAATTACATGGGCCCTTTCCCGCAAATACCTGTCCAGATCGGGCTTGCCCCGGCAGCCGGAACTCTTCCAGTACTTCTTAATATCGTCATAAATGCGCCTGGTAAGCAGTGACTTGCATGACGCCGGCAAGGCCAGGCCGCTGGTGGAAAACTCAAACTCCCGGCCCACCGGCAGCACACGCATAAAAAGAATACTTTTTTCCTCAATATCCTGACCGGCGGCATTATCCTTGACCAGATACCTGTGCTGGCTCAAAATGTCCTTTAGCTGCAACTCCCCCGGGGCTACCGACTCCACCTCATACAAGGACAGGCGGGCCAGTGCCCACTGTTTCAGCATGGTCGCCTCGGCCTCATCCAGCCCGCTTTGACCTAGAAACTTATTAACAACCGTGCCGCCCCCGGCTAACCGGTAATCAAAAATAAACCACTCAAAGCACCGTTCCATGATAAAGTCATCATCGGAATCGGCCAGTGAGGGGGCAATTGTGCCAAGATAAAGTTCCTGGGCCATGGAAGCTTCCACAATCAGGGACGGGTGGTCGGCAAACTCCCCCAGTTTACGCCTTAGTTGCTGGCCGGTACGGCGCCACCTGAACTGGTCCAGGGAAACTACGTTGGATGAGGCACAGCAATCATCCGGCGCTTTACCACTACCGCATTCAGGTCTTCTGCGCTTTTTGATTTAAGACACCCCCTTGTCATTGCGGGGATCATAGGTGTAATTCATTCTAGAACATTGTATTCAACAAAAATGGATATTCTCCTTCACAATTCCTGAGATATCACTACATCAGTTGAGTAGACGCCGGTTAACCCTTAAGGAACACCAAATCACCCTCCCTGGAAATTTCAAGGCCCAGAGGGCCAAGGTCCCCGATATTGATATAAGTAACACCATTTTTTACCACCACCGGGGCGCCCAATTTTTGAACATCATTCCCCGCGACAAACTCACTGCGGCCCGGATTAAGCACCAGCAGGCCCTCGCCGCCCTCTATATAGATCTTATTCTCCTCCGCCCGGTACTCGACCACATAGGCCATAGACTCCAGGGTAAATCTCAGGGGCACATATAACAGTCCCCCGTCTGAAAAGGGGGCGGCGGCGCTGAACACCTTCTCTTCACCCACCTCCACCTCCCGGGACCCGGCGGCAAATTTAACCACCTGGGGGCGCTGGGGCTGCAGCAGACGAAGGGCGGCGGCCAGTTGCGCCTCGGGTGTTTGAATTGACTTATCGGGGCTCAGGCCGTGCTTGTCAATATCCCGGCCTTCAGGGGTATAGTACTTGTACTTGGTCAGCTTCAAAACACCCCCGGCCTTCAGGGGAATGACCACCTGTACCGTGGTCTTGCCGTAAGTGGGAGTGCCAACCACTATGGCCGTCTGGTGATCCTGCAGGGCACCGGCTAAAATTTCGGCGGCGCTGGCGGTAAAGCCGCTGGTTAAAACAGCCACCGGCAGCCCTTTGGCCACCGCCCCCCCTCTGGTCAGCATTGTTTCCGCCACACCTTCCCGGTCGGCAACCTTGGTCACCACCAGCCCGGGGTCCAAAAACAGCGAGGCCACATCCACCGCCGCGTCGATATACCCGCCGGCGTTGTAGCGCAGGTCAAGAACTACCGAAGTCATCCCCTGCTCCAGGGCAGCAAGCAAAGCCTGACGCAATTCCTCGGCGGTGCGGGAACCAAAGCTGTACACCATGAAATAGCCCGCCCCGCTGTCCAGCAGGCGGTAGTCAACGGTGGACCTGTGCACCGGGGCGCGCTTGACGGTGACATTAAAATCCTTTACCCCGTCCCGGCGCAGGGTAAGGGTGACCTCCGTACCCTCAGGTCCCTTGATTAGCCTTACCACACTGTCCAGGCTCAGGCCTGTCAGATCCCTGCCGCCAACGGCGGTGACGCAGTCATTGGGGCGTATGCCGGCCAGGGCGGCGGGTGAATCCGGCAGCACCTCCACCACCAGGGGGCAGGTTTCACCGGCCATGAGCTGCACACCAACCCCCACATAATTCCCGTCCAGGGTATCGGTATAGTCCTTCATTTCCTCGTCCGTGTAATACTCCGTATAAGGGTCCTCCAGGGCATAAAACATTCCCTCCAGGGCGCCGTCCAGTAACTTGCCCTTATCCGGACCGCTGATGTGGTGGTAACGCAGATGATCCAGCACCTCCTGCAAAAGCAACACCTCCCCTGACGCAGCCGCCGGTCTGAGACAGGCCAGCGCCAGCACCAGCGCCAGCACCAGCACCTTAAATCGTCTGGTCAAATTAATCACCCTCTTCGTAAATTACTTAAAGTAATTCGTGCTCTTTCTGGAATCTCCTTCCACCAGGGCCGGGTTAAAATGATCTCCCCAACCGGAGAAGGTATTTTGACCTCGGCGGTGAAATACTAGTTTTGGTATGTATTCAGTGAAACCGGTGTTTAGGCGCGGCGTTATCACCGCTCACTCCAGTGCTCCGCGCCGACAGCAGCCCGGCTTGTTTCGGACCGGACTAGCGGCGCTGCAAAGGCGGCGATAGATTTGTAATGGAAGGCGCCTGACCTCCTCAAAGCACCTTGTTCTCAAACCCGTCGTCTTAGCAGTCCGCTGGTTTCGCGCCGCAGTCCGGTTACCCTCACTGCGCCGGGTGCTGTTACCGGCGCTCCGCAAGTCGTTCGCTAACGATAACGCCGTGCCTCCACCTGGTTTACTGAATACTTGCTAGTTTTGTTATGATACAGGAGGCAGGTGCTTAATAAAATGTACCGGGACCTTTTTTTGATTATAGACGGCAACAGTCTGGCCCACCGGGCTTATCACGCCATCCCGGCGCTGTCCACCAGCCGCGGCGTGGCCACCAACGCCGTTTACGGGTTTACCAACATGCTGCTGAAAGTGCTGGCCGACCTGCGGCCACAGCTGGTAACGGTGGCCTTTGACAAGGGCCCGGTGACCTTCCGGATCAGTGAGTTCAGTGATTACAAAGCCCACCGCAAGGCCACCCCCGACGACCTGCGGTCCCAGTTCCCCCTGCTTAAGGAAGTGCTGCGGGCCATGCGCATCCCCATGGTTGAGGTGGAAGGCTATGAGGCCGACGACATCATCGGCGCCATGACCAGGCTGGCCGAGAATTCGGGCCGTAAGTCAATTGTTCTTTCCGGAGATCGGGACACCCTGCAGCTGGTTTCCCCCCACACCCGGGTGCTGCTCACCAAAAAGGGAATCACAGAAACCGAAGAGTACGATGAGCACAAGGTTTTTGAACGGTACGGCATCACACCGTCCGCGTTAATTGACCTCAAGGGGCTGATGGGGGACGCCTCGGACAATATCCCGGGCATACCCGGGGTGGGGGAAAAAACCGCCCTGGTCCTGCTCAAGGACTTTAACAGTGTGGAGGAAGTGGTGGCCCGGGCGGAAGATCTCCCCTCCCGCCTGCGGCAAAAAGTGGCCGAGTACGGGGAGCAGGCCCTAATGTCCAAAAAGCTGGCCACCATCGAGCGGGAGGTTCCACTGGACATTAATATTGATTCCTGCATCTGGCCCGGCCCGGATTACCCGGAGCTGCTGTCCGTATTCAGCCGGCTGGAGTTCAAGACCCTGGTGCGCAAGATCATGAGCAGTGCCGGCGGCCAGGAGGAGAGCGCCAAAAGCAAGGCCCGCAAGGGCAAAGACCACAGCCCCGGGCCGGATGTGGCAACCTATCACGTGGACTGCCTGTGCGTCACTGATGACGCCGGGGCGGAAGAGTTGCTGGAGGAGGCCGAAAAGGAAGGCCGGGTGGCCCTGGCCCTGGCCGGGGACCGCAAAGAAGGGCTGGCCGCGGCGGCAGTGGCCATGGCAGATAAAGTTTACTACCTGCCCGATACCGGCAAAGCCCGACTGCTGGGCGTGATCCTGGAAATCTGCAGCAACCCCCGCATAGAGGTGATGGGGCACGACATCAAAAACCAGGCCTGGCTGCTGCATCCCCATGGGGGCAGGCTGGTCAACGTCACCTTTGACCCCATGCTGGCCGCCTACCTGTTGAACCCGGCCTCACCCAACCAGGGGCTGGCCGACCTGGCCCTGGAGTGCCTGGGCATCGTCCTGCCCCTGGAGGGCAACGATTACCTGACTACCCGGGCCCATACCACAGCCAGGCTGGCCGGCATCTTGACGGATAAATTAATTGGCCAGGATAGCCTGGGCCTGTTCCGGGATGTGGAACTGCCCCTGGCCCTGGTCCTGGCCGGGATGGAGATTGCCGGGGTGACCGTAAACCCGGCCATTCTGGAGTCCATGGCCGTAGACCTGGAAGCGCAAATCGAGTCCGCCGCCGAACAAATCCACGGCCTGGCGGGTGAAGACTTCAACATCAATTCCACCAGGCAGCTGGGGGTTATCTTATTTGAGAAATTAGGGCTTCCCGTCATCAAGCGCACTAAGACCGGCTATTCCACTGACGCCGGGGTGCTGGAGGAACTGGCCGGGGCCCATCCCATAATGCCCTTAATCCTGGAGTACCGGAGCCTGGTGAAGCTCAAATCAACCTATGTGGACGGATTGCGGGCCATTATCAACCCGGACACCGGGCGAATCCACACCACCTTTCACCAGACAGTCACGGCCACCGGCCGGCTGTCCAGCGCCGAACCCAATTTGCAAAACATACCCATCCGCCTGGAGCAGGGGCGGCGCATCAGAAAGGTATTTGTGCCCAGGGATGAGGAGAATCTAATCCTGAGCGCCGACTACTCGCAGATTGAACTGAGGGTCCTGGCCCACATGGCCGGTGATGACATTCTAATCGAGGCCTTCAAGGAGGGCCAGGACATTCACACCAGAACCGCCTCCGAGGTGTTCGGCGTGCCCCTGGACCAGGTAACTGGGGAACTGCGGAACCGGGCCAAGGCCGTCAACTTCGGCATTGTCTACGGCATCAGCGACTTCGGGCTGTCCCGGGACATCAGGGTCAGCCGGGCCGAGGCCCGCCGCTACATTGAGAGCTACTTCAACCGCTACCGCGGGGTAAAGAACTACATCGACAACACCATCGCCGAAGCCAGGGACAAAGGCTATGTCACCACCCTGCTGAACAGAAGGCGCTACCTGCCGGACCTGTTCAGCAGCAACCGGATTACCAGAAACTTTGGTGAACGCGCCGCCATCAACACCCCCATCCAGGGCAGCGCCGCGGATATCATCAAGCTGGCCATGATCAGGTTGCAAAAGGAACTGGACGGGCGCAGCCTGAAGGCCAAAATGGTGCTGCAGGTCCACGACGAGCTAATCTTTGACGTACCCGCCGGCGAAATCCAGGAAATGCGCCGGCTGGTACGGGAGTGTATGGAAAACGCCGTCCAGCTGAAAGTGCCTCTGGTGGTGGACATAAAAATGGGACCCAGTTGGTACGATGTTAAAAAAACGTAAGTTTAATCAGTTCCCTCTGTGCGCGCGTTTTAATACTTTTTTCCTCTGCCCCGGCATAAATTAAAAATCTAGGGGATGATCTAGTGCCCGAGCTGCCGGAAGTTGAAACTGTAATGAGGTCACTGCAAAAAAATCTCACTGGCCTGGCCATAACCGGTGTGACCATCAACCTGTCCAAGGTGATTCGCCTGCCCGGGGCGGAGGAATTCAAATCCGCTCTCACCGGCAGGTCCATTGAAAGCTTTGGGCGCAGGGGCAAGTATCTTTTAATCCACCTTTCCGGCGGCTACACCCTGGTAATTCACCTGCGCATGACCGGCCGCCTGGTGTACGCTGATCCCGGCGATGAGCTGCCCCGCCACACCCACGTCATTCTGCAGCTGGATAACGGCCGGGAACTAAGGTTCACCGATATCCGCCAATTCGGCCGGATGATCCTGATCCCCACGGAGTCCCTGGGGGAGGCGCCGGAACTCAGGGACCTGGGCCGGGAGCCCCTGGAGAAGGGCTTTACCAGGGACTTTTTACGCAAGGAGCTGCGCCGGCGCCGGACCAGGCTCAAGGCGCTGCTGCTGGACCAGACCTTCATCGCCGGCCTGGGCAACATCTACGTCGACGAGGCCCTGCACCGGGCCCGGCTGCACCCGGAGCGGCTGGCCAACAGCCTGAACCCCAGGGAGGTTACCAGAATCTTCCACGCCATTCAGGAGGTCCTGGAGGAAGGCATCAACAACCGCGGCACCAGCTTCCGGGACTATGTGGACGGCGACGGCCGGTCCGGCAATTACCAGGAATTACTCCGGGTCTACAGCCGGGAGGGCCATCCCTGCCCCAACTGCCGGAAACCCATAAACCGCATCAAGGTCAGCGGCCGGAGCACCTATTTCTGCCCCTGCTGCCAGAAGCCCTAGCCAGGCCTTAACCAGGCACATTTCCGCCGGCCTCCCCATATATTAGTCTTAACTGCTGCTTGGGGGAGGTTAAGTCGAGGAATGGAATTGCTAACCGTTATTGTTTTTGCCCTGGCTCTGAACATGGACGCCTTCGGGACTGGAATAGCATACGGTGTGCGCAACATCAAGCTGCCGCTGTCATCCCTGCTCATTATCAGTGCCATGTCGGTTCTGGCCATTGTTATTTCCATGGCTGCGGGGCAACTGCTGCTCCAGTTTATACCGCCAAACTTGGCCGAAAAAATGGGCGGCGCCATTCTGCTCCTCATCGGATTATGGATTCTGTACCAGTCCTTAACGGCAAATCATAGCACAGATAAGCAGGAAGAAGTAATTTCTGAAGAAGTGCGCACAGTTAACGGGGAACAGCAAACCTTGTTTAAAATTCATATCAAGTTCCTGGGCCTGGTCATCCAGATCCTGAAGGAACCGGCCCGGGCCGACCTGGACCGCTCAGGGGTGATTTCCTGGCGGGAGGCCCTGCTTTTGGGCCTGGCCCTGGCCTTGGACGCCTTTGCCGCAGGCTTCGCTGTATCCATGCTGGGCTTCGGCATTCTGCTGACGGCCATCGTAGTCGGTCTGGGGCATATTATCCTGACCTACCTGGGCCTATTGTTCGGCCGCGGCGTGGGGGCCATGTCCTTCGGCCGCCAGTTCAGCGCCCTGCCGGGCTGCATCCTCATCGCCCTGGGCCTGTTCAAACTATATTAAACATAACGGGAGAAACCTTAAATGATCATCGGTTTAACCGGAAACATCGGAAGCGGCAAGAGTTCTGTTGCCGCTTACCTGTCTGAACTGGGGGCCAAAGTAGTTGACACCGACCAGGTGGCCCGGCAAATTGTCGCGCCGGGCTCACCGGCCCTGGCCGAGCTCATTGCAGCCTTCGGCCCCGGCATACTCAACCCGGACGGCACCCTGAACCGGGCCAAAATGGCGTCAATAGTATTTAACTCACCCGGGGCCCGGCAGACCCTGAACAAAATCACCCACCCCCGAATCCGGGCCGAGGTGAACAGACACATCGATGACCACCGCCGGCAGTCCGGGGCACCGGCCCTGGTCATCGAGGCCCCCCTCTTAATTGAAGCGGGCTTTCACCACCTGGTGGACGAGATCTGGCTGGTGGCAGCCGACGAGGAAACCATGCTGCGCCGGGTGGCCCGGCGGGACAATACTAACCTGGAGCAGGCCGCCGGCCGCCTGGCGTCCCAGATGCCCCAATCGGAAAAAATACCCCTGGCCCACCGGGTCATCGACAACAACGGTGCCCCGGAGGATTTCAAGCGGCAGGTGGACAGGCTGTGGTATACTGTTGTAGTCCAGAGCAAATAAAAAACAACCCGGAGTGATCAAGCGGTGGCCAGAAAAAAAAGATTGCGCCTGCGCAATCTCATCATACTAATTATCCTGATTGTAGCGGTACTGAACACCAATAACTTTTTAAGAATGGCCTACCCCTTCCCCTACGAAGAAACCATCCGCCAGGAGGCGGCGGCCAACGGCCTGGAGCCGTCCCTGCTGGCGGCAGTAATCAGGACGGAGAGCAACTTCCGGGCCGGGGCGGTATCCCCCAAGGGGGCCGTGGGACTGATGCAAATCATGCCGGAAACGGGCCGCTGGATTGCCCTGCAGTCGGGAATGAATGATTTTAACGAGAACATGCTCTATGATCCCGAAGTGAACATCCGCCTGGGGGCCTGGTACCTGGCCAACCTGTACGAGGAATTCGACAACCAGACCGTCACCACCCTGGCAGCTTACAACGGCGGGCGGGGCAACGTAAAAAAGTGGCTGGCCGAAACCAGGTGGACCGGAGATTTACGGAACCTGGACAGCATACCCTACGCAGAAACCCGCAACTTCGTCCGCAAGGTGCTGTGGCACGAAAAGTTATTCAGATATTTATATGGCTAGCGAATTTTCGACAAGCCGCAGCACCTTGACAAAAGCCTGAGCTGATACTATAATTGTCTTTGCGATAACTTGTCGGAGTGGCGGAATAGGCAGACGCGTACGTTTGAGGGGCGTATGGGAGACCGTGCGGGTTCAAGTCCCGCCTCCGACACCAGGAAATGCCCATTATATAAGCCTTTGTGAGATTTGCATTAGCAAATACGCAGGGGCTTTTTGCGTCTTACATATGCATTGTGCGTATACGATAAAAACGCATGGGATAGAAACATGTATGCAATCCTCGCCATTAAAACTGTTATCCATGGGTAAACATTAGCAAACAGGAATTCCGGTTTCCATCTCATAATTTTAGCCTATGCTACAACACTTATTTACAAAATACGCGTTTTGCTGGCAATACCCCTACTAGTAACCTAATTTTCTACTTGTAACAATTCTATATTTTAACTCCAACTTTATATTTCGGTATCTCCCTGAACCGATAATTATAGGTAATAACCTCACACCACATGTTAGCGTTTATAGAACGTCCAATCTCTACTGCTAAGCCTGCCGGTACTGCTAAGAAAAGGTGTATTTCTTCATAACGGTTCTGACCATGCATTTCCTCTACACCATACTTAAACCTATTCTGAACTAGTTTTACTTCTTCTACATAAAGAACACTATCTATTTTGGGGTTATCAACACTAATATGGAGTTCATCATAATCCTCCAAACTAGCCTCTAATGCCTCTGCAATATCCTCCTGATGGACTGGCGCGCTAACGGATATAGATACAATCAACTGCTTTTTTCCACGAGTGTTAGACACCACTTGAAGTTCGCCTATTCTGGTTTTACCATCTGGATTACAACCAACCCAATGATTGGCATCCCTTGAATATTGAAACGTACTAACGGGAATTTTGTCACCAATTAAAAAGCCAAGGTAGACAAGCAGAGGTATATGGGAAAGAGGAAAAACACATACCCGAGAATAAACATTTAATTTTATTGCTTCTTTCACTTCCTGATATAATGTTTCCACTTCGGTTTTTGCTGTTTTCCAGCCTTCTGGCGTGAAATCGTCAAATACCTTTTGGTATTCAGCTTTTCCAAGTATTAAAGCATCGGCATCATTAACCAAATCTATAGCCACAGGTGTATCGTCCATAGTCTTATGAATTATAGCCAAAGCAGCCTGATTACAATCAAGTTTAGCCCGTATATGCGCCTCGTGCTCATGTTTAATTTTAAATAACTTATCAACTGTCCAATTCGTTGGGTTAGTATCAACAATATGATGATGATCTTTACATAGTAAAACTATATTACGGATACTATCTAAATCTTCATCGGTAAGGCTGAAATCTTTTAGGCTATACTCCCCTCTCGGCCCATCCCCACTATGTGCAATTATGTGAGCTTTGTCCGCTATGTTAATATACACCCTTGAACTTTCAAAGATAAGCTTTTTCTTACATATTGCACACTGTGCCCCGGAAGCAACCCATAATGTTATTTCTTCCATTTTTGATAATGATTTCCTTGATTTTATTTCTTCAGGCTTGTTTTTTCTTTTACGGGCCACCAAAACCTCCTCCTATTCCAAAAATATCTCCCTTATCTTTCCTGATTTCCGGAAGCCTTGCCATATTCGTACTTGTTGCGTCCCAACAACTATAAAGAATATAAAAACTTGGTCTGTTTTTGTTTCCTTTAAAACTTTTAGCCATTGGTCGCAATCATGGCTTGAAGGGTGTGGTATCGGTTCAGGATGAGTATGCCAATCCCCAATATAGTTACAAGTTCCTTTACTCTGTTTCCAATGCATTTCAAGAAGCCGCTGATGGTTAATGGCATTCTTTTTGAAGAAGTATCGTTCCTGTATATCACCTTTCATTGGAACGGTGACGACGTCAATTACTATATCATCACAATCGAGAAGATATCTACCTGCAACCAAACCACCAGATTCCGTAACATCGTGCTGGTGCTGTTGATATGACAGCATTTTTGATAGTGGTTGAGGGGCGACCTTAAGCCGACCATAGGGTACAATTTTGTAAACTAAACTATCTATCATATATCTCTCACTCTATTCCTCACCTGAGCATGTTTTACAGCGGCCAGTTATATATTTATACCTGGTTTCAATCAAGTACTCCTGCGACAATTTGTGCCTATCCGATAAAGCAAAGCCGGCTTCCAAAAATTTAGACGGCTCTCCTTTCCATGAAACGAGTGGATTATATAACTCTTTACCAATCATAATATCTATTGCAAGACGGGTTGCAAGAATGGCTGTCTGTAATGCATCGAGTGAACCATAAGGTGTAAACTGTGTTCCGCAACCTGCAACTGTTTTAGTAAATGTTTGTCTTGGCGCGGCAAACGATGCGCGATTAATAAACTCTTCAGTCGGCCCAACTGGATTTGTATGCAGGCACTCATAACAACCAGCACGATTGTTGTTCAATGATGCAATCGCATGTCCACCTATCCCCAGAGGTTCTACCCATGTGAATATAATAGGTGGGGGCTTTTCTAAATCACGTAACTTTCGGTTTAGCAACATCTCCATTGTCGGGTTTCCCAGTGCCGAGATTATTAGGTCGAACTTCTCTAATATATCTAGTTTGTCCATAAGGATATCGTACACGTTTTTATTTAAAGGTAAAACTTTCGCTAGTGGATATTTAAATTTAAAATGAGCCGAGACTGCTTTTGCTTTATTCTGATATAAATAGATGACACCCACTTCATGTCGGTAAAGGTTGTCAGCTGTAATAATATCGTTATCCACTATTGCAACATCGCTAACTCCGGCATGAATTAATTCACCTACAATCCTGCTTCCAATTGCGCCCGCTCCCAACACAATCACTTTTTTTCCAGTAAACCCGATATCGCCGCCCGTTCTCAAAACTAAGTGATCCTGATAGTGTCGCTCAATAGTTAATGGAACAACATTCACTGTATAGCCGAGAGACTCATCAAGAGGATGTTTCAGCTGACTTCCTTTTTTATTAGAATGTAAACGAAAATCATTGAACTCAATGCCCACAAGGGAAATATTACCATCGGGCTGAGGTACACCCAGTAAGAGATATTCTTTTTTCCCATGCGAAACAGTTTGTTTTTTTATATGTTTGAAAAATCGCTTACGAATTGAACCTGAAAGATTATTTTGAACAATGTGACGGATAATCTTGGGAGTTAATTTTTCCCTCAGTTGTTCTAATTTAATATGTGTTCCTGGACGTAAAATTAAAAAATATCCGCCTTCAACGTTGGAATCCGGTAAATCGACGCTAAAAACTTGTTTAGCATAACGTTTTCCATCTTCTTTATCATCGCAGAATAATAATTGAGGATTATGTTGACCAGAAACTGTCCAAACAAAAAAACTTTTATATCCAAAATCAGTCTGTGGCTTGACTAAGCTTACTACCCGCTTGGTGTCCCCTATACGCCTCCAAAAAGCCTCAAACTCATTGTATAAATCGTCCCGGTTGCGTCCAGACAGACCATCTTCAATAATTCTCAACGCCATTTCCAATGACTCCAAGATAATATCAGGTATTTTATCAGCATTTAATAATAACCCTTCCGAAGAAAGGAAACAAATGTATCCGTTTTCCTCGACATGCGGCACCATCTGGGTGAAAACATCACACTCTTTTAAAAAAATGAAAGGTAATACGTATGGAAATAGATGACTAAGACCAATTTGTAGTGTTACATTTCTTTTACTAAGGTTAACAGTACACTCAATCGCATTGGTTATACTTCGTGCAGTATTTATTTGGTCGGTTGGAATTTGCTTAAAGTTTGAAAACCTTTCACTATTTCTATCATTTAAACATAAAATAATCTCATCTAAATTCATAACTACAACCAATATCAAGCAGAAGATGAAGTTGTTGTTATTGCAACCGACCTAGATTTAGCAGTTTCTTCCGGCGGTGGAACAGGGAAATCTTCTCCAAACTCTTCTTTTAGTTTTTTACATGCTTCCACCGGGTCAACTTCATTTTCTGCTTCTTTCAAAACTTTCAACAGCTTTTCCAGTTTTTCCTTAAACTTCTCCATATGTTTGTTTGTCATTTTTTCCATCAGGTCCGAATAAGGATCTACTGGTAATTGCACCTTAATCCTATACATATATCTACCGGAATCCTGGTCCCACACCAGATAAAACTTAGATATTATTGATGAAACGAATTCTATTACACATTTTAAATCGTTATACTCATATTTATTTGCAATAACATCAACTAGTGTTTTATTAGGAGATAGCCAGTGGTAAGCAGCACAAGTTAAAGCTATACCCGTTGGCTTTGAATTACCTCCATCGGTAAACTTAATATCTTTCCATCTCTTAAGATAACGAATAACCCGCCGGAATTGTGCCCTGTCATCTAGATTGCTGAAATGTTCTCTTATTTTATCAAGTAGTTCTTGAGGGCTTGATGCCTCCCATTTTTTATTTTCAGGCTTGCTTTCAGGTTTTCCTTTCGCCAGATATAACTTACCATCTGCATTTTCCGCAGCGTAAACAGCTAGGTCAACGTGATACGCAGGCTCTCCGTCTAATTGATAGGCCACTGTCACACATGGGTTTTTAATCTTCACACTCTTGGTATGACCATCTAACGCTTTAAATACCCAATCTTTCGCCGTCAACGGTTCAGCATCGTCCTTTGACATCTTGAACTTAATACCAACGTCAATATCATAATCTCCATTAACAGGTATTACACCTGTTGACATGGCATAACTGCCTTGATTAAATGTATCATATCCTTTTGCATCTTGTGACATATTCTTTTTTAGTTTCCCTAAAATTATATCTCTTTTATCACGCAGCGTTTTATTCTCGTCATCTAATTTAATAGTGTCATGAAATGCAAGGAAGTGTTTGTGTACATTAGCCATAAAACAAACCCCCTTAGTTATCCCTTGTTCTTAGATTACGACCCTCGATATATTGATTTGTCAGTATAAAGTCATTTTTTTCTAATAATTTCGATATTGCTACTTCAAACATATAGCCCTTCATCTTACTAGTATTCTGTTTTCGTTCATATCTTAAAGGGCCCCCTTTGTTCGTCCGTTTTCATCTAACCCACCATAAATTGCTAAATTGCTTTAGCAACGTAGATATAATAGTTTCCAGGGCAGGACCGATACCTACATGCAAAGGTTTCTGCCATGCACGTCTGTATAAAAATGATAGTATCAGGAAATTCTTAATCGCGAATATATCTGTAGCATGTTCTGGGTCATCAGATAGATTCGTGACACGGCTTGCTCCACTCCCTGACATCGTAAACACTTTATCTCTTCATCAAGAAATCAATGATTTCTAATTTTACCTTATCAAGCTGTTTCTCTACTTCACACTCCCATATCACAAGCACCTTCCACCCCATTTTTTGGAGTTCCTCATAATGAAGTTTGTCCCGTTCTACATTCTTTTCTAGTTTTAGCTTCCATTTCTCGTGCTGTGTCTTAGGGACGGTGCCATCCCGGCACCCTTTATGCAGATGCCAGAAACACCCGTGTACAAAAATAACAGTATTGTATTTTGGGAGGACAATGTCCGGGCATCCGGGAAGTTCTCGTTTATGTAGCCGGAAACGGTAACCCATTCTGTGAAGTAATGACCGGACGGCCATTTCCGGTTTTGTGTTCTTTGAATGTATGTTTGACATGACCTGGCTGCGCTTTTCTTTACTCCAGATGTCCATAACAGTTCACCTAATATTGAAGTATTACGACTATATTGTTAATCAAATTGCAATACGCTCTGTACGGAAGCCTTCGGAGAGTCCTTGGAAATCTCCTGAGTTATTTTTTTACGGGTCTGCCCTTTTGAATGCTTTGAATCATTAGCCATTTCCAACATCATGTCGTATAGATGATGCAAAATCCAGACTATCTGGCTCTCCCGCTGCTGATCCCGTGCAATATAGCCCAATAGACCGAACCATCTTGCATCCCGTGGGTCGTTCATCGGGAACAATAGCTGGTTTAAAGGATTGGGTGCCCGTAAAGGCAATTTAGGTGTATCAAACAGCTTTAACTGTTCTCCTATAGATCTTCCGATCGCCCAGCCAACAAACGGCGGTACAGCATTACCGATCTGTGACAACTGGGCGCGCTGGGACCCCAAAAAAACATAAGAATCATCAAAAGATTGCAACCTGGCAGCCTCACGGACTGTAATCCACCGGTCAACCAGAGGGTGAATAAATTCCTTTAAATCCTTTCCCATGTGTGCCTGCAAAGTATGGGCATGACGGTTCCAGCTCAGGCGCCGCCAGGCATTGCTCCTGCCTCCTGATGCACGGACGCCGCCCTCTGGTATCAAGGATACCTTATCAAGACGCCCCTGTGACATCCCCTTAGTATGACTGTTATATATACCGCCGGACTGGCGCCTCATTGCCTGCTGGTAACCTGTCAATTGCCCGGTTTCCGGATAAGTATAAGGTTCATGCTCCTGACTCTTCTCATGAATATCACCGCTCGTTACCCATATCCGTGATTCCAAGGCAACCGCATCCCCGTCAGGTAGGTCAGATAGCGCTTCACTCAGGGTTAATGTCTGACCCGCTTTATAAAACATATTGATCATATCCGGCATGCAAGGGGCAGGAGCAGATAAAAAGGGAATTCTTAATTCATCTGCTACGTCCCGCCTTATTCCGTAAAAAAAAACACGCATACGGTCCTGCGGAACTCCAAATTCCAAAGAATTAACCACATCAGAAGAAAGATTGTAACCTAACCTGTCAAAGATCTGCCCTAGTAGTTTCGGCATCCCTTTTTTTGCAAATGAAAGAATGCCCTTGACATTCTCTGCAATGAATGCTTTTGGCCTAACTATATTAATAATGCGGATATACTCCAGAAACATCCTGTTCCGAGAATCGTTTAATGACCTCGGGCCAATAGAGGAAAATCCCTGGCACGGGGGGCCGCCTGCTATAAGGTCCACTTCATTCACGGAAATGCCCCTGGATTCATGCAATGCAGTCTGAAGGTGCTCCCGTCCTATTTTTTCAATTTCACACCGCAATATTTTTGTATTCCGGTTTTGTCTTACATTATGGTTAAAATCATATGTATCCGCGGCATGTGCATCTTTTTCAACAGCCACAGCCACATCCCAGCCGGCCAAGTGAAGTCCTTCACTCAAACCGCCTGCTCCTGCAAATAAATCGATCGCTACCGGTTTTTGCCGCGTCATTATTAACACCACCTGGTTCAGCTTTCCTGCCCCTTAATAATTTACTATTCTCACACTGATTTTCCCTTTAACCCAGGGTAAAAAATCCTAAATTCCGGTTTATAACATCTCCAACAACTAGTGCCCGGTCAAGAAACCTGTTAAAGTCCTCACAGGCTGTTTCCGGTACCAGTGCACAGTTATGGCAGGCAGCCAGGTTACATGACTCCGGGCCTTGCCCGCCGCTGGCGCCCATCTCCATACACACCGGGTCGGCCGAGCACCACAGTGCTCCTTCAAGCGACCTGCGGATTAATGGCTCCAGGTACCCAACCTTCCCCATTCTCACAAGCCCTCCCATTGTCCCTTCCGAGTCCCCGGCAGCTGTATAAATGAGCACTCCGGCCATCGGGGCATCTGGGTTACTAGACATATAAATCCGCTCCCTCAGGGATGCCGAGCTGTAGCCGCATTCAAAGGTAAGCCTGTTCATCAGGAGGTGGGCCAATGTGTGCAAGAGGACATACCTTGGCTCGACTGGCCTGTCCTGCAACCTCCTTTCCGCTTGGAGCCGCCGGTAATTGGCGGCCAGAGGCTGAACCCGCCGGACAACATCGTCACGGCGCTCCCATTCTTGAAGCGTTGATTCGTCCAACTCAAGGAAAATTCCCTCCCCAAAAACAAGGCAGGCCGGCAACCAGAACTCATTTTCTGGCGGTACAGTCCGCCACATCCGGGCCCGCAGTTCCTCCAGGGTCTGGCTGTTTTGCGGGTATACGCGTGTAAAGCCGGCCAGTGCGCGTGTTTCCCTTAACTTGCTGACCAGCAAGATGCGGGTGAAAAACCGGATTATATCCCTTTCGTATGCATCAAGTTCCGCCTCTCTAATCCGGAGCATCTCTTCATTCCTGGGTGTTCTCAGGACATTAAACTCGGCCCTGCGGTAAGCAGTTTCCCAGTCATCGCCGGCCACTGCGGTTTCAGGTCCGGAATCCAGGTTCTCATCCTGCACAATCCGCAAGGCTGCTACAAGTTGTTCGTCTGAATATGCCCGGACCATGTCAGGGTATTGGAGCCTCAGGACATCCGGGGTTACAGACGTACCGACCCCGGAAAGAAGCTTAATTAGTGTAGCCAGTGGAGGTTGTTCGAGAAGTGTTACGAGTTCCGCGGGTACAGCGCCGGTACCCCGGGGAAGATAAATGGAACTGCGTACCTGTGCGTAATACACATTCGACGCACTCCGCAACGAGCCCCTTAAGTGCCCTGGGCAGTACTCCCCCTCATCTGTGCCAAGCCACAGCCTTTTACCTTGACAATAAAAGGTTTTTGATTTGTCACTGTCAAGGTTTTTGCTTAGGTAGGTAGTCCGGTCAATGTCTGCAGCGGTAATCTGGGCGAGCGAACGTGGTGGAACGCCACATTCACATTTGACGACCTGTCCGGAAAGCGATGCCCCACCGGTGGCAATAAGGCGCATCGGCTTATCACAAGCGGGATTGCTTGACCTGTGTACCCACTCCCTCCACGGAAAGTCCTGGATATGACCGTGCTCGCACATTGCAACAAACGGTACCTGGACCATAATCCGCTTCTTTCCTTTTTTGGCACACTCTGTGCACCTGGGGATTTCCCTCATGGAAAGCGGGAATTTTTCAAGGCGGTTACAGGCAGGGCAAAAATGCCATAATGGAAAACGTAAAAAAGGTACGTTCAGGTAACAATTTGGTGTTTGCTCCCCGGGCCTTTTTTTTCTGTAATCAGGCGGCAGCCGGAAATGATCCACCCTAAGCTGCCGCTGCAAGCGCCATTCTTCGATCTTGAACTCCTCAAGGTCCAGCTTGCGCGGGTCGTTGTCGCCATCCTCATACTCGTACCAGTGATCCAGTCCTCCCGATATTAAAGACGTTCCGTCCCTTACAACGATCATCGCACCAACCCCGAAAGGGGCAATCAATTGCGCACGGCGGACCGGCCCGCTAGGCATCGCTTTCATCCTCCCCTGGTAAATACAGTCTGGTTACTACCGCCTGACATTGCGCATCCACATTACGCATGGACTGTTGCGTAGGCCATGAATAGCGGGCTCCTTCCCTGCTGACGTAGGCCCCGGCAACTCTTAGCTGCGGTATGTCACTGCCCTGTAGTTCCCCGCTCCACCGGGTACGCTCCCATTGTTTCCATTCACTGGCGCGTTTTTCAAAAACACGTAAAAAATTAGGGACTTCATCAGGATCAACCATATCGACGCGGGGGAGAATAATACTCTGGAAGTACTTGACAGCGTCCTCCGGGTAAGGAAATGGCCTTTCCGCTATACCGGCAGTTCCGGCCTGGCGGACGTAGGCTGCCATGACGGCGTGCAACGCCCTGTCCAGTACCGGAGGTGAAAATGGTGTAACGCTGGTGGGCTCAACCTGCGCATAAAGCTTTTCATGGTAGCTGCGGAATTTTTCAAAATGTGACCGGTCCCGCGGCTTTGAGGCGCTGTACAAGGTAACCACCAGGCCTGGTCGTTCATGCCACTTCCTCCCTACACGCCCGGTTACCTGAATATATTGCGAGGTCGTTTTGGGCTGGCCTATCACGGACATAAGGGAAAGCCTGTCAATATCGACGCCGACTTCTATTATATTTGAGGCAAGGCAGGCGTCGACAGGATACTTCCCGGAACTGGTACAACTAATTTCCAGGGCAGAGATGGCTTCCGGAACTTCGTCCTCCTTCAGGCGGCCCGTGAGTTCAATTATATTGTACAACCGCCTTAAATCACGGGGCTTCAGACCCTGGCGGTTTCTGAGCACAGCCAGGTAATCCGGTATGTCTGATTGGAATAATGAAAGGGTGTTACCCAGCTCCCTCAGGCTGTTAAAAAAGATTAACAGTGTCCACCACGGATCCCGTCCGGCGGCAGGCAACGTGACCGGGGCCTGCAACAAGGTTGTAAAGGTACGGACTTGCACAGTCTGCATGGAACCAAGCCCCGGCGCGTGAACCCCCACGAAAATCTTTCCCCGGCACAGTGACCCGTCCGGGTTTCTGGCATAGCGCGCAAAAAAGGAATCGCCGGCGTCCAGCCCGGGCGGGGGGAATAAGGCCGTGTCCTCCCGGGCATACAAAGCCTTTACTTGTTCATTATACCGTCTAATTGTGGCTGTGGAGCAGACAATTTTTGGAACAACCGCTTTCTCTCCGCGCCTGTCAGTACAGAGCTCCTCGATGACAGTTTCGTAAAGGCCGGCCATAGAGCCGAGCGGTCCGGAAATCAAATGGAGTTCGTCCTGCAAGATCAGTCCCGGCGGCGAGCTGCTGCGCTCCCCGTCCGGGTTTAGTCCAAAGATAGCACTTGCCTCTGGCCGCCACGCCAGCATGGCAAATTTGTCGATGGTGCCTATGACAAGCGACGGCTTCTTGATATAAATGTCCTCGTCGATAACATAAACGGGAAGTCCGCCGGAAAAGTCGCACCTGTTGTCTGGACAGGCAAAAATAACTGTATCGCCACTCCGGTCGTAACCCGGAACCTGCGGCGCGTTCTTCGGCCTCTTACCCTTGTATTTTAACGGGCCCATTTGTGCCCCGCACCAGGGACAACGGCCAAGTACAAACTTGTTACCCGTACTCCGGTCCCCTCTCACCAGACCCTTTAAAATTGAAATTGCTTCCCTCCTGCTATTTGGTGTAGTGTCGCCACCAAGCCACAAGCCGATAGAAAACTCATCCTCCCCAAGTTCCCCGGGGTTCTTGCGCCTGAGGTATTCCAGAGCACAGAGAAGACCCGCCGCGCGCAGGAACTGCTGGGCAGTCAAAAGGCGGAGAGTGTAGCGCATCAGCACATGGACGCCGGCATCCTGACGGTTTTTAAGACGGCGCATAGCAATGGCAAAAGCAGCCAGGCCCAGGTATGCCTCAGTTTTACCGCCGCCTGTAGGAAACCAGATCAGGTCTACAGTCCGGCGATCCGGTGCATCACTCTCTGCGGCGGAACAGACTGCCGCCAGTAAAAAAGCTGCCTGGAAGGCACGCCAATTACCCCTGCCGGTTCCGGCGCTCAAGTCGCTTGAAGGAATATAGGGGTCAGAAAACTTGATCCGCTGCTCTTTCTGGTCGTACTGGATCCACCTTGGTTCGCGCCTGCTGCGGACCTGCTGGAGGAGAACGGCATGGTTAGCCAGTTGAAAAGCCCTCCTGGCCAGGGGGTCCCCCTCCAGGTAGCGCAGGCCATCCACCATCCTGTCAAGGCAACGCTGGCACTTTTCCATATGGCGGTTTGCCGCGTCATGATAAGCTGGTTCTAAAAAGGGAATTTCGCTCTCCTTTTCTTGAATCCATTCTTCATAAAGCTGAACCAGTTCTTTAAGCGCTCCAACACCGTCGTCCCCTTCAACAAGCCCGGCCAGCGGGGCCAGCGGTATTTCGACCGGCGTTCCGTCCCGGCGTGTAATATCCGGCGTTATACTGGGCGCTTCGAAAACAGGCAGGCATCCGGCGCTGACGGTCCTTGCCTCCGGCTCCCCTTCCGCGGCATCCCAGTCCGCGGCACAGCCATGACCGGCTGCAAATGTTTGCAGGCGGTGGTAGAGGAGGGCCAGTGACTGCTCCTCATTGTCCATCTTTTCCATTGGCGGACCCGGATAAGGCAGGATATGCCCGCCACCGTCCGGCGCCTTGACCGTTGCAGTAAAATATGACTGGAACAGGCAGTCTTCATCTTTTGAAACCGTGGCCTGTTTCCGGTTGACCAGGCATACGGTTACCAGCCTTTGTCTTGCGTCGCCGCACGGCCTTGAGAACACCTCGATACGGATGTCCATACCGTCAAGATTACTGCAGGTGTACCGGGATGGCTTTACAACCGTCCCGTCAGTAGAACAGAGTACATCCGCAGGAAACTCCGCCCAGATAGATACGGGGCTCCGGAGCCACCATGCACGCTCCTTGCCGGCCAGTTGTACAATAACCTTGCGGTAACGTCCGTTAACTGGAAACCCTCCCGCTGGCTCAAAGGACGGTACATCTACAACCAGTGACGAGCCTTCAGGAAACTCAGCGAGAAAACTGATCCCCATACTGCTGGGCTTATATTTGTTAGCCGCGGACAAATCGAAGTCGTCAGGATCAGCCCCTTCCCCGCCTGTCCCAGGTCTTTCACCGATTTCTTCAAGGCATTGAAGGGCCTCACTGGATAAAGGGCCAGCGGCAGTATCAAGCCCGGCGCCTACTTCCTCCTGTTCAGACGCATCCACTGTGGCAGCACCGGCAGTCGATTCACTGTCTTCCCCGGACAGCATGCCCGCCGGGTACAGGACTCCTGTCCCGTACCTCCCGCAAGGCGGGTCGCGCTGGAGTATTTCTTCCCCTGTTCCTTTCTGGCGCCAGGGCTTATAAAAATTATCCGCTTCCTCAAAGGCTATTTTTTCGCTGCAATCAATTTCCCCGCCTTGCGGCGACGGCCCCACAAGCTCCTCACGGAGAGCCCGGATCAATAACTCCCTGTTTTCAATATGACTGGACAACCTTTACATACCTCCTTAACCGGTGACGGCTGTACGGTTCAGCAGGACACTGGCAACCTCCTTTTTAACTGATTGATGGCATAATATAACAAGCTTTTGCAAAGACCGGGTGACACCAATATAAAAAAGGGAACCGTCTGCTATCCGGTCGATGTCAGTTATAATAACGCACGGAGCTTCCAGCCCCTTAAACGAATGGATCGTACAATACCCGGTATGACCCTTGTCTGCTGTCTCAAAGGGGCGGAGCTTGTCTCTCCAGGGGCTTTGTTCAACCCTGGCGGCACATGCGCCATCAGCCTGGGGTGAGAGGACAACTATTTCTTTCCCGGAAAATCCTTCCCTGTAGAACCTTTCAAGTATATTAACCAGTAACTGCTCTTGTTCGTTTTCATTAGAATAATAAATTAATTCAGGATCCGATCTATCATCCGGGCGCAAAACCCTGTTGTAACCCGGGTCTAGACCACCCAGCAAATGGGCAAGTGAAGCAACCCGGGGGGTATTGCGGCAATTCACCCGCAGGGAATAAACCGGGACATTCAAGCCGCGTGACTGAATAAACTTTTCAAGTGAAAGGCTGGCAGCATCATAAATCGCCTGCTTTTCAAAATCCCCGAATAGCCGCCACCTGCCTGCTGAAAGCCCGCCTTTGAGGTTCAGGTCCAGAAAGTCCAAATAACTTTCCCTCAGGACATCTTGAGCCTCGTCAACCACCAGTTCATCAAACAGGTTTTGATCATCCATTTTATCCAGCAGTTTGTCAGTAGCAAGAAGGGGCAGTTCGTCCTGCCAGAAACTGCTACTGGTATCATCAGGAACGGCTTCCGCAACATCCAGCATGTGCCGGTGCAGTGTTTTGGTAACCACACCGGGGCGCAAGCCTGATGTTTGCCCTTCCAGCCACCTTCCCAGAAACCTGTTAAAGCATACAAAAAGAACCTTGCGACCGGCGGCCAGGCTGCGTCTGGCTGCCTCTACGGCCAGCAGCGTTTTACCTGTGCCGGCAGGACCGACGAACACGACGCGGGGATTAGTTTCCATTGCGTCAAGCGCCATATATTGTTCTTCTGTATATTGTTTCAGCTCTGCCTCCCTGCGCAAGGCAACCGTTTTCGTATCTTCAAAAAACTCAAAGCCCGGTCTTAAAACATCCACGATGGTCTTGCATTGTTCAGGAGAAGGCTCCTGAGACTTTGGATTGAACCAAAGTGCAATAGGGCAGTCCTTTAAGAAATCCCGCGCCTTGTCAATTACATTGAGGATTAACCTGCCGGTCGAAGCAGACCTGAAATCCCTGCTATCAATCACTTGCCACTCATGCCATTCACCGGATGTTGCTGTGAACCTTATATAAGGGAATATAACCGCCGACCAGAATACAACCCTTGAAAACCCGGGATTTCTGGCAACCAGCCTCTGACGCAGGCTGTGCATTGCTTGAGAAGCTTGTTTAAAAGGCCCGCGCGGGTCCGGTTTTGCTCCGGCCCCGTAATACCAAAGGCCGCCTTCGCGGCGGAGGGAGGAACAGGCTTTCACTTCAAGGCAAAGAACACCCTTGTTAGGAATGATTACTACAAAGTCAATTTCCCCGGCCACTTGCTTCCTGTGGTTTGCAATATCCAACGAGTGAAGTACAATCCAGCCGCTTGTACCGGGGTCATCCCGGAGTCTCCGGAAAATCTCCCTTTCCCCGGGGCTGCTGCATCCTTCATTAACGCAAGGAGGAATCATCATGGCCATAGCCGTCATCCTCCCTCTCAAAAGGATGGCCTACCTTTGCTAAAGGAACTGTATAGCCTGCAGGGGAAATCCCTGTGACACGGAATGCAGTCAAGCTTCCACCATCTTCCTCTTCCAGTTCAAAGTCCATTTTGCCCGTTTTCTCCAATATACTAAGGTCAGCAGATAAAACCTGTTTCATCAGCAATTTCCGGATATGAAACCCGGCCTTACGGTGTGCCTCGTCAATTGCTTCAGCCAGTTTCCAGTATTCGGGTGCATCCTTTTCCATTTTTATCAGTCTCATGATAGCTAGGAAATCATTATAATCAGCAGTTTTAATACTCCTTTCTCCCATCCAGTTCCGGACATTCGTTTCATTCGCCCTGACTGAACCAAGAGACTTTAATGAGTTTGCAACTGCCTGAGAACCTTTGCTGTTTACATTATCTCTTAAAAGCATTTTCCAATGTTTTTGACATTCCCTGGCTCTTTGTGCATAATCTCCGAGAATCTGATCCGCGACAGGGATAATATACTCGCCACCACCGCTGGTCCGCAACAGAAGGTACATTCCCTCTTGAACAGCCTCTGCATGTATCCGTTTTACCCTTGCTTCTTCCTTGTCATCATCGCCTTCGTCCTCATCAAGGTCAATAACCAGGACTTTTGCATTGCCGTCAAGAAAAACGGCGGCAAGACCTTCAAGAAGAAAAAGTTTCGCTTCAACAGTTTCATAACCTGTTCCAGTACCGTCCTGGAAATGCTTTTTGGAGATGCCGGATGAAATCTCGTCCCAATTGATAGCGGGAAGTATTTCATCGCAATCTATATAAGTATCAGCAATCAGCATCTTTACTTCAGGGACAACAGACTCATTGCCAGTCCTTTGCCGCCCGGGACTTTCATCACTGGCATTGTTGAAAGAAGCAGCAAACACAGGTCTTAGTTTCCATTTGTCCATAATCCATTTATAGCTTAGAAGGTGAATTTCAGTTGCCCTTGGCGCACTGAAAATGAATTCCGGATACCACCTTGCCGGTCCGATTACAATTACCGCCTGGTAGCACTTAGGTCCACGGTACTGCTGTATATTAATACAATCAACATAATTGTATATATTAGGCTGAATAATTTTTTCAGTGAATGGTATCAATCGGGACTCTTTTAAAAGCAAGGCCGTTTTATGCATCCCATTACGGTTGAACAGGCCGGCTAAAGAGTCAAGAAGCGGGTTAGCAGAGCTTTCAGCCAGCGTTTTTAAACAGAGTAACAAATTCTCCAGGTGTTCAACATAGCCTGGATAAACCTCCTGGCATTGTTTCAAAGTTTTATAGAGCAAGGCCGACAGTGACGGTGGAAAAACCGCTGGATGGTCAAAAGGCAGGGGTGATGCACACATCTCAAATCTATAGCGCTTTAACTTAAGAAGGAGTGGCCTCCAGAAACCGTCACCGGAAGCATCACCGAGGAGTCGCTCAAATTGTTTTAAACGAAGGCAGAACTGCCCGAATTCAGGGTAATTTACAAAATGCCTGACTATCACGGATGTATTGCCGCATTCATAAATTTTACCGACTTCAGAAAATGATACGTATTTCACTGCTGCGCCACCTCATATAAAATCATCTCGAAGCCTGCAGGTACAGGCGGCATATCAAGTTCAGGATTTTTCAATGTGCGGTTTTTGATATAATCCTGGTTTAGCGCCTCTGCCCCATCCCAGAAATTCGGCCCGGTACGGTCAAGTAGGACAATCCAGTTGGAACCTGTCCACATTTTGCGCCATTTTAAAAAGGCAAGGGCACCGTCAAAAATTACTACCGCGGGACTTGTACACCCGTCCACGGGCTGCCGGCTGCCGCTAACAGGGTAAACATCCGTTCTATAGGCCTTACCTTCTAATAAAAACCTGCGTACCCGCAAAAGATCATGAAACGTTCCCTCTGCAAATTTTCCCCTGTTCAGCTTTACAGCCAGCCCGGTATCTGTCGCCTCCCTCCGGACAAGAGCGGCAGGCCCAACTATAACACAATCAAGGCGGGAGGAAAGAGCAAAAATGTTAGTATCCACTCCAGGGAGCAGGTTGTCAAGAAAGGCTTTCCGGTTGACAATCTTGTGTCCTGACTGTTTTTTAGGAAGCTTTATTTCACCCTCACTGGCAACAGAAACAGCCAATGACATTTTTTTGTTTAAATACTCAGTTAAACCACCTCCCTCTTTACTCTCAGTTTGAATTTTAATCCGCCTCTCACCATTAAAAGTTGTAACACCTACAAAGATTGCCTTTTTCTTTCTGTTGCCTGTAATATAGTTTAATGATGTTCCATCTTCAAGACGGCAAAGATTGTTAAAATGTTCTTCTTCCCCGGCAGGTCCGTTGACCGGTATAGAAGCCCTCCCCATCACTCCCCCTGCTGCTGTGAGGCAGGCAGCGTAAGCCCTAGCCGGTATAGCAAGACCGGCAATTAGCCTTTTATCCTGCTCATCGGCTGTAGTCAGTACATGGCCCAGTTTTATCAAATAACGACTCCATTCAGGCAAGGAAATCCATTTCCCATTTTCATCGTAATACAATTTCGGCATAGTACCACCCCTGTAAGGTAGTCAGTATTTATGAAGATTAATTATTCACCAGCTAATCTTTTGTAATATTTATGTAGAATGTAATTATGTCTTAATTTTGAAAGGTCTAGGGCCTATGACAGTCTGTCCTTTGTTTAAGAATAATCCATCACCATTGTTAATCTTCTGATTGCTTAAACCAAGGATGTATAGTTTAATATATCATTAAGCTAAGTTAACACTTTGTCAGTCTGAAAAATATTTTGTAATATTTCGATATTTTTTCTGGATAATCCTGCAAATTCTGTTTAAAGGTATCAGCCTAATATTTATATTAGTTTAAGTTACTAAAGCAAATGAGGGCCACTTTTGCATTCTAAGAATTGTTCTTAATTGGATTTACTTAAGGTTTAACTCATTGTCGAACTGGACAATAATTACATGTTTAAACTATTGTTTCATGACCCATAGGATCAAGTGGGATTGTAAAATGCGATTGTTACAGTAACTTGTTGCTTTGATATATTGCGTTCTCCATTGAGACTCTATCACATCGAATATTTATTGGTACCGGTGGGTACCGGCTTAAGTTTAGGTGTGCCGGGAGTTTTACATAATAATCATGGCCATGAATTTGACTATAAATATTACTTCTCTTTATAGCTCTTATGTGAACACGGCGGGGAGCGCTTGGTAATGAGTCGCCGCCTCGCTCTCATAAGCCAAACACCGCACAGCACGCTTCCTCATAGGCTTGGTATTCAGCCAACCCGCGGAGGAACAACCGAAATCTGCGCCTACGCACGGATAGAGTGCTACTCGATGGAGCGCAGTACGCCGCCACATCTGTTGTTACCAATAATGCGGTGACAAGGCTGTTTCTCAGCGCGCGTGCCCTCTCCGCAACGAGCATATGAGCGGTATTATCCGAATCAAAGGGCGGAGTCACAGCGTAAGGAAGCTTGTGAACATGCCGTCTGCCCATTGCTCCTTCTGGCTGGAAATCGGCAATGATGGTATCCAGCGCTTGGCTATTGAGCAGGCCAGTGATATAGAGGGCTTCCTCTTCCGATTCTGCGATATACCAATAGATGGTTTGGTCAATAATCGTCTTCGCCTTGTCGATCTGCCCGAATGACACAAAAGATGCACATGTATACCCGCCACCTGCGCCAACCATTACGAGCTGCTTTTCGCCGGCGATTGCATCAAACCTCTGAGGGTTGAGTTTGTTCCGGTAGTTGATTTTATTGAAATACTGGAGAGCAGTTTTACCGGCCGTCGCAAAGATACGTCGAAATGCAGCGGTTGTGCCGGTCCCGTAAGGTACAAGAGCTCTCTCATCTACCACCAGCCATCGCTCGTCTTCCTTCCTCATCGGCAATAAAGCCTTTGCTGGTTCGCAGGTATAGAACGGCAGTATGTGGTTGGAAAGATAGCAGTCATAGATAAACTGATCATCCACGTTGCGCGAATTCATAGAAAATCCAACATGGTTCCTGGCTTGGCTAACGAGATAGGAGAGATCGTTGTGTTGTCTTGAAATGGGTAGAATCGTCCAACGCCCGTTTGGCTGTTGTACTGCATTATGGAAAACCAGTGTCCTCGGCATAATATCGGCACCCTGCAGGAATGGGATTCTTTCTAGCACCCCTTCTGTAATATCTCGGGCGTCCGGGTTTGATGACCAAGCCGTCCGTCGCCCTTGCCGCAGTAAGCGGTACTCGCAAGGTTCATCCGGCAAGTCTCCGTGAACGCGTCGTCCCTCAACTGGATTCGGATTTGCTTCGTTCACTTTCTGCCCAAAAACCACGATCGCTTTGTTCTTAAACGTGTCAGCGGGCACATGCCAGATTTCAGTCACTTTCAGATGAACTGGCCAGTCTGACCGGAGGAACTCCTGGGTTCGGAATGGCTCGTGGTGGTATCCGTTCAGCAGTGTATCAGGCATGATGAGGCCACACACTGCGTTTTCGCGTAGATACTTATCGACTGAATTCAAAAAAAAGACCGTCGCAAGCTCTACATGGAGATGTGAACTGGCGGGCGGTTTAATGCCATACCGTTCCGCGCGTGCACCCAAGACCTCTCTGTATGGATTGTCCGCCAGCTTACTCATGGCCATCCACGGAGGATTGGATACGATCACATTGAATTGCTCTCGAACTAGACCGGGGCGATAGCTGTTACCAAGGAGGAACGGCCAAATACCGTTGCGACCCTCTCGTTGCAATCTTACCAGCGTGGGAATCAACGTATGGCAGTTTGTGATTAGATCTTCCCGTTGCTCTTGGCTCAAGGCAACACCTGTGTCCACTATGAGCCTTGCCACAAGTGCCTCGGCCTGGGCACGCGGATATTCATCAGAAGCGGTTCGTGCCATGGCTTTCGCGATCTCATAACAGGAATGAATCAACGAATCGAATAACCTTCTATTCGTTGGGGAGATCAGGAACCTAGACAAAACAACTTGTTGGCCATCGAAATCCATGTGAAAGTCCAGTTCATCATCCTCAGCCAATGCAGTAATCGGTGCAACCGTGAAAAGTGAATCAGCGTGGTACACATGTATCACCAAGTCGGCTTCCGCGTGTGGCACAAATGCTCTCATGGTCATCGCCCAGTTGAGTTTCGATAGGAGGACAGCCAATGGGTCAATGTCAAACCCGACTACGCTATTGGTTAGTTGCCGTAGCAGTTCCGGAGTACAGTTTTCGGGAACGATATGGTGTCGAGCAATAGTTTGTTTGAGCGTCTCCACAACAAAAACACCCGAGCCGCAGCACATATCTACAAAGTTCGGAAACTCTGTCTCCGGGAGTTTTTCGATTGCGTGAGCTACAATCTTTTGCGCCAACCACTGCGGAGTGTATTCTTGGCCCAAGAGCAGACGACGGTCCCTGTCGGCCAGCTGTGCGACCAGCGGCCCGAACAGGTCTTCCGTAGCGATACTGCTGTAGTCATAGGCCGCAAGGTCATTCTGCATCTGCCTTGCGATTACCACAATCTGGTCGATGCACGGAGCTTCGTTCAACCACCCGAAATAGTCGTATTCGACCAGGTTGACGAATCCCATTGCCCTGAACCACTGGCCATTGAGGATATCCCTCAGGTTATTTCCCTCGTCCCTCACGACCGAGCCGTTCAGGATATTGGCGCACAGGAGCTTCGCGAGCGTGATTATATATAGCTCGTTCGTGTAAATGTTCCGGTTGAAAGGTTGCCGTTCGTTGTTCTCAAGATGGCTGACGTAGTTCTGCCAAAGAGACGCGATTATGTTACCGTATTGCGGCCTATCGGCAAACGCGTCATTGACGACATTATGGAATTCCGTGATGTTCTGAGCACAGAACGTACTGTCAAACCCCATATCCATCGCCAACACCAAAGATCTGAGGCAACGTGAACCTTCACGCCCAAGGTAGCGGTTGATGAACAGGCTGAATCGATTTAGGTTGTCATCCGAGTAATCTTCGAGGTTTACAGCATCAATCTCGTGAAGTGTAATATTATCAGGTCCGAACTCGGTGCCCGGCGCTGGCATATGTGTGATTTGGACTTGGAAAGCAAACCAGCGAACGGTATCAGACAATACGCCGATGATGTTTTCACAGGCGACTCCCTGATTCAGTAAGGCTGAGCAGTATTCCTCAACCTGTTGGAACCCTTCAATATAAATTGGTCTGCTGGTCAGGTTCCTCTCATACTCTATAGCTGTCATCCCGACCAAGGAGTCAATGAATCCTGTCCGCCTCAACCCCGCCGCATCTATGTAATGCACATGGGCTTCTGCGCCCGTGCTATGCTCCCGAATCCACCACGGAACCTCCGGGAACATCAGCGGCAAATTGGCCGATAGCAGGTGCCGAAGCACATCTTCCTGTGAGCCCGCGCGTATATGAGCGGTGGCTTCCACAGCAAAGGCTCTAGCTGCAATCAAATTGATTTGAACCATATCTCTCTCCCCCCTAACCCTTAACGTTGCCGAGAGTTAATCTTTGCCTGTAGATAGTCCCGCAAGCCGTCGCATTGTGCTTGGGTAGCTGGTTGACCCAGCAGCGCTTTCAAAACCGCGCGGTCAATCTCATTGATGGTACTCCCGATCTTGAAAGGATCGTTCTCGGCGAGCCGCTTTCCGAGTAGCGCCAACGATGCAATCAGCGCATCGGTTGGCTTTGGCAATAGCAGTTTTCGGATGTGCGATGCCTCCAACTTCAACGCGCCACCACCCATCACAGTGGCAATGGCTTCCCAATAGCTTTTGGTCCAGGTAGAATTCAAGAGCGCGAACATCGCATCAACAGTTTGCTTGTCTACACTAACCGTCCAAAGGGTCGAAAAGTTTGCGTCCACCACGATTCCGTCCTCGGCAACGAGACAACACCTGGCGTTTTTGTAGTTTACTCGTGAGATGCAAAGCTGCGGCATATGCCGGTTGGCCAGCGCCGGCAGCATAAACCACTGACGTCCCGCGGATTGAGAGGAGGCTTCCCGGATATTTGGTTTCACGGCGCTCAATTCCGGAAAGCGTGTGAGTCGCCCGTTGCTCTCGATAGGCGTATTCTCCGCTATGGCAATGTGCTCGGCCAAAGGCGCATCATCGGTATTTTGCACAGTGCCGTCAGCGGTACAGAAATCCTCTTGGATATAAAGCAACCTATGAGGCAAACCTGCTTTTGTGACGATAAACCCATTACGTATATCGCTCTGGTACCGAAAAGCGGGCAATGCGTACTTCTTAGCGACCGGGATGGTTCTCTCGCCAAAAATCCGGTTTGTCACCAGATACTCTACGTCGCCTTCGGTTTTGAGCAACTCAGTGTAAAAGAACTTGTTCGCGCCGGTTCGGAGCCCTTGTCCAACTTGAAATCCCCAAGCACCGAGGTCTGCCAAACCGGAAGAAGAAATCTGTCCAAGCACATCCTGCAATTCTTTGGGAACAGACACTGGAGTCGTGAATTCCGTATAAGGCTCAAGTTTCACCAGCAACTTACCATGCGCTTGTGAAGCAATCATTTCCGACAAAAGACTACTCAGGCAAATATGCCTGTTTTCATATCCGTCTCCTGAACCACATTTGTCGGAGCTTAAAAGCCTGAGGAACGCGGTGCGTCCCTTTTGCCCGTTAGACTCCAGTTTCTCAATCAGGCTTGTGTCACCGATCAGCTCAGCTCCCAACCGTATGTGCTGGTATCGCAAATCCCCAACGGCTGTAAGGCTTTCACGGAATCTCACGCGCTTTGCGACCAGGAGGTTGGTCTTGACCAACGCATCGGGGAACCATACCGAATGCCAGTCTTCTACGATGCACTCGACGGTAAAGAATTTTAGCAGCATGTATTTGATTGCGAGCGCATAGTCGCGGCTGATCCATGACTCCGGTACGACCATCGCGAGACGCCCACCTACTCGGGTCAACGCAGCGCAAAGTATCCACGCGGGGACCGCAAGGTCTGAGAGGCCGGAGTAATGGCGGATGATTCTCTGGAAACACATCTTCTCTTCAACGGTCAAATGTTCCAGCCGATTGACGATTGCGCTCAGGCTCAGGCGCGTTTCCGCAGAGCTCTTTAGGTGGATACCTGCTCCGTTAAATCCACTCATGGATTGGTAGCGAACGTAGGGCGGATTGGTGATCACCAAATCCCAAGCCGAGCGTCCAAGAGCGGCATGAGTCTCCGGTGAAAAGGCATCACCGATAACGACACTGCCCGGAACGATACGGTCCTTGCACTGATTACCGGCTTCCGGATCGATTTCTATCCCGCTCACATTCCCAGCTGAAACCCCGGCTTCCATCGCAGCGACGAGCATGTCTCCAACGCCCGCCATCGGATCGATGACAAATTCGCTGCCGGTTAGCGAACATAGGTCAACCAGCAAATCAGCTACCTTACTGCCCGAGAAATACTGCCCAAGACGCTTCCTTTTAATCGCATCTTTCATTTGACCGCCTCCGCCTTACGTGCAATATAGTCGTAGACGGTTTTGGCGTCAAAATCCACAGCAAGGCCAAGTTGGAGACACTTGCCGATATAATTCGCATAGATTTGCCGTTCGCTTCTGTCTGCACCAGACCCCGCGGCTGCAATGACTTCATCCAGAACCGCTTGCGAGTGGATCGCAAACTGTACGCTATTGCCCTTCGATAGCAGGATCAACGGGTCTCTCTGGACAGACCCCTCCGATACCACCTGCTTGAAGCTAGCCTGGCTCTTATCCAGCGAAGTTGTGGCGTCTACGAAAAAGCCGGTGTCTGTATAGGCCGCGCGGAGCGCGTTCCAGACTGCTGCCTTAGACGCGTGGAACACAACGGTAGCCAAGGCGCCGTCTTTTAAAACCCGATGCATTTCGCGGAAAACGTCTGTCATCATGTTCTGGTAACAGGACACGTCCTTCTGCTGGGACGGGCTGATGATGATCTCATCCTCACGATTGGTCGGTTCCCCAAGCCATAATTCGTTGATCTGATTCACTTCGGCATATGGAATGAAGTCGCCGAACGGCGGGTCGGTGAACACATAATCCACGGACCGATCCGGTTGGGATACCGACTGGCTGCTCTGGTTGACCACTCTGATTTGGCCAGAACATTGATTCAGGTATGCGAAGGCTTCTTCAAAACCGCCAAGCTTTCGCTTGATGCCGGTGAATATGTTCTTCTCAACCGGCAGACTGCTGATGTAAAGGACGCCGCTCTGCGCCCCGGACAGGACAAAGTCTCTGGAGTTCTTCTTCACCACGACACGGGTCATCAAGGTTGAATGGGAGGCATTGTAGCTCAGGAGCAACAGCCGGATCGCATCTGTGAGGTTCGGCTTGAATGCCTCGGCCTGTTTCCACAGGAAGGACATGACGAGGAAGTTCCGCTTAGTATAAAAGTGGTGCAAATGCGTGATGCCCGTGTGATACCCGCCGCGATACAGTTCTCCCCATTCGATTCTCTGTGCCACGCATTGGCGTGGATAGTCCGACGCCTCCAGTTCTGCGAACCGTTTGATGTCTTCCTCCTGGGCTTCTCTAAACCATTTATTACGCCCGGTCTGACCATAAACTCGGACCGGTACCCGTTTCCTGCGCTTGACGAGGGTATCGAGCAAGCTATCGTAAACCGTTTCTGTGACATAAGGAAAACTCGCCGATTTGTCTTGGTACCAACAGTGCGGGCAAACGCCATTGCTGTCGATCCGGAGCGGGTCATACCGCACCATCCCTTTGTAGTACGAGAACTCTTCACTGCAACGAGGGCACAGTACCACATCCGAATAGATGATGTGCCTAATCATACCGGAGTTGCCTTCCGCGTCTACGGTATCATAGATACCGGGAAGCGAACCTTCCGCCAACTCTATGATTTTCTTTACGGCCGCGGTGAACTCTTTCTGGTCAGGAGGGTTCGCCATGACACTCGAGGCAAACGCTCCATATCTCCCTATCTCGTAAAGTATGGCATGCCGCGCGCCCCACTCGAGTTGTAGACCGAGTTTGTCCGCCAGCGCCTTCATTGACTCCGTGGGGTGCTCGCACATAAGAGCGGCAAGGCCGGTTGAGCCACTTCCGCCGAACACATCCAGTACAGTAGCACCGGGCTTGGTGTGCGCCGCAACATAGATGGCTATGGACTCCGGGGAGATTTTGGTCGGGTAGGCAAACATATTATAAAAAAGACCAGTCCTTGTGGAAGGCAAAGCCATTGAATAGAGCTTAGCCCAAGGCTGTTCTACCATGTTGTAAGTGGCGTTCTGATCAGCCATATATGTAATCACCATCACTTATCTTTAGGCTTTTAACGCTTATATTCTAATTAATTCTTCTCCCCCTCATTCGGCGTGACTTCCATGATGTCGACACGTCGCACTTCAACGCCCGGCAGATCTTCAGCACACCGGTGGTGATATTCTCGCCCTTACCAAGCTTGGCGATGGAGTTGTGCTGACCCAGGACGCCACCTTTTTCCAGGGTAGCTCTTTAATAAACTGTCTATCCAACTGAGTTAGTAATTGGTGCAGATCGAATACGAACTGCTAAGTAGAATGATTGATCAACTAGAGCGAGCCCCAGCCCACGGCATGGCATTTTGGGAACCTTCAACATGTTCACATCCAAGGTCATATCTACTCCCCTTATTCTCATGATTAGTCTATCATCTGTAAACGTAGATCCAGGACAGCTTAACCTCTTCCAGCTTGGTCATAGCATCTTCGGGAGTGGTCCCGTGAATTTTACAACCCGGCAAATCCTTATGCTCGGCCAACCATTCCCCGCCGATCAATTTAGTTAACACAACCGGATACTTTACGCTCTTGTATTTTTCACTTCGATGAATTAGTTTAGAATGATTGGCAGGAGTATCAAGAAAACGATCTAATTCTCCTTCAAGAGCATCTGTGTTAATTTTAGTCAAACTCATAACTATAGACACTTGATACACCCCCTTACCTGGTCTTGATGCCTATGTGTTCTAGTAAGTCTTTGATGTCCTATACCTGGTACTGATTGCTTAAATAAATGATCGCTCAAACTTTTCCGTGGTAACAAAGCGCATTACTTGGAGCCTGCTCTCTTTTAGCACGTACCATCTCCCTGGCCAGCTTAAAACTCTCCTTGATCAAGCCTGCTCCCACTCCCCTACTTCGATACTCCAAAGCGACAGCAATGGGTGCCAAAAGAAGTGTTTCATATTTATAGCCATTGTTAAACCTTACCTCATTGATGCAGCTTAATTAAAACATTATGCCTTCTTTTTAGGGTTGTTATTACAATAATATTGGCAAGGGTAATTAACATAGTAACTACTAAAAAATAACTCCTATCAATTTTGCTAAAAGCATATACAGCAATTATTATCTCCATTGGAATAATCAAAAGGCATATTAGCTTCAAAGTTCCAGTTATATTTTTGACACTGTATTCATTAACTGAGATCATTCCAATTGAAATAAATATTAATCCTACCACAATAAAAGGGTACGATTTTAAATAAGCAACTGATAATATACCAAAACCGATGCTAAATGCTGACGAAGTATGGTCAGCATAATTAAACCTATTATACATGCCAGTCCCCCCAAGGCATCCCCTTAAGTGAAGTAAGGTATATATACACAGGCTCTATTGTTATTATAAAAGGCGTTCTTTATTTAGCTTGATAAGTTCGTCCAGCTTAAGAATCATTTTCTTAGTGTGATTATTCTTTTCCCGCATAAAAGTAATTGCTGTTATTACAAAGTAAATGGCAAAACCATATACCCCAATAATTAGCAGGCTAAATAACACAGTATAGGCATCAAACATTTGGATTAACCCTCCCAGTTTATAGGCAATGTTTTAATCAGGACTGCTTTTTATTTAGCTGAATAAACTCATCCATTTTTTGAAGCAATTCCTGGTTAAGCTTGTTATTCTCCTTCATAAAACTAACCGTTGTGATCAAAAAATAAATTGCCAGACCATATAGTCCAAACCACAACAACATCATAAACACATTTACAAGTGATTCAAACATGTAAATCATCTCCCTTAACTTCCCTGGCTTTTAAGGTGCCTATGGGTTGGAGTTCCCAGTAAAAAAGCTGGGATACCCTGGATAACAAATTTTATCCAATTAAAACCATTATTTTTATTCCAACGGTTAATTAGTGATGGAGTGGCTAAGAGCATGCCAAATATCACAACCCCAATGCATTGGGCAAAAAGCAAAGGATATACTTGAAATTTTTCCCTAGACATTTTGTATAGCACCGGAAAGATTAAATAGGTACTCCACAATAACAGCAATATTCCTGCAGCAACAAGGAATTCTTTCTTTATAAGCTGGTTGTTAATCCTCATTTTTGCCCCTTTGCAAACCCTAACTATCCAGCTCTAGTATTATTTCTATGTCCGCATGTTTTATCAAGTTTTCCGTGTAGTCATGCCATGCGTTATCAGCCTTGATCTGGTATTCGTAACCCTGGAGATCTGGATACTGCGCCATCCACTGTTCAAGAAAGCCGTATCTGAGGCGACTGACTGATAAAGATCGGGCATAGCCGGGAAACTGCTGATTTTGATAGGCCTCCCTTGACCTGTAACCATGCTCCTTAATAACTTCATCTTCAATTTTCAGGTACTCAAGGTACTCCTCAGATAAATCCGGCCCTTGCGTGTTTAATTCTTTATACATTTCACGGGCTTCCACTTGGGATACTTTATATCCCTGTTTTATTGCCTCCTGATATAAAACCAGGTCCCTAATTTGGTTATTTAAGGCCATACTCTTATCGGGAGTAAATACAGCATTGCTGTAGGTACGCTTGAGATAACGAACTTCATCTTCAGTAAGCGAAGCAGCGTTACCCCTGAGCCCCCTTAGATAAATGAATTGAAATTCAAGGTGTCCTTCTTGAGCTTCTGTAAGGTTATCGGGCTTCACATCCAAATCCATCAAGAACTGCTCAAAATCAGCACGCAATTCTTCCGGCATTTCAATATGGCCTTCACTATATTTCTGGGAGAACCTTCTTTGTACTTCCAGTGCTATCTCCCACTGGTCAATCAAATAATGCAAGTCATCCATGGTAATGGGCTCCCCGTTAACCAGGGCAACTATATTAGCCTGTCCTTGTTTCCCTGGCGAACAAGCAGCTATGAGCAGCAAACTGACAACCAGGATAACGGTGGCCATCCACAGTTTCTTCATACCCACCACCTCATTTGAACCGATTGAAATTTATACTACAAAGTCACTCCTTTTCTATGAATTTCAGCGAATTAAAACAAATTCCTGCATTAGGTATTAAATCTTTCTTTTTACATAAAAATATGCCCGACCTTGAGGTAACCCGTGAATCCAGAACATGTATATGACCCTTGAGCCTGGGTATTCTAACGGCCAGTTTTTTGCCAGCAGTCCGATTTACTCGTGAGTAAGGACTTGGAGGACCTATTAATTATTCCTTTTAATATTGCCGCCATTTATTTTTCAGCCAGGGCTCTGGTATCCTTTACAGGCACGCGCAGGCTGCCTTAAACTCTTGGGTATTGTACCGGGGTTAGTCACGGCTGTTCAATTTGGATTAGTATCTTCTCATATGTGTCCTTTGTTTCTCCGGCATCTGCCAGGTTAAAAATTATTATCTGCCCGTTGCTTTGCATAAATACGAAGGGCGATTTTTTTGTGTCTACAAATAATTTGACTGTCCCATATTCAGTTGTCCTAAAATATCCTTTTAAATGTGACCCTAAAGCAGAGCCGTTGGTGCGCATCTCGATATTGGGCAGGGACTCTATCAGCCTTACCTCTTCAATTGACTCCCAGGTATAAACCTCACCGTACATTCCATGGATTTGCAATCCTTTTTCAAGATAGGTCACCTTTGTCGTCTGTGATGAAAAGAACATCAAAACTGCAACAAAGATTAATGTGACAACGATTATACCAACAGGCACAGCCAGTTGTTTTCCTGCTCCCTTACGCAGTTTGCCATTTTCATCAAATATATTCCCATCATACTTTTGCGCCTTGATCAGCAGGTATACCGTAGAAATACCAAAAAATACAATTACGGGGGTCATTCCGAACTTCAGGCCAAAAGCATGCAATATCCCCATCACGATTAAAACGCCGCCATTGGCATAAGAATAGATACCTATCAGACGGCCAAGGCTTTTTGTATCGACATTGGCCTTTTTCTCTTTTGGCATGGTGTTATAGCCTGAGATGAGAAAATACCATTTAAATACATGTACTGCCAGCCCCATGGCAATAAAGAATCCACCTGCTATAAAATAGAACATGGCGCCCCTCTTCTCATCAAGATTGTATAATTCAATCTATCAACAGTTTACCATAGACAAAGTCAAACTGTAATGATGTTTAGATGGTTTCCAAAAAACAAGTATTATTAATAATTCTTCCAATATCAAGCTAAATGTCAATTTCCGGGTATGATCCGGCCTTTTGCCCTCATAAAGACTCCGGCTAAATGTAGAGTATGGTTAATTGTTTTAGATGCCCCCGGAAATACTAATTTCATGAACTTCACAAAGGGTGGCGATGTTTTGCCCCAAAACCGCTTTAGAACCGATTGGAATTTATCCCTGCGCATGTTCATCACCATGTTCTTGCTGGCCGCCCTCTATCTGGGCTTTGCCCTGGTACTTTTCCGGGCCGGGGCCGGGGCACTCACCATGGCTGTGGTTATCGGCCTGATGCTGGGGCTGCAGTACTATTACTCGTCCCGGTTGGTTCTGTGGAGCATGGGCGCCCGGCTGGTTGATGAAAGGGAGCAGCCCGAACTGCACGCCCTGGTGGAGCGCCTGGCGGTGCTGGCGGACATTCCCAAGCCCAGGGTGGCGGTGGTGAACACCCCGGTGCCCAATGCCTTTGCCACCGGGCGCAATGAAAAAAACGCCGTGGTTGCTTTCACCACGGGCCTGCTGAGCAGGCTCAGCCAGGCGGAGCTGGAAGGCGTGGTGGCCCATGAGCTGTCCCACATCCGCAACCGGGACATGGTGGTGATGACCCTGGCCAGCTTTTTTGCCGCCGTGGCTTCTTTCATTGTGCAGCGGGCCTTTTTCTGGGGGGTTCCCGGGGGCATGGGGCGCGGCAACCAGGGCGCCAACCCGGCCTTGTTGATTTACCTGGCCTCCCTGGTGGTGTGGGTGGTCAGTTACTTTTTAATCCGGGCCCTGTCCCGGTACCGGGAGTATGCGGCGGACCGGGGGGCGGCCTACCTTACCGGGTCGCCGTCCAACCTGGCCTCGGCCCTGCTGAAAATAAGCGGCGCCATGGAGCGCATCCCGGACCGGGACCTGCGGCAGTCTCAGTCGGCCAACGCCTTCATGATCATCCCGGCCTTTGGCGCCAACTCCTGGTTTGAGCTGTTTTCCACCCACCCTGCCCTTAATAAAAGGCTGGACCACCTTAAAAAGCTGGAGCTTGAGCTGGAGGGGCGGGCGGCATGAAGTGGCTGGATGCGGCGCTGGGGCGCACCAGGCTGCCCCGGGCGAACCTGGACGCCTTCTTTGCCCTGACCACGGCCCAGGCCACCCTGCAGGCCGAGCTGGGCCTGCAGGCCGCTGGCAAGGCCGGGGTGTGCTTTAAGCCGGTGACCTCCTCTGATTACCGGGCCACGGAAATAACGGCCAGGGAGCTGGTTGGCCTGGCGGTGCAGGAATTTAATTCTGAAATCACCGAGCAGGACGACACCTACGGCTACAAGTGGTATGTTTTTACGGATCCCCAATTTGAGGACCTGGCCAGCCTGGTGCACCTGGTTAGTAAAACTTTCATGGATGAGGCCTACAGCGAGCAGCTATTAACAGCTGTGTTCAAATTCTGGGAACCGGAGGGCCGCACCCTCTACCTGGCCTATAACTACAAAAGGGGCAGCTTTTATCCCTTCGCCCCCATTGGGGACCGGGCCCGGGACAATGCCCTGGAGATCAGGCTGTCCTCTCTTATGGCCCGGGAGCTGCCCCTTGAAAAAGAGCCGGGCCGCTGGTACCCCATCTGGGACTGCCCGGTGTGAACACAAAATCAGGAGGTTTTAGCTTGAAAAATAACGTAGGTCGAAGTAAAAAGGGTACACTTAATAAAGGCCTTTCAAGACCCCAAAAATTGAACTTAGGTTTAAGCCGCCGAGATGTCAGTAGCCCTTATAAGTCCATTGGAAA
>JBFMEU010000018.1:0-42651 GCA_040753155.1 Bacillota bacterium
GCGGCCCGGTGAAGGTGGCGGTGCCCCGCCGGGGGGAGAAAAAGCAGCTGGTGGAAATGGCCGGCAAGAACGCCCTGCTGGTGCTGCAGGAGGAGGAAGTCAGCCGGGCGGCGCGCCTGGACCGGGGTGCCCGGGATCTGGAGGTTTTGGCCGCCGAGCTGGGCCTGCCGGAAATCCCGGCCCGGCTGGAATGTTTTGACATCTCCAATATCCAGGGGGCGGAGGCTGTGGCCTCCATGGTGGTGTTCGAGGCGGGCCGGCCTCGCCCGGACCAGTACCGGCGCTTTAAAATCCGCACGGTAACCGGACCGGATGATTTTGCCTCCATGCGGGAGGTCATTGGCCGCCGCTTTCGCCGGGGCCGGGAGGAGCGGGAACTCATTGCCGCCGGCCGGCTGTCCACCCGGGAGGCGGGTTTTCACCAGCTGCCGGATTTGGTTCTGGTGGACGGCGGCAAGGGGCAATTGGCGGCTGCCTGCGAGGCTATGACCCGGGAGGGCTGCGGCCACATCCCGGTTTTTGGCCTGGCCAAGGAGGAGGATCTGCTTTTTGCCCCCGGTCGCCGGGAGCCGGTCGGGCAGTCCCGGGACTCGGCGGGCCTGCGCCTGCTGCAGCGAATCCGGGACGAGGCCCACCGCTTTGCCGTCACCTACCACCGGCAGCTGCGCACCAAGCGCAATTTAAAATCCCTGCTGGACGAAATAGAGGGCATTGGCGCCGTGCGCAAGCGGGAGCTGTTCAAGGCCTTCCAGACCATTGAGGCCATCAGCCAGGCCCCGCTGGAGGAACTGGCGGCCGTGCCCGGCATGAACACCCAAGCCGCCAGGTCGGTGTACGACTTTTTCCGCTCCTCTTAGACGGGGACAGCTTTTACACTGACAGCCAAAATATGTTATAATGTCTTTATTAAGGCCTTCGTGTTGAAAACAGACAATACGAAGGTTTATTGTTTGTTCAAGTGTAACTGCTCAGGAGTCAGGAGTCAGAAGTCAGGAGTCAGAATGAGAAAACCAAGGTTTTATTGAAGAATGCCGATATTACTTGATACTTACGAAGGATCTTGGATACGGTGATATTTACGAAACAAAACTTCTCTAGCAAGAGGTTGGTAAATTGCTGGAAGCATATTCTCGGGGCATTCTGAATCCTGAATTCTGAATTCTGAATACCTGAATAGTAACGTTCAAGTCAATATTGCCCAGGCCGGGCAAAGGAAAATACACAAGCATAACAGGGGGGCAGCATGGAGAATAAATACAAATTACTGGCCGTTGACCTGGACGACACATTGCTGAACCGGCAGCTGGAAGTCTCGCCGGGCAACCGGGAGGCTTTGCGGCAGGCCGGGGAGGCGGGGGTCAAGGTGATTCTGGCCACCGGCCGTATGTACCGGGCCGCCCTGCCCTATGCCCGGCAGCTGGACATTGCCGGGCCCCTGATAACCTATATGGGCGCCCTGGTCAGGCACGCCGGCACCGGGCAAACCCTGTTCCACCGGCCGGCGCCACTGGATTTGGCCCTGGAGATCATTGGACGGGTGAAGAAGTACGGCTATCATATTAATGTTTACCTGGACGATGAGCTGTTCGTGGCCAGGCATACCCCGGAGGGAGAGCGCTATGCGGCCCTGTCCGGAGTGCGCCCGAAAGTGGTGGGGGACCTGGCCGCGTTTTTGCGGGGGCGGGGGGAGGATCCCACCAAGGTGCTGGTAATTGAGCAGGAAAGCCTGCTGGACAGCCTGGCGGAGGAAATGCGCCCGGTGTTCGGCCACCTGCTGCACATAACCAAGTCCAAGCCCTATTTCCTGGAGTTTTCCCACCCCCTGGCCAACAAGGGCCACGCCCTGGAGGCTGTGGTCAGGGGCTGCGGGCTGGAGCGGGAGCAGGTAATTGCCGTGGGGGATGCTTATAACGACCTGGAGATGATTGACTATGCCGGCCTGGGGGTGGCGGTGGCCAACGCCCGGGAAGAAATCCGGGCCAGGGCCGACTTTGTGACCCTGTCCAATGAGGAGGACGGGGTGGCGGCGGTGATCCACAAGTTTATCCTGGGGGTGGATGGATGCGGGATGCTGTGATCGGGGTGGACCTGGGGGGAACCAAAATTTATACGGCCCTGGCTCTGCCCGCCGGGGAGCTGCTGGCGGAGGTGGTGGCGCCCACCGGGGCGGACGGGGGCCTGGAGCAGGTGCTGGCCAAAATCGTGGCCACCGTGCGGGACGTCACCAGTCAGGCGGGTCCTGACTTGACCGTACGGGCCCTGGGCATTGGCGCCCCGGGGCCCCTTGATGCCGAGACCGGGCTGGTGTACTTCGCCCCCAATTTGGGCTGGCATAACGTACCCCTGAAGGACCTGCTCCAGAAGGCCCTGGGCCTGCCCGTGGGGGTGGACAACGACGCCAACCTGGCCGCCCTGGGCGAGCAGGTTTTCGGCGCGGGCCGGGGTGTCCGGAGCATGGTTTATATTACGGTGAGCACCGGAGTGGGCGGGGGCTTGATTCTGGACGGCAGGATTTATCATGGCGCCGGCGGGGGGGCCGGTGAAATCGGGCACACTACTATTGACCCGGGGGGCCCGGTGTGCGGCTGCGGCAACCGCGGCTGCCTGGAGGTCCTGGCCTCGGGCACGGCCATGGCCCGCCGGGCCAGGGAAATAATTGCCGCCGGCGGCGGGCTCAATATGCTGGGCGCGACCGGGGGATTGCCCGGCAAGGTTACCGCGAAAACTGTGGCGGACGCTGCCGCCGCCGGCGACCCCGAGGCCCTGGCCATCCTGGCTGAGGCCGGCCGGGCCCTGGGCATCGGCGTGGCCAATGTGATTAACCTGCTCAATCCTGAACTGGTGGTCCTGGGCGGCGGTGCCATGAAGGCCGGCCCTCCCCTGTGGCAGGCCATGGAGGAGGAAGTCCGGCGGCGGGCGCTCCAGGCTTCCCTGGCGCGGGCGCGCCTTGTGCCGGCCCAATTGGGCAGCCGGGCGGGGGTGCTGGGCGCCGTTGCCCTGGCCGCCCGGGCCCTGGATAATGGAACTCTCCTATAGAGCATACTAAAGAACAGTGGCCCGGGCCGGATTGCAGACTTACCCGGCAGCAAAGGGTAAAAGCCCGCTCTGTTGTAACTACTCAGGAGTCAGTAGTCAGGAGTCAGAATGAGTCTTGGATACGGTGATATTTACGAAACAAAACTTCTCTTGTAAGAGGTTGGTAAATTGCTGGAAGCATATTCTTGGGGCATTCTGAATTCTGACTCCTGAATTCTGAATACCTGAATAGTAACGCTCGGTTTTTAACTCGATCAGAGACATGGGAGGCATAACAATGCGCTTTGGCAAGGCGGAATGGCATAGCTTTGAACAGGGCTGCCGGAGGGAGTGGCTGGTCACCAACGGCCTGGGCGGCTACGGCTCATCCACCCTTACCTGTGCCAATACCCGGAAGTACCATGGCCTGCTGGTGGCGTCCCTGGCGCCCCCGGTGCAAAGAACCCTGCTCCTGGCCAAGGTGAACGAGCGGATTGAGGCCCTGGGGCGGGTATACAGCCTGGCGGCCAACAGAACCCTGACCGGCCTGGAATTTGGCCACATTCACCTGCAGAGCGTGGAGGTGGACCCCTTTCCCGAGTTTACCTACAGCTTTGCCGACCTGACTTTGAAGAAACAGATTTTTATGGTTTACGGCGAGAACACCACCGTCCTGGTGTATACCGTTATTAACGGCGCCGGCCCGGCCACGGTGCGCCTTGCGCCCCTGGTAAACAGCCGCGATTTCCACTGGACGGTGACCAAAGACCAGCTGTCTTTTGAGCAAGAGGTTATTCCCGGGGGAGTGGCGGTGCAAACTCCCCAGGGGCCGCCCCTTTACCTGTACTGCCGGGAGGCCGACTACACCCGCCTGGACTGCTGGTACCGGGGCATGTTTTACGACGGGGAGCAGGAGCGGGGGGAAAGCTGTGTGGAGGACCATTTTATCCCCGGCGAGTTTACCTTTACCCTGCGGCCCGGGGAGGAAAAGGTGGTAACCCTGCTGGCCTCCCTGGAGAATTATGCCGGGCGGGCTGTGCCGGGCGGGCCGAACCTGCTGGCCGGGGCCAAACAAAGGGCCCGGGCACTGGTGGACCGGGCCGGCTACAAACAGCCCCTGGCCAGGAGGCTGGTGCTGGCCGCCGATGACTTTATTGTCCAGCGCCGCTCCACCAGAGCCCGGTCGGTAATTGCCGGCTACCCCTGGTTTAACGACTGGGGGCGGGACACCATGATTGCGCTGCCCGGGCTGACCCTGGTCACCGGGCGCTACGATGAGGCCAGGGAGATTTTGCTGACCTTTGCCCGCAGCTGCAAGGACGGCCTGCTGCCCAATATGTTTGCCGACCATGCGGGCGACGAGCCCCTGTACAACACGGTGGACGCTTCCCTGTGGTTTTTCCAGGCGGTGTACAAGTTTTTGGAATATACGGGTGACCATGACTTCATCCGGGAGCATATTTATCCTGTGCTGCTGGATATAGTGTACCATTACGCCAAGGGCACCCGTTTCAATATCGGTGTCGATCGGGAGGACGGGCTGCTGCAGGCCGGCACGGCCGGGGTGCAGTTAACCTGGATGGACGCCAGGGTGGACGGCTGGGTGGTGACCCCCCGGCAGGGCAAGCCGGTGGAGATTAACGCCCTCTGGTATAACGCCCTGTGCATCCTCTCCCGCCTGGCCAATCAATACGGTGACGTTGTACCCGACAACAACGCGGCGGACAGAGTTAAGAAGAGCTTCAACAAGCAGTTCTGGAACGAAGAAGGCGGCTGTTTGTACGATGTAATAGGAGATGATGGCCCGGACGACAAGCTGCGCCCCAACCAGATTATTGCCCTGAGCCTGCCCTTTACCATGGTGGATGAGGACAGGGGCAGGCAGGTGGTGCAGCGGGTCTGGCAGGACCTTTACGCCACCTATGGCTTGCGCAGCCTGGCGCCCCGGGACCGGGACTACCGGGGCGTTTACACCGGGGACAGGTACCGGCGGGACGGCGCCTACCATCAGGGCACGGCCTGGAGCTGGCTGATGGGGCCCTTTGTCACCGCCTACCGGAAGGTGTACCGCCGGTCTCCCGGGAGCCGCCTGCAGGCGGCCCGGTTCCTGGCCCCCTTCGAGGACCACCTGCGGGATCACGGCCTGGGCTCCATCTCTGAAATCTTTGACGGCAACGAGCCGGTCATCCCCCGGGGTTGCTACGCCCAGGCCTGGGGCGTGGCCGAAATCCTGCGCTCCTATGTGGAGGACGTGCTGGAAATCCAGCCCAAATATGCGGACTGGAAACTTTGGTCCAAACTCGAGGTTCGAGGTTAGAAGTTCGAAGTTCGATGGACTAAGAGTCGGTGAAGATCATTATTCGGAAATGTAACTGCGTCAGGTTGTTTATCCCGGAAGGCGATGTAGCGGAGCGTCGTAAAAAGACTTGGCGCAGGCGTTTAGCGGGGCTTAAGGCCCGAAACGTGCCGAAAACACTTACATAATAGAATATAATTAACATTTTGGGATAACTTCTATTAGAGCAATAACATAACACGCACAATTTGCAGGGCCTTTAGCCCCGCTTAACGACAAGCCGTAGTCTTTTCGACGCGGAGCTCCCTGAGCCTGAGGGATAACAACCTGCCGCAAAGGGCGGAGGTTAGAGGTTAGAAATTAGAGGTTAGAAGGAGGTAGTTATTTTGAATGGACTGGAATCAATCCTCAGTGATGTGGAAAGGATGCGCCGGCTTGACACCATGAAGATGTTCGGCGCCCTGTACGACCTGCCGGAGCAGTGCGAGGAGGCCTGGCGCCTGGGCAATGAGGCGATGCTCCCCCTGGGTACGTTCAAAAAGGTAATCGTGACCGGGCTGGGGGGGTCGGCCATCGGCGGCGACCTGCTCAGGGTTTATGCCGGCCGTCGCTCGGACGTGCCCGTAACCGTGAACCGGGACTATGTGATGCCCCGGTACACGGACAAGGAAACCCTGGTTTTTGCCGTAAGCTACTCCGGCAATACCGAGGAAACCTTGAGCGCCTACGAGGATGCCCGGGCCAGGGGGGCCGTCCTGATGGCCCTGACCACCGGCGGCAAGCTCATGGAGTTGGCCGAGCGGGACGGTGTGCCGGTGATTGCCATCCCCGGCGGAATTTCCCCCCGGGCGGCCACCGGGTACCTGTTCCTGCCCACCGTGGCCGTGATGTACCGGCTCGGCCTGCTGGATGATCCCGGACCTGATTATGATGAGTTGCTTAACGTGTTACGGGAATGGCGGGAAAAACTAAAGCCCGGATCCCCCGGGGCGGTGAACCCGGCCAAGCAGCTGGCCCTGGAGTTCTACGACCACCTGCCGGTAGTCTGGGGCGCTTCCGGCACCAGCGAGGTGGTGGCCCAGCGCTGGAAGGGCCAGATCAATGAGAACGCCAAGGCGCCGGCCTGCTGGAACGTGTTTCCCGAGCTCAACCACAATGAGGTGGTGGGCTTTGAGTACCCCCGAAATCTGCTAAAGCAGATGCATGTTGTATTTTTGCGGGACTCCGGCGACCATCCCCGGGTGAGCGCCCGGATGAATATCACCAAAAGCATTGCCGGTGGGGCCGTGGGCGGCGTAACCGTTATCAAGGCGGCGGGAACCGGGCTGCTGGCCAGGATGTACTCCCTCATTTATATCGGCGACTACGCCAGCGTGTATTTGGCCGCCCTTTACGGGGTGGACCCCGGGCCGGTAAAAATCATTGACTACCTCAAGGCTGAGCTGGCCAAACAATGACCAGAATAAACCTCTTCGCCGACTGGCACACCCACACCAGGCTCAGTGACGGCAGGGGCAGCGCCGAGGATAATGTGCGGGCGGCGGCCGGGCGGGGCCTGCAGGAGGTGGCTATCACCGACCACGGCCCCGGCGCCCTGTTCATCGGCGTGAAGTCCCCCCAGATCTATCTGGACCTTAAGGAAGAGGCCCGGCGCCTCTCCTGGGATTACTCGGTGCGGGTCCTGGCGGGGGCCGAGGCCAATGTTATATCCCAGGACGGCGCCCTGGACATACCAGAGTCCGTCCTGGGCCAACTGGACCTGGTGATTGCCGGCCTGCACTTTCAGGCCCTGGCCGAAACCCCCGGGGAGACCCTGGGCTGGGTTGTGCCCAATAACCTGGCCCGTGTCAGCCGCAGCATCCGGGAGCGTATGCGCAACACCAATACCAAGGCGCTGCAGGCCTGCCTGCACCGGCACCGGGTGGACATTGTAAGCCACCCGGACCTGATGATGGCCGTTGACGTGGATGAGCTGGCCCGGGCTTGCGCCGGGACCGGCGCCGCCATGGAGATTAACGTGGGCCACAACTACCCCCGGGAGCCGGTGGTTTTGGCCGCCCTGAAACACGGAGCGTTTCTGGCGGTAAACAGTGACGCCCATTATCCGGCCACGGTGGGGGATCTGGCTTATGGGGCTGCCCTGCTGGAACGCTTCAATGTCCCCCCGGAGCAGGTAAAAAACAGCCTCCATTAAAATTTCGCAGAGTGAGCGGTGATAACGCAGTGCCTTAACACCGGTTTCACTGAATGTATGATTCCACTGCAAAAAGGGGGCTTTTTTTCTTCTCATGTTCCCTTTAGCCTTTAGCACCTATAATAGATTTACTGCTAAATTTATTGGTAAACATTCAGTTTTCGATAAAATTGATTTTACTACATTTTGCTGCCTTGTGTCTTGCTTGATACTATATGTTGATTAATTATATTTGCGAAATAATACGGTTCATTCGTGGATATTGTGTTTCAATTTAATCATGCTCCTGTGGCGCTTGCTATTAAGACCCCTAGTTCAAAAAAATTCAAAAAAGTTTTGGGGGTTTTTTGAACCTTACCCTCTGCTAAGACATCTTATGTTGATGTTTATTATCGTAAAGGGGAGGAAAGTGGAATGAAGGGTTTTCGGTTGAGTGTGTTACCTTTAGTAGTGGTGGTTATCTTTTTTACAGCAGCCGGTGCTGCTTATGCGGATGGTTTGAAGGCACCACCGATGGAGAGTAAAGCGTTTAAAGAAGTAGGAATTGAGGCTTTACTGTATTTGCAGGATTGGGACAGCAGTCTAATTCCCAGCGGAGGCGGGAAAGATCTCACAAAGAAGCTCCCGCCTATAGAGGCGGGAGCTTCTTATAATTACACCTGAACATGAACCCGTTAACTCAGGATGTTTCCTCTGTTCTTGCAGCAAACTTTAACAGCTCCTGCAGCTGCTCGCCGCCGCCGGCCGCAGTCTCCGGCAGGCCCAGTTTTTTGCGGGCCTTTTGATCGGGCTCGCCCAGGCGCCCGGTTTTTTGGAACAGGTCCAGGCCGCCCTTGATCGAGGGGGGCATCAGACCCCCCTCGATGGCCAGGTGCTTTAAGGTGGTGAAGACCTTTTCCATGCCGAACTTCTGGGGGCACATTTCGTAGCAGGTGTGGCATTCCACACAGTACCAGATGGACTTGGAGTTGAGCAGTTCTTCAATGCGGCCCTCCAGAACCATGCCGATTAGTTCGTTGGGCTTGAAGGCCCCGGTAATTTCCGCCACCGGGCAGTCGGCCACGCAGGCGCCGCACTCGTAGCAGCGCCGTACCGAGGGCAGGTCCAGGTGGCGCTTCACTTCCAGGTAGTTTTCCAGTTTTTTCTCCCACTTCTCCAGGAAGCCGGAGGTTTCCACCCGGTGCCCCTCCAGCCCCAGTTTCCCCGGCTCCAGGCCGATGGTCAGTCCCAGGAGTTCCGGGTAGGTGAACACCGGCACGTGCAGGTGCTCACCCTTGCGCTGGGCCATGTACTGCTTCTGGTCAAACTGCATGAAACAGGCCGGGCAAAGCAGGGTCATGGCGTCAACGCCATGCTTTTGCAGTTCCAGAAGCTTTTTGCGGGTCAGGGCCATGGAGTCCTCGGCCTCGCCGGTATGGCTCAGCGCCCCGCCGCAACACAGCATTTTGGTGTGGTAGTCAACACTTTCGGCGCCCAGGGCCTGGACCAGGGCGTCATATTTATAGGGTTTTAGCGGGTCGTCAAAGCGGATGGCGGAGCTGGGCCGCAGCATGTGGCAGCCCGGGTGCACCGCTATGCGCATCCCCGACAGCGGCTTTTCCACCCGGGAGCGCAGCGCGCCGGGGCCGACCCGGTCGTGGAACAATTCCACCAGATGCCGCACCGCCACCTTACCTTTATACTCCAGGCCGACCCCGGCCAGGGCCTCCTGCACTCGCTGCCGCAGGCTGGTATCCGTGGCCATCAGCACGCCGGCCCCCTTCAGGGTGCCGTAGCAGCCGTTACACATGGCCAGGATGTCCAGTCCGGCCTGCTCGGCCACAGCCAGATTGCGCACCGCTGTAAGCAGCCACTGCAGTTGGCTGAAATTCTTAACCAGGGACTTTTCAGGGCAGCAGGTAAAGCCGGGCAGATCCCGGTACTTTACGTCCAGCGCGTCCAGCACCGCCCGGGTGGATTTCTCCATGAAGGGCAGGCGGGCCGGTATCTGGCAGCCCCAGAAAAAAGCGTAATTCGTAGTGTCCAAAACAGTTCCCCCTTGCTGGGCCGGGAATATTGAACGAGACTTCATTCAGAGGGGGATTCTTCAACCCCTTCTGAATGTTAGCCGAGTCCATACTGGACTTAACCGCCCTTTGAAACCCGCCGCCTACAGGGGCGGGGGTCTTAGGGCGGATTAGTTCAGTGATCAATCAATAATGCAGAGAACGTCACCCACCTTAACTACATCACCTTCATTGACTAAAATCTCCACCAGTGTGCCGGCCACCGGAGACGGTACATTAAAGGCGGCCTTGCTGGTGGTCATCTCCAACAGATCGTCTTCCACGTCAACTGAGTCGCCCTCGGAAAGGTGCCAGTAGGAAACGGTGGCCTCATTCACACCCTCGGCCAGAAACGGCAGCTTAACTTCTGTCATTGATATCTACCTGGTTTCTAAAAACTAAACAAATCTGATCTATACAGGATAATCCAGATATATTTAGTTTTCTCTCCCGCCGACTAACGGGAGGCAGTTTCACAGGATTCAACTGCTGAGCTATGGACTCTCGTCCATATTCCGGGTGGCAGAAATGCCGCCTGGCTTTACAGTGCTGCCCGGAAGGGGGTGTTACCCACCGCCTGGTTGTTCTAACCTCCGCGCCCGACTTTCACAACGTGTCTTTGCGACGCATCATCGGATGTGACTGCCAAGAAACCTTTTTCCTTTCTTCTTATTTACTCAGTTTTCATGAGCCGCCACCACCTCCTGTTACTATTATACAATAGAACAGGTGTTTGAGTAAGCGGTTTTTGTTATTTTTTTCAATCTTTGTTTAGTTATTCTGTAGCTGCTTCAAACCTCCTATTTATGTTTGATAGTGACAGCATGGCGTAACTCAAACAAGCACGGTTGTAGTTTTAAGGTGCGGGAACACACCTCTTGTTAAGGTACGGGGACACACCTCTTGTTAAGGTACGGGGACACACCTCTTGTTAAGGTACGGGGACACACCTCTTGTTAAGGTACGGGGACACACCTCTTGCAGAGGAATGTCCCCGGATGTCCCCGGATGTCCCAGGATCTATGTGACATCCGACGTCCGGCGACTAATTACCGATGTCCGACGACCATCTCATGGGCCCGGTAGCTGCTGCGCACGAAGGGGCCGGCTGCTACTTCCCTGAAGCCCAGGGCCAGGCCCTGGCGCTGGTACTGTCGGTATTGATCAGGCTCCACTAGCTGTTGCACCGGCAATTGCCCAGGGCCGGGCTGCAGGTACTGACCGATGGTTAGCAGGTCGCAGCCGGCCTCCCGCAGGTCCTGCAGCACCCCGGCCAGCTCATCCGGCTCCTCCCCCAGGCCCACCATCAGCCCGGACTTGGTTAGCATGCCGGGGTGTTTATCCTTAACCCGGGCCAGCAGGCTTAAAGAGCGGCGATAGTCCGCCCCCGGCCTGACCCGGGGGTAAAGCCGGGGCACTGTCTCCAGATTGTGGTTGTAAACGTCCGGCCCGGAGGCCGCGGCCTGATCGACGGCCTCCGGGCTTCCCCCGAAATCCGGGGTCAATATTTCTATGGTTGAGCCGGGCAGCACATTGCGGATTTCCCGCACTGTGGCGGCAAAGTGCCCGGCCCCGCCGTCGGGCAGGTCGTCCCGGGTCACCGAGGTGACCACCACGTGGTTCAGGCTCAGGTTGGCCGCCGCCCGGGCCACCCGCCGGGGCTCCCCCGGGTCCGGGGGGCCGGGTGTGCCGGCGGTTACCGCGCAAAAGGCGCAACCCCTGGTACATTTGTCGCCCAGGATCATAAAGGTGGCCGTGCCACCGGCAAAGCACTCCCCCATGTTGGGGCACCGGGCGTCCTGGCAGACCGTGCGCAGTTCCTGCCCGGCCAGGAGCTGCCTCAGCTCCTGCACCCGGGGGGAGTGGCTGGCCCGCTTGCGCAGCCAGGTTGGAAATACTGCTTTGCTCATGGCCGGGCCCCCTTTTCGCACTGACCGGCGACACTGCTATGGTCGTTTCGGCTGTATTCTGCCGCCTCGTCCCAGAGCATCTCCAGGTTAAAAACGCGACCCAACTCTTCCGCCACTGCCCGGCGCACCCCGGTCTCAGCCACCGGTTGCCCAAGCACCTGCCGCATGGAAGTTACTCCCAGGTGGGCAATGCCGCAGGGTATTATATAGTTGTAGTGGTCAAGATTTGTATTAACATTCAGGGCAAATCCGTGGTAGGTAATCCAGCGGGTAATGCCGATGCCCAGGGCGCATATTTTATTGTTTTCAACCCAAACACCGGGGTATTCTTTTATTCTTTTACCCGGGATGCCGTACTGGTACAGTACCGCCAGCACAACTTCCTCGTACCTGTGCAGCAGCTTGTGGATATCCCGGCCGTGCCGGTCCAGGTGCAAAACCGGGTAGGCAACCAACTGTCCGGGGCCGTGGTAGGTAACCGCCCCGCCCCGGTCGGTTTCCGCCACCTTGATGCCCACCTGATCCAGCAGGCCCGGCGCGGCGGTTATTTCCCGCCGGCTGCCCTTACGCCCGATGGTGAACACCGGCGGGTGGGCGGCCAGCATCAGGTAGTCGGCGGACCCCCCGGCGCGGCGGCAGACCAGCTGCCGCTGCAGCTTATAGGCCTCCTGGTAATCTATGAGTCCCAGGTCCAGGACCCGGCAAACCCTTTCCTCCACCCGGCAGCCCCCCTACGTGTGAATGCTCAGCCCGTGCACCGCCTCGGCGGCCTCCAGCAGCGCCTCGGAGAGGGTGGGGTGGGCGTGGATGACTCCGGCCAGCTGGCCGGCGGTCATATTTTGCTGCATGGCCACGGCGGCCTCGGCCACCAGGTCGGCGGCATGGGCCCCCACGGCGTGCACTCCTAAGATGGCATCGGTTTCAGCGTCGGCCAGTACCTTTACAAAGCCGTCGGTTTCACCCAGCACCTGGGCCTTGCCGCAGGCCAGCAGCGGGAATTTGCCCACCTTGACGGAAATGCCCTTTTCCTTGGCCTCCTGGGTGGTGAGACCCACTCCGGCGGCATTCGGTTTGGTAAAGACACAGGCGGGGATAACCCGGTAGTCCATTTCCCGGGGCCGGCCCATAATATTATCTACCGCCACCAGGCCCTGGGCCGAGGCCACATGGGCCAGCTGCAGCTGACCGGTGATGTCCCCGATGGCATAAACCCCCGGCGCCGCTGTGGCCAGCCGGCCGTCAACCGGGATCTCGCCCCGCCGTCCGGCCTCCAGGCCAACGGTTTCCAGACCCAGGCCGGAGGTGTTCAGCACCCGGCCGATGGAAATCAGGGCCATTTCAGTGGCAATCTCTTCCCCGCCCTCCAGGACGGCGGTCACTCCCCCGGGCGACTTGCGCACTGCGGTAATGGCGGCCTTGGTCTTCAGGATAATACCCTGGCGTTTTAAGAGTCCCTGCATCTGCCGGGCCACCTCCTGGTCCACGGTGGGCAGGATGGTGGGCATCATTTCCACAATGGTTACTTTGCTGCCCATGGCGTTAAACACGCAGGCAAATTCACAACCCACCACCCCGCCGCCGATAATCAGCAGGCTCTCCGGCACCCGGTCCAGCTGCAGCGCCTCATTCGAGGTAATCACCTGCCGGCCGTCGTAGCCCAGGCTGGCGATGAGGGCCGGGCTGGAACCGGTGGCCAGAATAATGTTTTCCGCCTCCAGCCCGGCAACACCGCCATCGGCGCCTGTCACCGCAACCCGGCCCGGTCCGGCCAGGCGGCCGGTTCCCGGTACCAGGTCCACTTTGTTTTTCTTGAGTAAAAATTCCACCCCGGCAGCCAGTCTTTCTACCACCTGGTTCTTGCGTTCCACCAGGGCGCCAAAATTTACGGTTACCCCATCCACCTGAATGCCAAACTCACCGGCCCGCTTCACTGTTGACAGTGTTTCAGCCCCGGCGGCCAGCACCTTGGTGGGAATACACCCCCAGTGCAGGCAGGTGCCCCCCACCCGCTCTTTTTCCACCAGGGCCACCGTGGCGCCCAGCTGGGCCGCCCGGATGGCGGCAACATAGCCGCCGGGGCCGCCGCCAATGATCGCTATTTTGTACTTCATTGTACATCACCTCCCGCTTTGCTTATGTTTAAGGGGCGTACAGGTTGCCGTAAGGGCGGTTGGATACCGGGACCAGTTTATAAAAGGGCACTTCCCGCACCTGATCGTAGTCCAGCTCAAAGTAACCGCAGTACTCTTTGAGTATTTTTGGCAGCACCTTCTCGTCCCCGTCGTCCATCTCAAACAGGGCCACCTCTTTACCCAGGCGGTGCTTGGGCATCATGCCCCGCAGATAGATCACCCCGCCATGCATGCCGGTGCCCAGGTAGTCCCCGGCCAGGGGCTCGCCCCCGGCCCGGTCCAGGCCCAGCAGGACCATAATCCCCCCGGCCATGTACTCGCCAAAGAAGTCGCCGGCGGTGCCCCCGGCCACCAGGACCGGTATCTGGCGCCGGTATTCCTTCATGTGAATGCCCACCCGGTAGCCGACGTCGCCCCGGATATACAGGCTGCCGCCCCGCATGGCGTAGCCCAGCACATCCCCGGCGCTGCCGTGGATTATCACGGTACCGGCATTCATGGTGTTGCCGATGCCGTCCTGACCGTTGCCCCGGACGATGATTTCCGGCCCGTTCATAAAGGAGGCCAGGTCGTTGCCGGGAACTCCGTGCACCTGGATGTTGACCTGCTTGTCGATCCCGGTGCCCAGGTAGCGCTGGCCGTTGATGTTATGCAGGATGAATTCAGTCTCCCCGGCGGCCGCCGCTTCTTTCAGCTGAATGTTCAGGTCCCGGTAGTGCACCCCCCGGGCGTCTATTTCCATCATCTCAGTCACTCCCCTTTAGTCCGGTTCCAACTATTTAACTATCCTGAAAATTCAAGCATTCAGAATTCAGAATTCAGAATCCTTACTATGGAATGCCCCTGTTAGAAGTTAAACCATTCTCTTCATTCTGACTACTGACTCCTGACTCCTAAATCTTCATTGCCGGGCGTCAGTCGTTGGAGTATCAGATTAGATTACCGACGCCCGATGACCGACGTCCGACACCCATTTTACATACCGGCGGGCTTGATGCCCAAAAGGCGCAGGTCGGAGTCGGACAGGTTGATGCCCCGCAGGCGCTCGCGGCTCCCCCTGAGGCTCTCAACGGCGTTGACCCCCAGGGCGCCCAGAATTTCCTTAAGCTCCAAAGACCAGCCCCGGATCAGGTTAACCAGGCGCTCGGCGGCCTCGTCCGGATCCAGCCGGCGCACCAGTTCCGGGCGCTGGGTGGCGATGCCCCAGGAGCAGTTGCCGGTGTGGCACTTCTGGCAGACGTGGCAGCCCATGGCAATCAGGGCGGCAGTGCCGATGGCCACCGCGTCGGCCCCCAGGGCGATGGCTTTGGCCATGTCGCCGCTGTGCCGGATGCCGCCGGCGGCGATCACCGACACGTTGTTGCGGATGCCTTCCTGGCGCAGGCGGCTGTCCACTGCGGCCACGGCCATCTCGATGGGAATCCCCACATGGTCCCTGATGATGGTGGGCGCGGCGCCGGTGCCTCCCCGGAAGCCGTCCAGGTAGATGATGTCCGCCCCGGCCCGGGCAATGCCGCTGGCAATGGCCGCCACGTTGTGCACGGCGGCGATTTTGACGCTCACCGGCTTGGTGTAGTGAGTAGCCTCCTTCAGGGCGTAAATCAGCTGGGCCAGGTCCTCGATGGAGTAAATGTCATGGTGCGGTGCCGGGGACAGGGCGTCGGAGCCCAGGGGAATCATTCTGGTTTCGGATACCTCCTGGCTCACTTTTTCCCCGGGCAGGTGCCCGCCGATGCCCGGCTTGGCCCCCTGGCCGATCTTAATCTCTACAATAACACCCCGGTTCAGGTACTCGCTGCTTACCCCAAACCGCCCCGAGGCCACCTGGACAATGATTCTGTGGCCGTAGGGGTACAGGTCCTTGTGCAGGCCGCCCTCACCGGTGTTCATTAATATGCCGGTTTCCGCCGCCGCCCGGGCCAGGGCCCGGTGGGCGTTAAGACTGATGGAGCCGTAGGACATGGCCCCGAAAACCATGGGCACCTCCAGCTGCACCTGGGGTCCCGGTTTGGTCTTGAGCTTTACCTTGCCGGCAGGCAATTCCTCTATAAACTCCAGGGCCGCCGGCTTGCTGCCCAGATAGGTCCGCAGTTCCATGGGCTCCCTTAAGGGGTCGATGGAGGGGTTCGTCACCTGACAGGCGTCCAGAACCATATGGTCAAAATAGCTGAAGTAAGTGCGGTCGTTCCCCATACCGGTGAGGAGCATGCCGCCGGTTTCAGCCTGCTTCATGATGTTTTTCCGGTACTCCGGCAGCCAGTGCAGGCCTTCCTTGTAAGCCAGCCGGTTCTTTTCAATGGTTATGGCCCCTTCCGGGCAGAAAGTCACGCAGCGGTGACAGGCCGCGCACTTGCGGTGATCAGCCACCACCCGGTCATGAAAACTCAGGGTGCCAAAGCCGCAATTCATCACACAGCGCTTGCAGCGGCGGCAGCGCAGGTGGTCAATGTTGACGTGGAACTCAGCCGGTAACAGGCTGTTCATACCGTGATCCCCTCCTCCAGGCTGGCAATGATGGGCTCACCGGCCCGGGCCGACCAAACCCGGTCCAGGTCCGGGCAGATTTCCCGGATGGCGCTTTCCTCGCTGGCCATATAAACATACTCCCCTTTGACCCCGCAGGTCATGGGGCGTAATTTGATCCTGTCGTTAAGGGCTACCATGTTGTTCTTGTTGGCCACGATAAAGCTGAACGGGCCGTTTAGCATGGCGCTGCCGTAAACCTGCCTTATGGCGGTGTACATCTGCCGGTCTTCCTCTTCCAGCATGTCGATGTTCTTCCAGAAGGGCGCGGCCAGGGCCCGGCAGGTGATGTCAAAGGGTATGTTATGCCGGCGGTGCAGCAGATCAAACATGTAGGCCACCACCTCGGTGTCCGTCTGCAGTTCGCAGCAGTAGCCAAAGCTCTCCAGGTAGCGCCGGTTAATGCCATAAGATGAAATTTCACCGTTATGTACCACGGAGAAGTCCAGCAGGCAAAAAGGGTGCGCCCCGCCCCACCAGCCCGGGGTGTTGGTGGGGAAACGCCCGTGGGAGGTCCAGATATAAGCCTCGTATTCATCCAAACGGTAAAACAGGCCGATGTCCTCGGGGTAGCCCACCCCCTTGAAGGCGCCCATGTTCTGGCCGGAGGAGGCCACAAAGGCGCCGGGAACATTATTGTTGATGTACATTACCACTCCCACCACATAGTCCCGCAAACCTACGAGGCGCCCGTTGGAAAACAGCTTTTCCGGGTCCACCTGCACAAAGTAGCGCCACAGGATGGGCGGGTCAGTGATCTGGGGCATAATCCGGGTGGGGATGGGCCCGGATTCATCTACGATGAATTTTTGCTTCAGCAGCGCCTCGGTTTCCAACTGACTCTGCTGGTTGTGGTAAATCAGGTGAAAGGCGAAGTGATCCTTAAAGTTGGGGTAGATCCCATAGGCCGCAAAGCCTCCCCCCAGGCCGTTGGACCGCTCGTGCATAGTGGCGATGGACTTGATGATGTCGTCACCGGTCATCCGGTTGCCCCGGGTGCTCATAATACCGCTGATGGAGCAGCCCGAGGGTATGCGTGGTCTGGCTATCCCGTCAATCTGTTGATACATGTATAACACCTGCCTATGTGGGAAATTGGGAGAAGAACAAAATCGCGCTAGCGTAAGCCCATAGGTCACTTATCCACAGTTTTCAAAAAGTATACTTTCCTGAATCATAAAAAAAGCCCACAGGGCAGGTAGTCTTTATTGGACCTGCCTGTGGGCCTCATTGCCCGCGGCGTAACCGGTACCTCGTTGTACCGTACTCCGTTATATTTGGTTTTAATTATTCAGGCATCTTTTAAATGTTTTCGCTGGTTTTCTCATTCTGACTCCTGACTCCTGACTCCTGACTCCTTTATTTAAAACTTGCTCAGGTACTCCTCCAGTTCCCAGGGGTGTACCTGCATCCGGTAACGGTCCCACTCGATTTGCTTCGCTTCTATATACCGGTGCAATACGTGGGGGCCCAGGGCCTCCCGGATTACCCGGTCAGCGGCCAGTTCCTGCATGGCCTCCTGCAAGCTCTCGGGAAGAGTGCCGATATCCAGCTGCTTCCTCTCCGATGGGGTTAATTCGTAAATATTCCGGTCGCAGGACTTGGACGGCTCAATCTCATTCCTGATGCCGTCCAGGCCCGCCTGCAGACAAACGGCCAGGGCCAGGTAGGGGTTGCAGGACGGGTCCGGGCTGCGCAGCTCCACCCGGGTGGAGGGCCCCCGCTTGGCTGGCACCCGCACCAGCGGGCTGCGATTGCGGTAGGACCAGGCTATATACACCGGCGCCTCGTAGCCCGAGACCAGCCTTTTGTACGAGTTTATGGTGGGGTTGGTAACGGCTGTAATGGCCCGGGCGTGCTTTAAAAGGCCGCCGATATAATGACGGCACTCCCTGCTCAGTTGGTTGCCGGTATCCGGGTCGAAAAAGGCGTTTTGCCCGTTTTGCATCAGCGACATATTCAGGTGCATCCCCGAGCCGGCTATTCCGAAAATCGGCTTCGGCATGAAGGTGGCATGCAGCCCGTGCCGCTGAGCAATGGTCCGCACCACAAACTTGAAGGTCTGAATCTTGTCGGCAATGTCCAGGGCGTCCGAATACTTGAAGTCAATTTCGTGCTGTCCCGGGGCCACTTCGTGGTGCGAGGCCTCAATTTCAAAGCCCATTTGCTCCAGGGTAATCACCATATCCCGCCGGGCGCTTTCCCCCAGGTCCACCGGGGTCAGATCAAAGTAACCGGCCCGGTCATGGGTTATTGTAGTCGGCCTGCCCTCGCTGTCGACGTGGAAGAGAAAAAACTCCGCCTCCGGCCCGACATTCATGCCGTACCCCATGGCCTCGGCATCAGCAATGGCCCGGCGCAAGACGTGGCGGGGGTCCCCAATAAAGGGGGTGCCGTCGGTATTGTAAATGTCACAAATAAGGCGGGCCACTGCGCCGTCCCTGGGCTTCCAGGGGAAGACCACGAAGGTGGAGGGGTCGGGCCGCAGATACATGTCCGACTCCTCAATCCTTACAAATCCTTCGATGGAAGAGCCGTCAAACATCAACTCTCCGTTCAAAGCCTTGTCAAGCTGCTCCACGGTAATGGAAACGTTCTTTAGTACACCAAATATGTCGGTAAACTGCAGCCGGATAAACTTGACGCCCATTTCCTGGGCCAGTATACGCACATCTTCATTGCTGAACGCCACTTTGTCACACCTCTCACCCGGAGGGTTGGGGTACCTTACATGAAAAAACCTACAAGGCACGCTTTAGTCCGTGACTAACGTGCAATGCAGGCCTCGTTGCCTCTTCAAAAGGTACGCCGTTGTACCCCGGTATATCATTTATGATTATGTACTAGTATAGCATATGATTTTAAAAATGCTAGAGTTAATTCAAAAAATGTTATCACTTTGTGAGAGAAGCTCCGGCAGAACTCGAATTCCGCCGGAGCCCATCTAACGTGAGGTGTGAGCGCCATACGGGTTGCCGGCTGCCCTTGCAGCCCGGAACCTGTTTAGAATTTGGTCAAATATTCATTCACTTCCCAGGGATGCACCCTGATCCGGTAGTTATCCCACTCCGCCTGCTTGGCCTCGACATATTTGCCATACACATGCTCGCCCAGGGTCTCCTTAATTATATCGTCCTTGGCCAGTTCCACCAGGGCCTCCTCCAGGCTGCCCGGCAGGCTGCCGATGCCCAGTTCCAGGCGGTCGGCCGGGGTGAGGTGGTAAATGTTACGGTCGCAGGCCGGCGGCGGCTGAATTTTGTTCTTGATACCGTCAAGACCGGCCTTCAGGCAGACGGCCAAAGCCAGGTACGGGTTGCAGGACGGGTCCGGGTTCCTAAGCTCCACCCTGGTGCTCATGCCCCGCTTGGCCGGGATGCGGATCAGCGGGCTGCGGTTGCGGCCGCTCCAGGCCAGGTACACCGGGGCCTCATAGCCGGGCACCAACCGCTTGTACGAGTTGACAGTGGGGTTGGTGATGGCCGCCATGGCCCTGGCGTGCTTTAAAAGTCCACCGATGTAGTAATAGGCATCCTGACTCATCTCCATGGGGCCATCCGGGTCATAAAAAGCGTTGGCGCCGTCCTTGAACAGTGACTGGTTGGTGTGCATGCCGCTGCCGTTTATGCCAAAGATGGGCTTCGGCATAAAGGTGGCGTGCAGGCCGTGCCGCTGGGCGGTGGTGCGCACCACAAACTTGAAAGTAACAATTTTGTCGGCCACATCCAGGGCATCAGAATATTTAAAGTCAATTTCGTGCTGGCCCGGGGCCACCTCGTGGTGGGAGGCCTCAATCTCATAGCCCATTTCCTCCAAGAGCAGTACCATGCTGCGGCGGGCGTTCTCACCCATGTCCACGGGGGTCAGGTCAAAATAGCCGGCCCGGTCGTGGGTTTTCAATGTGGGGTTGCCGTCCGCGTCAACCTGGAACAGGAAGAATTCCAACTCCGGACCCACCTGCATGGTGTAGCCCAGCTCGGCCGCCTCAGTCAGCGCCCGCTTCAGCACCGTACGGGGGCAGCCGGCAAAGGGGGTGCCGTCAGGGTTATATACATCGCACATCAGCCTGGCCACGGCGCCCTCCCTGGGCCGCCAAGGGAAAACTGCAAAGGTTGCGGGGTCGGGGCGCAGGTACATGTCAGATTCCTCAATCCTGGTGAAACCAAAGATGGAGGAACCGTCAAACATTAATTCACCGTCCAGGGCTTTATCCAGCTGCTCAATGGTAATGGCCACGTTTTTAAGTACACCAACGATGTCTGTAAACTGGAGGCGAATAAATTTCACTCCCATCTCCCTGGCCATGCTCATAACATCGGCCTTGTTCATTTTTTTCGGAGTTTTCATTGTGTAACCACCCTTCATTTAAATATCTTACTTGATTGATTACCCTTAAAAAAAACCAGACGCCTCCACGGCAGACCAAGGGTTTAGTCAACCGGGAGGCGCCTTTGCCTCAATCGGTACGTCATCATACCGAAGGGCTATGTGATTGATGGGGTACACCAGACCTATGTCTTGAGATTATGCGCCATGATCACCGCCTCAGCCACGGCCCGCAGGGACACACGCTTATTCATGCTTTGCTTCTGCATGCGCCGGAAGGCCTCGCCCTCGGAAAGGCCCATGGTCTGCATGAGAATGCCCTTGGCCTTTTCCACCAACTTCCTCTGCTCCAGCATATCCTGCATGTCCTTGACCCGGCCCTCCAGCTTAACCAGTTCCTGGTAATTAACCATGGCCAACTCTACCGTATTATATAGCACAGATTCCTCCACCGGCTTGTGGAGCAAGGCATAAACCCTGGCATCCTTGGCCTTTTCCAAAATTCCGGACTGGCCTGAAGACAGCAGAATAACCGGAGCCAACTTATCTTCGTGTATGATTTGGGGTACCTCCAGTTCATCCATACCCGGCATGCCGGCGTCAATAATCACCAGGTCAGGCTGACGGGTCCGGACCAGTTTTAGTCCCTGCAGGACATCGCCTGCCTCACCCACAACCCAGTAGCCCAGCTTTTTCAGCATGGCCTTCATGGCCCTGCGGGTCACTGTGTCACTATCCATGATAATGATGCGCTGTTCACCCATGGAGGGAGCCTCCCACATTCTTTTGATGACTGAAATAAAAATGCCCTGACAGGTATAAATAAATTATATCCTGTACAGGGCATCATTGCCTACCATTTACGGATACATCGTTGTATCCTAATGTCTGAACTTTGTTAGGGCCTATTATAAACCAATTGATTATGGAAAATCAACACCTTTTTATTCCGCCATGCGGAATCTTTTTTCTTTGTTTAAATCCAGCCGCGCAGGGCCATGGCATCGGCGATCCGCTTCACAGAAACCATATAAGCGGCTTCATTTATAAAAATTAATATTCAGCTAATTGAAATGATTTTTCACATTATGAAAATATGAACATTGTATTATGCATGCAGGATAGCATATTTTTCAGGCATAAAGAGAAATGTTTTCACATCGTAAAAGCACTTTCTATTGACTCCTTAGTTAGTTGAGCATAAAATAATTTCAAGTACGTGAAAAAGTTTTTCACGATACGAAAATAGAGAGACGACTTAGGAGGTCGAGATTGATGGGTTACAGCAAGGGGTTAAATGCCAGCGCAGCAACACTAACGAAGAACAGAACTCCGGGAAACGTATGCTCCTCCAGCGGTTTGTGCGCCACATGCCTTGACGGTTGTCCGGGACTTTGCGAAGTCGGCAAATCCGCCTACCGGGGACGGGAACTGATTTATCCGCAGCCCTTCGGAACCACCACCAGCGCCTCACAAAAGGACTACCCGGTTGACTTTTCCCACCTTAATATCAACGGCACCGCCGTGGGCGCCTATGGTATTGAGGCTGATAGTGATAAGGCAACTTTTCCGGCCGTAAACCTGGAAACAGAAATTGGTTCACGGAACAAGATTAAGCTTAAGCTGCCTATTGTCATCCCGGGCCTGGGCTCAACCAATGTGGCCAGGGACAACTGGGAGGGCCTGGCTGTAGGCGCCGCTATTACCGGCACCGTGCTGACCATCGGTGAAAACGTCTGCGGTATGGACCCTAACAGTGATATCAGAGACGGCCGGGTTATCAAGTCTCCCGACATGGAGCGCCGGGTCAAGCTTTTCCAGGAGTGGTACAACGGCTACGGGGCCATCGTGGTGCAATTCAACGTTGAGGACACCCGCCTTAAAGTTGCCGATTATGTAATCAACGAGTTGGGCGTGGAAGCCGTGGAGATCAAGTGGGGCCAAGGCGCCAAGGACATTGGCGGCGAGGTAAAGCTGCCCACATTGGAGCGGGCCCAGCAGCTCAAATCCCGGGGCTACATAGTCCTGCCGGACCCCGAGAACCCGCAGGTACAAAAGGATTACCGGGAAAACGGCTCTATTAAGGAGTTTGAGCGCCACTCCCGCATCGGTTTTGTTGACGAGGAGTCCTTCATGGCCCGGGTGGAAGAACTGCGCGGCCTGGGCGCCAAGCATGTGCTGCTGAAAACCGGCGCCTACCGCCCGGCAGACCTGGCCCGCGCCGTGAAATTTGCCTCATTGGCTGAAATCGACCTGCTTACCGTTGACGGTGCCGGCGGCGGCACAGGCATGAGCCCGTGGCGGATGATGAACGAGTGGGGAGTTCCCACTGTCTACCTGGAGTCCCTCCTGTGGCAGTACCTGGAGCGCATCCGGGCCAAGGGGATGTACGTACCCAGTGTGGCCATTGCCGGAGGCTTCTCCCTGGAGGACAACATGTTCAAAGGCATGGCCCTGGCAGCCCCCTACGTAAAGGCCGTTGGTATGGCCCGGGCGCCCCTGGCCGCAGCCATGGTGGGCAAAACCGTCGGCAACTGGGTCAAGGATGGCAATGTTCCGCCGGAGGTTTCCAAGCGTTATGGCAGCACAATAAAGCAAATCTTTACGGCCTCAACTGCCCTGCAGCAAATCTACGGCGATGAGTTTGAGAGAATCCCCGCCGCGGCCATTGGTGTGTATAACTACTACGACCGGCTGGGCATGGGCCTGCAGCAGCTAATGTGCGGTGCCCGGAAGTTTGCCCTCAAGTACATCACCAGGGACGACCTGTCCTGCATTACCAGGGAAGCGGCGGATGTTACAGGCCTTCCCTACATCATGGACCTTGATGCGGAGGAAGTTGAGAAAATCCTGGGCTAAAATGCAGCCGCAGTTAGCCCCTGAGGAGAGGTTGAGTTATGAGTACAGGCAATGACCGAAGGGTAAAAACTGTTCAGGCGGTTGACCGCTCCCTGGCCATTCTGGAGGCCCTGGCCCGGCACGGGGGACCAGTATCCCTGACGGTGCTCAGCAACAAGCTGGGGCTAAACATCAGTACAGTTCACCGCCTGCTGAACACTCTGATTGTGGCCGGGTTTGTGGAACAGGAGCCCAATCAGGGGCGGTACCGCCTGGGTCTGAAGGCCTTTGAGGTGGGCAACGCCGCCCTGTACAACCTGGACATTCGCTCCATTGCCAAGCCCTATCTTAAAGAGCTGGTGGATAAGTGCAATGAAACGGCCAACCTCTCCATCCTTGACCGGGGTGATGTAGTTTATATCGACCAGGTGGAATCTTCCAACATTGTAAAAATGTTCGCCAAACCGGGGACCAGGGGGCCGTCTTACTGCACCGGCAGCGGCAAGGTAATGCTGGCCTTCCTGACTCCCCATGAGCTTGATAAGACCATGCGGGAAATCAAGTTTTTCAAGCACACCGAGAACACTATTACCGATCCCCGGCAGTTAAAAAAAGAGCTGGAGAAAATACACCAGCAGGGCTACTCAGTTGACCAGGGGGAACTGGAGGAAGGGGTTCAGTGTGTGGCCGCCCCAATCCGCAACCACGAAGGCAAATGCATTGCCGCCGTGAGCATATCCGGACCCGCCTCCAGGATTACCGGCTTTTCACTGGCGGAGCTGATTAGAATTGTAACCCACGCCGCCAACCGGGTTTCCCTGCAGCTGGGATTCTACCGCTAAACTTGCTAAGCTCATTGTATAATCTCCCTACCGGTTTTTAAGCAATCCTTCACCTGGTGAAAATTTTATTTTAAAACCGATTGTCATGAATCATTTGAAAAATATGCGGTGTCAAATAGGGCTTACCAGACATATATTATTTATTAGTATAGGCAAAAACTACACGGCAACAGTGCCATGAAAGGTTGCACACCACCTTTCATGGCGCTTTTTTTCAATTGCTTGGAAAGGGGGAACTGCGGGAAAAGCCAAGTATGCCGTATGCTACTTACCAGATAGCGGGAGGGTGAAAGCATGTCAGAGGTCAGAGGAAAACTGAAAAAGATTTTTCCCGGCGGCAATACCAGCCGGGGCTTCCATTCCTTTTACGACTATATAATTGAGCCCGACGCCACCCGGATTTTTATTATCAAAGGTGGGCCGGGAGTCGGCAAATCCACATTTATGCGGAAAATAGGTGAAACCATGCTGAACCGGGGCTATGACGTGGAGTACCACTGCTGCTCCTCGGACAACGGATCTTTGGACGGCATTGTCATCCCGGCCATCGGCGTGGCCATGCTGGACGGAACAGCGCCGCACATTGTGGACCCCCGCCACCCGGGAGCTGTGGACGAAATAATACACCTTGGCGACCACTGGAATGAGGACGGCATCAGGGCCAACAAGAAGGAAATTTTGGACTGCAACAGGGAACTGGGGCGGCTCTTCCGCCGGGCTTACGCTTACCTGGCCGGGGCCAAACTCTTCCTGGACGAGGTGAAGTCCTATTACCGGCAGACCGGCGCCTTGAACGTGGGGGCACTTGATAAGCTGGTGCTGGATCTGACCCACGAAATTTTCATCGGGCGCCCCCGGGAAACCGAAAACCCCAGGGCCCGGCGCCTGTTTGCCACCGCCATCACCCCGGACGGGTCAGTGAGCCACCTGGACACCATCGTTGGCCACGTGGATAAACGCTACATCATCCACGGCGACGACGGCACCGGCAAAAACACCCTGGTTCGCCGCCTGATGGAGTCGGCCATGATGCGGGGCCATAATGTGGAGGCCTACCACTGCGCCTTAGACCCCGAGCTGGTCGACCATCTGGTAATCCCCGGCCTGGGGGTGGCCATCATCAACGCCGTGGAGCCCCACTACTACCACGCCCGCCACGGGGACCGGGAGATTAACACCATGCAGTGCGTAACCCCTGTATTTAAGGAAGAAATCATCGTGGAGAAGACCGTAGCCCGGGAAATGTACCGCCGCTGCATGGATTATGCCGTGGAATACATTCACCGGGCCAAGAAAATCCACGACAAGATGGAGAAATACTACATCCCCAACATGAACTTCAAGGCCATCGAGTCCCGCCGGGAACAAACCCTGGCCCGCATTCTGGAGATGGCTAATGAAAAAAAGCCGGCCTAGTTATAACAAGTTTTATAGGCCGTATTCACTCTTAACCTGTTCCCAAGACTTAACCTTGCCTTCAGCTATAGCTTTTTTTCCTTCTTCAATATCCCGCAAGTCATCTTTAGATAGTGGCACACGTATTGCGTGTACGTTCCAAAATGAAAAAACCGAACGTGATCCATTTCCACGTTCGGCTCGAACCCTTGCCATTGCTGGCTTTCCTTGTGTCGGAGGGCTGACCTGAAATGAATCAGGTCAGCCCATTTATTGGTGTACCCGGGACAGGAATAAAGAAATCCGGCATAGGAACAGGCAATGTTTTGTGGTCGAAACACTGTTTTACTCCGCTGCGTGGTCCGGGCTGTCGTCAATGATGCCGTACATGAAGATCCCGATCAATTGTTTAAGCGTATCTTCAAAGGTAAGGTTGTTGCTCAGTATAAATTCAGGGTTCACCACCGCCTGCACGGAAGCCAAAAAAGCCGCCCCCAGAATCCTGGAGTCTATATGCCGGAGACCCTTTCTCCCGGGTTTTTCCACCAGAACCTTGATCAGATTGTGCTGGATCTTTTCCGCCCGGAAACGCTCAATCTTTTTCCACAACTCCGGGTAGTGACGCCTGAGGTCATCCAGTACCAGCGGGTTCAACATGGGGCGCCCGTGTTGGACCACCAAACTGAGTACCCCGGAGAATATTTCGGCCGGTTTTTCAGCGGAACTGATTGTCTGTTCGATTTTACCGGTCATTTGACTCATAAATTTGTTCAACAGGGCTTCCACGATCTCGTCCTTGCTCCGAAAGTGGCGGTAAATGGTCCTTTTGCTCACCCCCGCGTGGGAAGCCAACTCGTCCACGGTCACCCGGTAAAAGCCTCTGGTGCGGGAAAGCTCCGCCAGGGCCGTGATAATTTGTTCCTGCTTATGCAAAAGCGTAGCACCACCTTGCTGGATACGGCGCCGGGATGTACGGCCCGGACACCGGTTTAAATAAGGTATTACCTCAGGCGATTTTTTTCTTGAACTTTAGTACACTCAGGGTCAGCAATACTACTGAGAAAACCAGCAACGAGGCAACCTGCCCCACCAGATACGAGAATCCAATACCTTTCAACATTATGCCTCTGATTATTTCCAGGTAGTAAGTCAGGGGAATCAGGCTGCTGAGATAATATATAAACTGCGGCATGGCATCCCGGGGGAACATGAATCCGGAAAGCAGTATACTGGGCAGCATGAAAAAGAAGGACATTTGGAACGCCTGCATCTGGGTTTTAGCAACGTTGGAAATCAGGATGCCCAAACCCAGCGACGCGGTGATAAAAAACAGAGTCAATAGATATAACTCCAGCAAACTCCCCCGGACAGGCACCTGGAATACGATTACCCCCACCAGCAGCGCCACGGTGATTTGCAGATATCCCAGGGCTATATAAGGAAGGATTTTGCCGATCATCAGCTCGTAAGATCTGACCGGAGTAACAATTAATTGTTCCAGGGTACCCCTTTCCCGCTCCCGCACGATGCCCATGGAGGTCATGATTACCATGGTCATGGTGACTATGATCCCCAGTATGGCCGGCACCATGTAATAGGCGGTGATGCCGTCCGGGTTATACCAGGGCCGTACCCTGATATCATAAGGGGGTCCGCCGATGGCTTTTTTTTGGGCCAGGATTTCCTGGGACTTGATTAAACCAATGGAGTTGGCAATGGCAATGGCCTGGTTGGCCACCATGTTGTCACTGGCGTCCACAATTACCTGCACCTGGGCGGGGGCGCCCCGCTTGATGCTGCGATCGAAGTCAGGCGGAAGTATAATGCCCACTTTGGCCTTGCCGCTGTCAATGGCTTCATTAACTTCGTTATAGCTTCCCGCCGTGGAAATGATGTCAAAGTATCCCGAAGCGCTGAAAGAATTCAGCAAATCCCGGCTTTCGGAGGAAAGCGACTGATCGAACACCACCGTGGGGATATGTTTTACCTCGGTTTGGATGGCGTACCCGAAAAGCAGCAGTTGCACCAGCGGAAGCATAAAGACCAGCCCCAGGGTCATCCTGTCCCGGCGCATCTGAAGGAATTCTTTGTAAAGGATAGCCAGTATTCTGCTCATTAATCCGCACCTTCTTTTTTGAGAGTCAGGGGTATTCCTCTATTTCCCCTTTCCGTTACGGGCTAGGGCGATAAACACATCCTCCAGTGAGGGCGTGATGGACCTTGGCTCGGCCCCGGTAAACTCCATCAGTGACGGCCGGTGGGACTCGCTTTCCAGCAGCACGTGCAGCAACGGCCCATGTACAGCGCACTCTTTAACATAGGGCAAACCTTCGATGTCGCAAAGCCTGTCCATGGCGCCGGGCAGTTCCAGTTCCACCAAATGCCCGCCAATAACATTTTTTTTCAGGTTGTCGGGAGTATCCACAGCCATCAGCCACCCCGAAGAAATAAAGGCTATCTTGTCGCAATACTCAGCCTCGTCCATAAAATGAGTGGTGACCATCACTGTGGTACCCGCGGCGGCCATCCGCTGGATAATGTTGAAAAACATGCGCCGGCTTATAGGACTGACACCGCTGGTGGGTTCATCCAGGAAAACTATGGCGGGCCGGGAAATAATGGCGCACCCCAGGGCCAGCCTCTGCTTCCACCCGCCGCTGAGATTGGACGTCAGCTCATGCTCACGTCCGGTCAGCCCGGCCATGGCCACCATTTCCCGCACCCGGTTTTTGACCTCCCGGCGCGGCACGCTGTACAGGCCGGCGTAAAAAATAAGGTTTTCCTCCACCGTAAGATCCTCGTAAAGGCTGAACTTCTGGGACATGTAGCCAATCCTTTTCTTTATACATTCGGTTTCCCGCACCAGATCGTATCCCAGCACGGTTCCCGTGCCGGAAGTGGGTTCAAGAATGCCGCACAGCATCCTGATAGCGGTGGACTTGCCGGCGCCGTTAGGTCCCAAAAAACCATATATTTCACCCGGCGCTATATTCAACGTCAACCGGTCCACGGCTATAAAACTGCCGAAAGCCCTGGTCAGTTCCCTGGTGGTTACCGCATATTCCATCAGACCACCTCTTTTTCAGCCAGAGAGATAAAAACCTCTTCCATGGAGGGAGGTATTTCCCGGATATTCGCGCCGGGGGCGTTTTTGCCGGTCAGGCGCCGCTCCACGGCCTGCCGGCCGGCCGCCACATCATCCACCACCACCCGGTACCTATCTCCGTAAAAGGAGTAATCCAGCGTTTCGGCTAGGTCGCGAAACATTTCCGGGTCCCGGGTATCCACCCGTACTTCCAGTACGTGGCGCCGGAAGCTCTTTTTCAGGCCGGCCGGTGAGTCCACCGCCGTTATCCGGCCGCGGTCCATGAAGGCCACCACGCCGCACAGTTCCGCCTCGTCCATGTAAGGGGTGGAAACCAGTATGGTCATACCCTCCCGGTTCAGGCGGTACAAAATCCTCCAGAATTCCTTGCGGAATTCTGGGTCCACGCCGTAAGTGGGCTCATCCAGCACCAGCAGGGCCGGCCTGGTTACCAACGAGCAGGTAAGAGCCAGCTTTTGTTTCATCCCGCCGGACAGGTTATCGGCAAACCGGCTTTTGAAATTGATCAGGCCGGTCAGTTCCAATATTTCATCAGCCCGGCGGGAAATTGTTTTCCGGTCCAGGCCATACATGGAACCGAAGAAAGTAATATTTTCCATCACCGTTAAATCTCCATAAAGACTGAACCGCTGGGGCATGTAACCCAGGTTTTCCCGGGCCCGTTCCAATTTGCCCGGCGCTTCGCCCATCAGGCTGACTTCCCCGGCGTCAGGGACAACAAGTCCGCATACCATGCGCATCAGGGTGGTTTTGCCCGCGCCATCGGGACCCACCAACCCGAAAATATCCTGTTTTTTTACATGCATGCTCACTTCGTTAACCGCCCGGATGGCGCCGAAGTATTTGGTAATCTTGGCTGCCTTGATCATGATGTTCCCCCGCTGGTTTTCGCTGGTTTTCTCATTCTGACTCCTGACTTCTGAGTAGTTACCTTCGATCAATTAAACACCACGTCTGCGGGCATGCCGGGTTTCAGCACGCCGTCCGTGTCTTCAATCCTGATCTTGACGCCGAACACAACATTGGCCCGCTCCTGTTTGGTCTGAATGGTTTTGGGGGTGAATTCCCCCTGGGAGGCGATTTCCTCCACTTTGCCGGAGAAAACTCTGGATTCGCCGCTCACGGTAAAGGAGACCTGCTGTCCCAGTTTGATCTGCGGCAAGTCATCGGTGGCAATGTATACCTTAATCCACATGTCGGAGAGGTCGGCAACGGTTATCACAGGTGTTCCCGGGGTGACGTATTCACCCTCTTCGTAGTTTTTGGACAGCACTTCGCCGTCAAGGGGTGAGATGATTTTCAGATCCTCCAGCATTGCCTCGGAAGCCTTTAAAACCGCCCTGCTGCGCTCAACCTCGACCCTGGCGGCGTTAATCTGCTCAGGCCGGTTGCCGGACTCCAACAGGCTTAGCCTGGCCCGGGCCGCCTCAAGCTGGTTCTCGGCCAACTTCAGCCGGTTGGCCGCGTTTTCGAACTCGGACCGGGATATGGCCTCCGCCTGATAAAGGGACTCCAACCGCTGATAATCGGTGGCAGCCTGTTCATAATGCAACTTGGCTGTGTCGAGAGCCAGGGCGGCTTCTTTGATCTCCTGGACCCGGGCCCCGGACTGCAGGTCAGCCAGACCGGCTTCGGCTTTTAATACGGCCAGGGCGTCCCGCTCCCGCTGGGCCACCAGGTCGTTGCGGGAAAGCTCGGCCACCAATTGCCCCCGGGACACCGTATCGCCGGCGTTAACGGTTATGGTTTTTAAGGTCCCCTGGCTTTTAGCGCTCAGGTTCACCGTGGTGGTTTCAATGGTACCGGTGGCCTCAATAGCCGAAGTATCCCGGTCCAGGTAGTCATGGTAACCCCAGTACCCCCCCGCGGTCAGCAGCAAAACTACCAGCACTATGGCAAGCCGCTTTTTCTTGTCCATTCCTTTCCCCTCCGTCAGAATAAATTAATCTGATGGCGCCGCCTCAGCGGCATGCATGTCTATTAATCAATAAGAGAGCTGCGCTTATATTAGTTTCTGTTTGGAAATAGATTGGGTAAACTAATGAGCCTGATTCAGTTTCCCTAGTAACATAATAGCATTGCCCGATTACACTGGCAATACATTTTTTGTGTCAGCACTCTAGCTAATTAAAACCCCTCTTGGGTTCCTTTTGTTATCACTTTTTTACTCAGCCATGCCTAAGCTGAGTAAAAAAGGAGCGGTAGATTTAAACAATGTTAAGGATGGCTTTCCCTGAAATATCTAGACATTCTTGCCGTGGTGTGTTAAAATGCCTGTAAGTTGAAAAAACTGAATATACTATTAATAAAACAGGTGCTTCATCTGGGAGATGAAGCCTTAAAAGGGAAGCCGGTGCAAGTCCGGCGCGGTCCCGCCACTGTAAGGGGGAGTTATCCTGCACAATGCCACTGGGTTTGCCCGGGAAGGCGCATGGTAACGAAGAGCCCGAGCCAGGAGACCTGCCTGTTTTATTGACCCATTACCTACGAGAGATAGGGAGGTGGATTTGTTATGCCCATTTATTATCCCGGTAACCGGGATAATCCCCCGGCCCATTGAGTAGGGCCGGTTTTTTATTGTATAGGAAAGTATACTTTTTGAAAATTGTGGATAAGTGACCTGTGGGCTTACGTTAGCGGCGATTTTGAGCCCTAATTCAAAGAGCGAGTGAGCCCGAGGGCGAACGAGCTCGGACAATTTTAAGGGGCGAATATGAGCCGCGTTGTAAGCCCACAGGTCGCCGAAGGCGAATTTGTTCTTTTGTAACAGAATTGTTTTTTAGTTAATTGGCAGATGTGTCTTAAGGGTAATCATTCGGAGGTGTTAATTTTGCCGGAATACAAGAAAAAGGGCGGTAAGCCGTTAAGTATGCTATTGGTCCTGGCCATGTTCTTTAGCTTAGTTTTTACAGTGTCGCAGGTTGATGCGAATGACTCTGTTTCTGGCTCTGTTGCAGGGCATGTTTATCAACACGTGGACATTGGAGGAGAAGGTGATGTTTTAAATACTGCTGTATTGCCAGCAGGTGTGGAGCCTGCAAGTGTCCTGGGCAGTACGTTAGCTTATTACCGGAGTTATAAAACAACCCTTGATTCCTGGTGGGAACTGGTGGCCCTGCGGGGCGCCGGGGTGGACTTGCATGACGGTACCTGGACTTTGCCCCAATGGCAGAGTTCTGACTTGCAGGAAACTGACCCCGCAACGGATTATGCCGGGTTTATACTGGGTATGCTGGCCAGGGGCGATGACCCTGCCCGGGCCTGGGGAGTACGCAACCTGTTGCAGGAACTGAGTAGTAAGCAGGATGATAACGGTTCCTTTGGTTTAGTTAACCAGCATATTTGGGCCATGGTTGCCCTGGACGCGGCCGGGGCCGCCTATGATGAGGCCAAAGCGGTGCAGTATCTGGTGAGTATGCAAAAACCGGACGGTGGCTTTGCCTTAAGTGGCTCAACGGGTGACCCCGACATAACGGGTATGGCTCTGGTGGCCCTGTCCGGCCATCAAGATAAAGAGGTGGTACCGTCAAGCATTGCCGCAGCAGTTAACTACCTCAAGGGAGCCCAGTTAGATAATGCCGGGTTTGCTTCTTGGGGCATGGACAACGGCAACAGTCTGTCCACGGTTATCTCCGGCCTGGTGGCTGTGGGAGAAGATGTGCTGTCCGGCGACTGGGTGAAGGATGGAGTGACAGTTATTGACTCCCTGGCGCGTTTCCAATTGGATAACGGATCTTTCTCTTATAGTTTGCCTAAAACCTATAATACCATGGCAACTATTCAGGCGCTGCTTGCTCTGGGTGATCTGGTCGACGGCGAAATTGTTTTCAATCGCCTGGATCCAGTGCCCCAAGGAGAAGTGCCCGGGGCAGCGACCGTCCAGCTGCGTGTAGAAGGAATTCAGCAAAACGTTTTTGACGGTACCGTAACAGTGGAGTCATCCGGCGAGCCGCAGACCGCCCTGGATGCTTTAAAGCAAGGCTTGGATTCCATAGAAGTTCCCTATGTAATAGAAGAAGGCGCCTGGGGACCCTATATCAAGTCAATCAACGGAGAAGAAGCGGCCGCCTTCGGCGGCTGGGACGGCTGGTTATTCATGGTAAACGGCGCCCTGGCCTCTGCAGGCGCCGGTGATTACCAGGTACAAGAGGGGGACAGCCTGCTGTTTTACTATGGAGAATTTCCCCCGGCCACCCTGTACCCGGAAGTAACAGTTATTCCGTCCCAGCCGGCGGCAGGCCAGGCAATTGAGGTGAAGGTCACAGCCAGTTACTTTGACTGGGTTGCAGGTAAAATGGCCATGGTAAACGTAGAAGGCGCGGCAGTATCCTTTAAGGGCCGGATTTACCATACAGATGTAAATGGAATGGCAACTATTCCGGGCACCGCTAACACAGAGGCAGGCGCTTATAACCTGAAAGTAAGCAAAGAAGTAGCGGGAAGCTATCCGGCCCTGGTCAGGACCGGTAATATTCCTGTCTCAATTATTATCCAGGAGATAGATTTGGCCGGTGATGACAAAAATTATAATGTTGGAAATAGCCCTGTAAAATTAAACGTTGATAAGGATTTAACCAATGCTGCCTTAACATTAACAACCCAGCCCGGCGATGAAGGTTTAAGGGCAACTTTGCCTTCAGTGGAAGTTAATGCGGATACCGGGATAGGTACGGTAAACCTGACTTTCCATGATAATACCGGGGTTACCGGTCCCGCCGGCTGGGACGGAACAATTAACTTGCCCCGGGTCCTGCCCAACACCAGTGTAACTGTAGCCGGCGGCAACGTTAACGTTGTGCTTGAAGTGGGCTATCCCGGCGGGGAGCTTGTTTTTGACAAGCCGGTGAGGCTGCTGCTGCCCGGCCAGGCGGGTAAATCAGCGGGCTTTGCCAGGGGTGGCGGCAGTGTGCGGGAAATAACTCACACTCTTGGTGAGGATAGCCTGGCAGCGGCCTCTCTGCTGCCTGACGGTGGCAGCGGCAAAATAGATGTGGGCCCTGACTTGGTAATTTGGACCAAGCATTTTACAAAATTCGTCGCCTACACTAAAACAACAAGCTCACCAGGCGGCGGTGGCGGTTTTCCTGACGGGATAACCGTTACAGTTAACGTGGTGGGCAAGGCCGGCGAGCTTTATTCCGGCAGCGTCACCCTGCCGGCTGGGAAAGCAAACGCCCTGGAAGCTCTGAGGCAGACGGGACTGCCTTTTGCCACAAGAAATAACGAATCCTATGTATATGAAATAGCCGGGGAAAGAGAGGATGCTTCAACCACCGCCGGCTGGAAGTATAAGGTGAACGGTATAATTCCCGGTGTGCCCGCTATAGACTATGCGGTGAAAAACGGGGATGCAGTTGTCTGGTGGTATGCCGGGGACCTTGCCTCCACCGGCCCCCAACAAGACCTTCCCAGGCCCGTTCCGTTGACCACCCCCGGAGGTCAACCCCCCGGGGCGGAGTTGACCAGGGATATTTCCAAAACTATTAATTATTACCAGGGTAAAAACAAACTGGATTCCTGGTGGGAACTGGCCGCCCTGTGGGGCGCCGGCGCAGATTTACATGGGGGCCAGTGGGCGTTGCCCCGGTGGACAGGCGCCGACTTACCGGATAGCCAGCCGGGCGTGGATTATGCCGGGTATATGCTGGGTCTTTTGGCCAGGGGTGAGAGCCCTTCTGCCTGGGCAGGCAGAAACCTGGTTTCTGAGCTGCAGGGTAAGCAGCAGGCAGACGGGGGTTTTGGCGGCGCCATTAATAATACCATTTGGGCCATCATTGCGTTGGATGTGGCCGGCGGCCAGTATGACCAGGCCAGAGCTATACAGTATCTGCTCAGCAGCCAGAAGCTCGATGGCGGTTTCGCCCTGGCCGGCGCTACGGGAGACCCGGATGTCACCGGGATGGCTTTAATGGCCCTGTCCGGCCATAAAGATAAAGAGGGTGTTCAAACAAGCATATCCCGGGCGGTCAGCTATCTCAAAGAAGCCCAATTGGATACTGCCGGGTTTGCCTCCGGGGGCGCGGACAATTCCAACAGCCTGTCTACAGTGATTTCCGGCCTGGTGGCGGCAGGAGAAGATGTGCTGTCCGGCGACTGGACGCGGGACGGCGTGACGGTGCTCGATTCTCTGCTGCGTTTTCAATTGGCTGACGGGTCCATGTCGTACTTGTTGGAACCCAAAAGGCCAAACGCCATGGCCACAAGCCAGGCGCTGATTGCCCTGGGTGATTTGGTCGCCGGGAAATCTTTGTGGCTCAGGCTGAAAAACAAGGAAAAAACGATTATGGCCCCGGCTCAAACCGGGTTGCGGTTTGATGATGTGTCTCAAAGTCATTGGGCCTTTCATGAAATCAATCAACTGTCCAGCCGGGGCATCATCCATGGTGTGGGCATGAACCGGTTTGAGCCCCAGCGGGAAATAACCCGGGCCGAATTTACTTCCCTGCTGGTCAAAGCCCTGGGTCTCAAAGTTACTGACACAGGGCCGGTATTTACGGACGTTAAGCCCGGCGCCTGGTATGCGGGCAGCGTACAAGCGGCCTGCGAAGCGGGGATTGTGCATGGGATGGGTGACAAGATATTCCGGCCCCATGAAATTATCACCAGAGAGCAAATGGCAGCTATGCTGGCGGCAGTGGTGGACAAAAAGAACAGCCAGTACCCTTTGGCATACAAGGATACGGATAAAATATCCGCCTGGGCGCTGCCGGCCATTAGAACACTGGCTGCAATGAATTTAACAGGAGGCTTCCCCGACGGCGAATTCAAGCCCGGGGCTTCTGCCAACAGGGCCCAGGCCGCCGTACTGATTTACCGGATGCTCAACCAATAATCCAAACCATAACCAGTGGCAGCCAAAGTGGGCTGTTACTGGTTATGCCAAAATGGAGTGAAAAAGATGAAGTTCTTCAAGGTTGCGGTACTTTTATTTGTACTGCTGGTGCTGTTGCTGCCGGCGGCTGGCTGTTCAGGCGAAGGCGCGGGGAATGACACCGGCGCCGGCAATGGGACGGAGACGGCAGTGGAGCGGAATATGTCCCATAATGCGGCGCCGGAAGTTGATGAAGCAGGCCATGTCGCTGTTGCCGGCGACGCTGCAAGGGATAAGGGGGCAAATGCGGCCCGGGAGCAAAATCAACAGCAGGGCGATCACAATGAGCCCCCTGTTAAAGATGCAGAAACTGAGCCGGAAATAACGGAGCACAAAAAAGCTCAGGCCGTACAACTTGTGATTACCAGGGATTTCGGCAGAGAAACCCTGGTGAGTAAAAGTGTGTTCCCGGGTGAAAAACAAACTGTTTTTGATTTGCTCCAGGAAAACAGTCAGGTAACCACCGCCTATGGCGGGGGGTTTATTGACAGCATTAACGGCCTGAAGTCATCTTCCGGGGGGTTGAGGGGCGGTATTAGTGACTGGTTTTATTACGTCAACGGGGTGTTTGCCCATCTGGGCGCCAATGACTACCAGCCCCTGCCCGGAGATGTCATCTGGTGGGATTATCACCAGTGGTCAAGCATGAACGTTTACCCGGCGGTTATTGGCTGCTATCCCCGCCCCTTTGCCGGTGGCTATATGGGCAGCCAAAAACCAGTGGTCATTATGAGTACCGGGGAGTCTGAGGAAATGGCCCTGGGCTTGAAAAAATCGCTGGAAAGCCGGGGAGCGGTGTCTGTCAGTGTGCGGGATCTTGATGAGGGGTTGCTGCAAAAAAGGCCGGGACCGGTTATTGTGGTGGGACAGTGGGATGAATTGAATTCCCTGAAGTGGCTGTCGGATTTTAATAACGCCCGGGGCAGGAACGGCACAAGTGTATATTTCAGCGACAACAAAGTCCATCTTCTGGACTACAGTGGGCGGACAGTCAGGACCATTGACGGCAGCGCCGGGGTGATCACCGCCACGGGTGCCGGTACCGGGGACAGCAGTCCGCTCTGGTTGATAGCCGGCACTGATGGGGACGGGGTGCGGCAGGCTGTGGACATCCTGTTGCAGCAGCCTGATAAAATATCCGGGTTTTACGGTGCAGCGGTTTGCGGCGGGGAAGTTATTCGCCTGCCGTTATTATAGGGCTTAGTTATGCTAACCTACCGGGCAAAGAGCAACTTGTTTTACAAGCTGCATCCGTTGACACTTCTGGTTTATGTAGCAGGGGTTGTTTTGTTGTCCCTGGTTTTTTCCCATCCCTTCTATTTACTGGGGTTGCTCCTGGCGGTAGTCGGGATAATTATCGCTTCCGGCAATTTTAACGGGTTAAAACTTTATTTACTGCTGGGTGCAGGCATGGTTGGGGTAATCGTCCTGGTAAACGCTCTTTTTGTCCAGGCGGGAACGACGGTTTTGTTTTATGGCGCCCCGCTGCCCTTCCCGGGCAAGATCAGGATAACCCTGGAGGCCTTGTGTTTTGGCTTGGGTATGGGCGCCCGGCTTTTGGTGATCCTCGGCGCCTTTTGCTTTTATACCACTACTGTTCACCCGGACAAGGTATTGATGATGTGCAGCCGGTTTGGTAATAAGTCGGTACTGGCGGCGACCCTCTCCACCCGCCTGTTTCCTTTAATGATTCGGGATGCCCAAAGAATTACCGGAGTAATGCGCTGCCGGGGCGTTAAAATGGATACCGGAGGCCTGACGCAGCGGGTGAAAAACCGCCTGCCGGTGATTAATGTGATGTTGCTGTCTTCCCTGGAGCGCTCCCTCCAATTTGCCGAGTCCATGCAGGCCAGGGGGTACGGCAGCGGGGAAAGAACTTTTTTTTCCCGGGAAATGCTGCGGCCACGGGATTATATTATCCTTTCAACAACAGTTCTGGTGCTGGCGGCAGGCTTATATGCCGCCCTGCAGGGGTGGGCGTCATATCAATATTATCCCCGCCTGGGGAGCATAGCTCCAGACGATGCAAAGGTTGCTTTATTACTGACCCTGGGCCTGCTGACGCCTGCCGTGCTGAACTGGGGGTGGTTAAAATATCCCAAATTCAAATCCAAGATTTGACCTATTATTATCCCGGTGCTGCCAGGCCTTCCCTGGCTGGCATCAATTTAAACATTGGCGCCGGTGAATTTATCCTGGTAACCGGCCCCTCCGGTTGCGGGAAATCCACACTGATTAAAATCCTGGCCGGTTTACTGCCCGGTTTTAACGCGGGGACTTACGGGGGGCAGGTTTATCTGGGGGAGAAAGAACTTAGGCAACTGGACAGGCGCAGTCTGGTAAAGCAGGTGGGCATGGTGTTCCAGGATCCGGAAAGTCAACTGGTGATGACCGGTGTGGAACAGGAGTTGGCCTTTGGGATGGAAAATCTGGCCACCCCCAATCATGTAATGAAAAGCCGTATGATGGAAGTATGCAGTTTGCTGGGGTTGTCCGGCCAGCGGCAGAGTCCCATTGATGTGCTGTCCGGAGGTCAGAAGCAAAAAGTGGCCCTTGCCTCGGTGCTGGCTCTGCAGCCGGATGTTTTAATCCTGGATGAGCCCACTTCGCAATTGGATCCGGTGGCCAGTGAAGATATCTTAACGGCGGTGAAACGATTAAACGAGGAAAACGGTCTTACCGTGATTCTTGTGGAACAGCGGCTGGACAGGTGTTTTCACCTGGCGGACAGGGTCTTATTGATGAAAGATGGCCAGGTTGTGTATGACGGCATTCCCGGTGAGGCGGTAAGGTGGGCGGTGACGCGCCGGTATCCTTTTATACCACTTTTGGCCGGGCTGTTTGCCGAAACCGGTTATCCTGAAGCGCCGCTGACAGTTAAACAGGGAAGGGCCATCATAAGCAAATGGTTGCCACCGGGCGGCGTACACCTGAAAAACTTAACCGACGGCAGTCCGGGTCAGGCCGGGTGTCTGGTAGAGGTTAAAAACCTGTGGTTTACCTATCCGGACGGTGAAGAGGCGCTAAAAAATGTCAGTCTTAAAGTTAAAGCTGGAGAGTTTGTGGTCATCATGGGCGATAACGCGGCGGGGAAAACAACGTTGTTAAAAAACATTAACGGCTTGCTTAAGCCGGGCCGGGGAAGTGTGCGGGTAGGTGGCCGGGATACCAGAAAGCTGCGGGTGGAAGAACTGGCGCCAGTGGCCGGCTACCTTTCCCAGGATCCCAATGATTATCTGTTTATGCCCACCGTTAGAGAAGAATTGGCTTTTACCATAAACAGTCTGGGCCTGGAGGATAACGGCCTCGGAAAAAGGATGCTTGAGCGTTTGGGACTGGCCGGCCATATAGATAAGAACCCCCGGGATTTAAGCACAGGGGAGCGGCAGAGGGTAGCTCTGGCCTGTATACTGGTGGCCAGGCCCAGAGTACTCCTTCTGGATGAGCCCACCAGAGGTCTTGATTATAACGTGAAGGCCGAACTGGGGCAGTTGCTGAAGGAATTGCAAAATGAGGGCATGGCGGTGGTGCTTGTTACCCATGATGTGGAATTTGCCGCTGAATACGGGAGCAGTATCGTTCTAATGGACGGGGGGACAGTGGTAACCTCCGGCAGTAAGTATGACCTCCTCAGTGGTTCGTCCTATTACTCTCCCCAGATAAGCAGGTTGTTTAACAAGTGGGCTCCCCGGGTGGTCACCCGGGAACAGGGCAGGGATATCTTATTACTTCTGAGGAATAAGCAGCTAAGGGAAACAGGTGAAGTATGAAGACTGCCGCTATGGGATCAATTATTATCATTGCGGGCCTGCTGCTGTTGGCGGGCCTGGTGCCGGGCACGCCACTGTATAACCTGAACTGGGCGTTACTTTCTGTAGTCCTGCTGGGGCTGGCCCTGTTGGGATTTTTTATGCGCTTTGAAAAAAGCGGTGCAGGCACAAGGGACATTGCCCTGGTGGCTACCATGGCCTCACTGGCGGCCGTGGCCAGGATACCCTTTGCCGCTGTAGTAAGTTTGCAGCCCACCACGTTTATCGTAATGATTACCGGCTATGTTTTCGGCGCCCGGGCAGGTTTTATGGTGGGGGCTTTAGCGGCTTTAGTGTCTAATTTCTTCCTGGGTCAGGGCCCCTGGACACCCTGGCAGATGTTTGCCTGGGGACTGTGCGGGGCGTCGGCGGCCCTTGCCGGGGGTAAGCGCCGGAATGAGTTCAGTTTGGTTTACTTTGCCATATTATGCGGGCTTTGGGGCTATTTATTCGGTTGGATCATGAATCTTTGGCACTGGCTGGGGTTTATCTATCCTTTGACCCTGGAGACCTTCATAGCCACTTACGCCATCAGTTTTCCCTTTGACACCATTCATGCCGTGGGCAATGTAGTATTCAGTATTATGCTGGGGAGATCATTCTACCAGATACTGAACAGGTTTAGAGAGAAACTTTTTGGCGCTCCTGCAGTATAGGTAGCCTGTCTATTATTGGCCAGTCTATCCTTACGTTGTAAAATTAATTGTATGGATAAAAGGGCCATACTTTTGAGCGATTTGGAATCATTTTAAGGAGGGCGGGCCATTTTGGAGAGAGTATCGTGGTTTGAAAAGCAAGTAATGATCAAGGGTATAAGTTTCTATGCGCATAACCGGGGAACACTGATTGTTTCTTCTGTTCAACCTTTAAGGGTGCTGGGCTCCGCGGTCCTGGGGGGAGAATTGCGGCAAGTGCGTTACATAGTTAATCACTCCGTGGATAAGGACTATAGCTGCAATGACCCGGAGCAGGACCTCCGGCAGGTGATTAAGGGTATGGAACTGGGGCCTGACGTTATAGGTATGATGACGGCGGTAAAGATTGAGGACACTGTTTTAAGTGTGGGTACCCTGAGGGATCTTACCGTGGCCGCTATTTGCACGGCTGGGGTGGGCAACCCGGGGGTGGCCGGCTTGCCGGGCCGTAAGTCGCAAAGCTCTTATCAGCCAGGTACAATCAATATAATTATGCTGATTGACGGCGACTTGTCGCCGGCTGCCATGGTAAATGCAGTTATAACAGCAACCGAGGCCAAAGTAAGGGCTTTGTATAATGCCAAAGTCAGTTCCGCTGAAGGTGAGCTGGTTACCGGCACCACCACGGATGCCATAGTGGTGGCCTGCACCGGCCGCGGGAACCTTATGCGCTATGCCGGCACGGCCACCAATTTAGGGTTTCTTATTGGAAAAACTGTACATCAGGCTGTTTTGCAAGGAGTTAAAACTTACTTTGCCTGGACCGGCAGGAAGAAGTGTACCGGGAAAAGCAAGCTGGTTTTAAATTAACCGCAAGCAGCTGCATGATCAAAAACCCTGTGCCCCAAAAAAGTTGGGAGGCAGGGTTTTTGCTGCCGATAGAATAATATTTACCACAATAGCCGGCCGGATCCCATATTTCTGCAACTTTACGTTAATGGCAGCAAAAAACGGGCTAAGGGTTATAGCTTTCCGGTATAATAGTTTTGAAGGAGTTGACTATACTGATGCGTATCCTGGTGATGGCCGCTGTCGAGGCGGAGAGGGAAGCTGTATTGCGCGGGCTCCGTGGCGATCCAAGGTTTGACGTTAGGTTGGCCGGTATTGGTCCGGTTTCCGCCGCCGTCAGGACAGTAAAAGTGCTGGCGGCGGCGGATTACGGGCTGGTTATAAGCGCCGGTATTGCCGGGGGGTTTCCTGGCAAAGCTGAGGTGGGATCCCTGGTGGTGGCCAGCGAGATTATTATCGCCGATCTGGGGGCGGAGACGCCCGAGGGCTTCTGCAGTCTGGATGAGCTGGGTCTGAGTGCCAACCGCATCCTGCCGGATAGTGGGCTGGTGCGCAGGGTTGCCGAGGCGCTGCTGGCGGCCGGGCTGCCGGTCAAAACAGGTCCGGTGCTCACTGTCTCAACGGTAACGGGTAGTGCTGAGAGTGCCGCGGAGCTGGCGGCCCGGGCACCCGGGGCCGCAGCCGAGGCCATGGAAGGGTATGGCGTGGCCCTGGCGGCGCAGGAGTGCGGGGCACCGGTTTTAGAGCTGCGCGCCATCTCCAACCTGGTTGGCCCCCGTGACCGGTTGTCCTGGCGGGTCGAGGAGGCCCTGAATGTCCTGGAAGCTGCCAGTTCAGTTTTGACGGAGGTTTGAAGCAGCTACAAAATAATTAGACATAGTTATATAAAAAGGATAAATCCATTGACACCAAACATATGTACATGTTAAACTGTTGGCAGGAGATGGTGTCAATGGAAAAATTACTGACCACTAATCAGTTAGCTAAACTATTAAGTGTTTGGCCTGAAACATTGCGCCGGTGGGAAAGAGAAGGAAAATTAAAACCTTTGCGCACACCCGGCGGCCACAGGCGCTATAAAGAATCACAAATAATGGCTTTAATTGGCGAAGAGATAACTATGAACGAAACAAAACAATGTGCTATTTACGCCCGCGTATCTACTGCCAAACAGGCCGAAGCCGGAAATCTCCAGCGGCAAAAAGAACGCTTAATAGCTTATGCGGTAGAAAAAGGTTATCAGGTTAAAGCAATATATACCGAAATCGCATCCGGTCTGAACGAAAACAGGCGGGAGCTTGCTAAATTAGCCAAAACAGCCGCAAAAGGCGAAATAGACGTAATTGTCATCGAATATAAAGACCGGTTGGCCCGTTTTGGCTATAAGTATCTGGAGCAGTATTATCTTCGCACAGCCTGTAAGACCCCGCCCTCTTTAGGTCGGGGATTAACAGGCTGTAAACTCGAAATAAGTGCGACTAAGGTTCAGATGGGGTTAAAACCCCACCTGAACCAAGTCTTCTTTATCGGTCATGCGGTGTTGAAATCGACATCATAGAATGGGACGAAGAAAAATCGCCACAAGAAGAACTGGTAGAAGACATGATCACCATTGTAACCAGTTTTTCCGCCAGGATATATGGCAAACGAGGCGGGCATGTGGCAAAAAAGCTAACTGAATTTATTGAGCAGGAGGTGGAGGCCTACGAAAACCACGGTTAGAGGCGTCATTCTCCAACTTGCGGATATTCAGAAAATCTTCCTCGACAATCTGATGGACTGCTATTGCGCTGCCGTAAGGTGGTCATTTAAAAGACTGATGGACAATTGGAAAACCCAGGATATACGCCTGGCGGTACAGGGCAAGT
>JBFMEU010000019.1:0-42402 GCA_040753155.1 Bacillota bacterium
GCCGTGCCTTAACACCGGTTTCACTGAATATATACAAATATAGAGTAACTACTCAGGAGTCAGGAGTCAGAAGTCAGGAGTCAGAATGAGAAAACCAGCGAAAACATTTGAAGATTTACTGGTATGGTAGAAGGCGCACCTGTTCGTACTTGCGGTTTATCGTTTATCCATGGCGTTTCCGAAGTATGAGATATACGGTCCATTCTGACTCCTGACTCCTGAATTCTGAATACCTGAATAGTAACAATATAGATGATGGATCAAAGAGCGGTGGTGCAATGGAAGTTAGATTAGCCGCCAGGGCGGGGTTTTGCTTTGGCGTGAAGCGGGCCATAGAAATGGCCGGGCAAACGGCCAGTGATGCGCAAGGGGAAGTGTGCTCTTTGGGGCCATTGATTCACAACCCCCAGGTGGTGGCCGAACTGGCCGCCCGGGGAGTTAGGGCAGTGGAAGACATCAGTCAGGTTCCGGCGGGGACGACCTTGCTTGTCCGTTCCCACGGGGTGGGGCCTGACGTGCTGGAAACGGCCCGGGAAAAGGGGATCAAGGTAGTAGATGCAACCTGTCCATTTGTCGGCAGGGCACAGCATTTAGCCCACAACCTTACCAGTGAAGGCTATCAGGTGGTGGTGGTGGGCGATATAGAACACCCCGAGGTTCGCGGTATTGTCGGTTGGACCGGCGGCCGCGGGCTGGTGGTTCAAAACCCGGAAGAAGCCAGGCGGCTTGCGCCCCTGGGGCCGGTGGCCGTGGTGGCCCAAACCACCCAGCCGGAGGCCAATTTCCGGGCCGTGGTGGAAGTGCTTAAACAAGGAGCCAAACAGGTCCTGGAATGCAATACCATTTGCGATGCCACAACCCAGCGCCAGGCAGCAGCCATTGATCTGGCCGGTGAAGTGGACCTGATGGTGGTGGTGGGTGGCGCCAACAGCGCCAATACCCGCAAACTGGCAGACCTGTGCCGCTCCTCGGGAACGACCACCTACCAGATTGAAACTGTGGCTGAACTCAAGACGTCCTGGTTTCGAGGGGTTAAGGTGGCTGGATTAACGGCAGGTGCTTCTACTCCGGAGTGGATAATAGAGGAGGTTTGTGAACGAATGAAGGAACACGAAGAAAACATGGTTACTGAAGAAACGGTGGCCAAAGATGTTGAGGTTGCTGAAAATGCCGCCGAGGTCACCGAAGAGACAGGGGACGCCGAAGAGACCGTAGAAGTTGCCGGCGCCGAAGAAGAGGAAGAGGGGATGGGTGATGACGTTGAGGTTAAATCCTTGCGTCACGGTGAGATTGTCAGGGGAGTAGTCGTCCAGGTTGCCCAGGATGAAGTGCTGGTTGATGTGGGCGCCAAGTCCGAAGGTGTAATCCCGATCCGGGAATTGTCCTGTTGTGATGTTAACTCCCCCGAGGAAGTTGTGAAGGTCGGGGATGAGATAGAAGTATTTGTGCTTAAGGCCGAAGATAATGAGGGAAGGCTGATCCTTTCCAAGGAAAAGGCTGATGCGGAGAAGTCCTGGGTAGTTCTGGAAGGCCTGCTGGAATCCGGCGGGCCCGTTGAGGGTATAGTCCGGGAAGTAGTTAAGGGCGGCCTGTTGGTGGATGTCGGCGTCAGAGCCTTCTTGCCCGCCTCACTGGTGGATCGCGGCTATGTTGAAGATCTCGCCAAGTACCTGAACATGACCGTCAAAGCCCGGGTGATTGAGCTCAACCGGGGGCGCCGCAAGGTAATCCTTTCCCGCAAGGCAGTTTTGGAGGAGGAATATGCGGTCCAGCGCCAGGAGTTAATGGATAATCTGCAGGAGGGTCTAGTGTTGCGGGGTATCGTGCGCCGCCTGACCCAGTTCGGTGCCTTTGTCGATATCGGCGGAGTGGACGGCCTGCTGCACATTTCGGAAATGGCCTGGCACCGGATTAACCATCCCTCCGAGGTTGTCAAGGTGGGGGATGAACTGGAGGTCATGGTGCTGCGGGTGGACAGGGAAAACGAAAAGGTTTCCCTGGGCCTGAAGCAAGTCCTGCCCAACCCCTGGGATAATGTTGAGGAAAAATATCCGGTGGGTAAACTGGTGGAAGCAAGGGTGGTTCGCCTGGCCCCTTTTGGCGCCTTTGTTCAATTGGAGCCCGGCGTGGAGGGTCTGGTGCATATTTCCCACCTGGCCGACTACCACGTGGCCAAACCGGACGAAGTGGTCAGCGAGGATGAAGTGGTCACGGTCAAGGTCCTCAGCGTTGACCCGGTAGAGAAACGAATTCGCCTCTCCATCAGGGAGGTCAACAAGGAAAAGAGCGGAGGCGGCGACGGTGGCGGCAGGCGCCGGGAGCGGGAATACCAGCCCAAGGTCCAGGAGCCCGAAAATGACGGCGGCGGCGCAACCATAGGAGAAATGGTCGGGGACATCTTTGAGGACAAAAAATAAAGAGTAATAAAAAACTCCCACCCTTAAGGGTGGGAGTTTTTTATTACTCAGGAAAGTATACTGCCAGTCGTGGTCGAGGAGTTGATACCTGTTTTTTATTTTGGATAGCGGTTCAAGCAGTCAGTTGGACTGATTAAGCGCACGTTTTTTTGTGCATAATTGGAGCCGCCCGGGGAAGGCTAAAATTAACATTTCACCAAACCAGGACTTTTTAGGGGGTAACGTTGATGACACAGTTTCCTATCGGTCTTATTGTACTGGGCGTAATTGCGGCTTTAATCTTTTTTGGCCTGGCCCAAAGGGTGTTGGACAGGTTAAGGCTTACTGACAGGGAGGCCCTGGTAATCATCGTCGCCCTGATTGCAGGCAGCTTTATAAACATCCCCCTGATCACCGGGCGCTGGGACGTAAGCATTAACCTTGGGGGCGCCCTGATACCCATTATTTTGGCGGGCTACCTGCTTTTCAAGGCGGGCACCGGCAAGGAGGCGGGCCGGGCCATTCTGGCCACCCTGGTGACCGCGGGCATAATCATTGGCATAGGGACCTTTTTCCGCCTTGGCGCCCCGGCGGAGCCAGGCGGGCGGTTTCTGGGGATGCTTGACTCCCTCTGGATGTATCCCATTATTGCCGGCGCTGCAGGCTACTTGCTGGCGGGGCGGTCCCGGCGCTCGGCCTTTATTGCCGCCACCTTGGGCATCGTGCTGGCGGATGCGGGCTACTTTTTGTGGCTGGTCGGTGCCGGGGCGCCGGCCGGCACCGTGGCTATGGGCGGCGCCGGGGTGTTTGACGCCGTGGTGCTGGCCGGGGTTTTTGCCGTACTGCTGGCGGAAATTGTGGGCGAGGCCAGGGAGAGGCTGCAGGGCGGCCCGTCTGCGGAAGGGCGTCCGGGAGATCTGATGGAAGGCCTGCGCAAGCCGGAGCCCGGCGCTGTTGATGAAGCCGGCGGTAAACCCAGGGACCTGGAGAAAGGAGGGGGTGAACGGTAATGAATAAAGCCAGAATCACTGTTCTCACCGGTATTGGTTTACTTCTGATCGGCGGCGGGCTGCTCTTTTACCTGGTGGTTGGCAGGGACACCGTGCCCACCTTTAGCCCGGCACGCCTGCTTAATCTGGTTGAGTATGACCATCAGGACGGTGTGGAGTATGTAATCAGGGACCATGACGGCAATGTGCTCAGCAAAATGGCCCGGCGGGTGGCGCCCGGGGACCGGCTTACCACGGCCGACGGGAAGAACTATGAGGTGGAGCGGGTTGACGGCCGGGCGGCCGTGGCCAGGTTTAACGGCCTGGATAAGGATATCCTGGCCTATACGGAATTGTTTTCCCGGGAAGAGGTGGCGGTGCTGGCAGCGGCCAGGGCCGCGGATAAAAACCCGGGCAGGGTGGCCATTTATCATACCCACAGCGCGGAGTCCTATGTCCCCACGGACGGAACGGACAGCATCCCCTTCAAGGGCGGCATTTTTCAGGTGGGTAAGGCCCTGTCCAGCCGCCTGAAGAAAGAATGGGTACTGGTGGACCATGACCTGACTCCCCATGAGCCCAGGGATGATAACGCCTACTATCGCTCCCGGCGGACGGCCGCCAGATTAATGCAAAGGAATCCCATTGCCCTGCTGGATGTCCACCGTGACGGCATACCAGACCCCGGATTCTACCGGGAGCAAGTGGGTGACGAGCAGGTGGCCGCCTTGCGGCTGGTTATTGGGCGGCAGAATCCCCGGATGTCCTCCAATGAGGATTTTGCCAAGCGTATGATGAGTTATGCCAACCAGGTTAACCCCGGCATTGTTAAAGAGATCTTTTATGCCCGGGGCAACTATAATCAGGACCTGATGTCTACGGCGTTGCTGATCGAGGCTGGAACTCACACCAATAGCAGGGAGGAGGCGGAGCGGGGGGTAATGCTTTTTGCCGAGGCCATACCTGTTGTTTTAGGTATCGGGACCGGGGCTGGTGAGCCCGGCGCCTTTACCGACCGGAGGGCCGGCACGCCCGGCGCCTGGACCGCCCTGGCCTGGATCCTGGGTCTTACCATACTTGGCGCCGGAGGCTTCCTGCTGTATAGCTCCGGCGGGCTGGATAAGGCCAGGGAGCGTTTGAGCGGTTTCATGGGCAAGGAGTTCAACCTGAAAGGGCTGACAAACCCTCTGCGCAAGCCGGAAGACGGGCAAGGAGATAAGGAGCCGTAGTTGTAATCGCGGAAGATAATGAGTCAGGGGGGGCTCCTGGCTCATTTTAGTCTAAATGTGAACTTGGATGAGTGTGAGGAAGTATGGAGAATTACCTGAACATAATCATAGCCGGAACTCTGGTGGGCACCCTGGCCCGGGTATTGTTGCTGCGTCAGGATTACCGGCAATACCCGGGCTACCCCCATGGCTATGTATCCCATTTTGCCCTGGGGTTCATAGCGTCAGCCCTGGGGGCGGTGGCAGTGCCGGCCATCCTGGAACCGGACTTTACCGCCTTCACCTTCCTGGCCCTGGCCGCCCAGCAGTTCCGGGAAATCCGGGGCATGGAGAGGCAAACCCTGGAAAACCTGGACAAAACGGAACTGGTGATAAGGGGCAGCGATTATATTGAAGGCATAGCCCGCACCTTTGAGGCCAGGAATTTTTTGGCCATGGGCGCCGCCTTTATCGCCAGCATTTCCTATGCCATGGGTGGTCCCATTGCTGCCGGTATCATGGGGATGATGACCATCTTTTTGAGCCGCTCCTTCATGACCGGGGATACTATTGGGGATATTTGTGAAGTTGTGCCGGCGAAGCTGCATTTTAAAAATACGCTGTTGATGGTTGAGGAAATTGACATGATGACGGTAGGACTTAAGGAGATGAGAAGTAAGATTCTGGAGAACGGCCTGGGGGTAGTGCTTCACCCCAAGGATGATAACGCCCGGGCTATTTTGCACGATATGGGGCAGCGTCTGGCCATAGCCCACACGGCAACCCTGATTCTGGGGACTAAAAAGGACATTGATATACCGGAATTCACCCCCCTTGTGCGCAAGTATCCCGACACAGGCAAGGTTGCTTTGTACATAATGCCCCTGGAAAAGGATATGGACGCCTTGCTCTATGCAGTGAAACGTACTCCGGTGCTGGAAAGCTCCCGGAGTAAACCCCTGAGAACCAAAGCCGGCCGCATGGCTTCAGACTAGGCGGCAGGCGGCTATCACGCAAGGCGATGCAAGGGAGGTTAAATTATTTGGAGCAGAAAATTCTTGCCGTGGTAACTTTAGACAGGCAGCGGGTGGGAGGCGGGGCCCCCATCTTTGAGGCCGCCGACGAGGAAGAGCGGGAAAAGGTGGCTCTGTACATTGCCAAGATCCTGAACGCCATGGTCCATGACCTGGAGAATGGAAGCTACATCATAGTACGGCACTAACAGGAGGTGTAAGCATTCAGTAAACCAGGTGGAGGCACGGTGTTATCGTTAACGAACGACTTGGAGGTCAATGTGAAAATTATTTACCATTGTTTTGGCGGCACGCATTCATCAATTACCGCTGCAGCCATTCACCTTGGCTGGCTTCCGGAAAAGGAGGCGCCGCCGGCCTATAGATTCATGGAGCTTCCTTATTTCGACCGGCGTGACGGCTGGGATCAGGGAGAAATAGTATTTATGGGGAAGGACCGGCAGGGTAATGAGGTGTATGCCGTGGGCTGGGGCAGCGCCTCCAGCATGTTGACCAGCCTCATAGATGACCTGGCCGGCCTGTTTGAGATTGACAGGGGCAGCTGCAGGCTGGTTAACGTGATGAAGCAGGTCAACCTGATGATGAAAATAGGCGGGTTCATGTCCCGGCGCCTTAAGGCGGTGCGGGTGGGCCGGCCCATTGTGATATACGGCGCCCGCCTGGCCTACCGCTCCATCCGGAGCCTGGTGCACAAGGTGCAGTGGGAGGTGGGCCGCCCGGTATGATTATTATCTATGTGGGTTATCAGAATTTTCCCCTGGCCGCCCTGGCGGCATGCATCCGGGTGGGTTCCCTGCCCGGTGACCGTTTGCCGGAGATGAAGGAGCTCTTAAAATTGCCATTTATCACTGAACTAATCCGCCCTAAGACCCCCGCCTCTGTAGGCGGCGGGTTTCAAAGGGCGGTTAAGTCCAGTATGGACTCGGCTAACATTCAGAGGGGGTTGAATCCCCCTCTGAATGAAGTCTCGTTCAACAAGGACCGGCATAACGCCCGGGGCAAGCTGACGTATATGGGTAATGATTCCGAAAATAACCGGGTTTACGCTGTCTGGGCCAGGGGCGGTCAGGTACTAAACGGTACTATCAGTTCCTTTATGAAAATATTTGATGTGCCCGGAGAAAGTTGCAGTATTATCCAGGTGTTTGGCCCCGAACCCTACCTGCTGGGCCTTGGCCTAAGTATGAGCAAGTTGAGTTTTTTATCAGGCCTGGCCGCAACTATTGCGGAGCGGCAATTGCAAACCCTTTACCCGCCCCTGTCCGGGTTGGCCCGGGTGCTTCCGGGGCAACTTGACTGTGCCTGGTAATTGTTAGATAATAGTTAAGGTGGAGTCAGAAGTCAGAATGAGAAAACCAGCGAAAATATTTGAAGATTTACTGGCATGGCAGAAGGCGCACCTGTTCGTATTTGCGGTTTATCGTTGTTTTCGAAGTATGAGATATACGGTCCATTCTGACTCCTGAATTCTGAATACCTGAAACAGGGGGTTTTAATTTGGCAGACCGGGGACTGCTGGTGAAGTTGGTGGACCCGGCGGGGATCGGAGCGGAGGTTGGTATCGGGCCCGGGGACCGGGTCCTGGCTGTTAACGGCAGCGAAGTTCGCGATATTTTGGACTTCATGTTCCTGGCCGGAGATGAGGAGATCGAGATGCTGGTTCATAAGCCCGGTGGTGAGGACTGGCTGCTGGAAATAGAAAAGGACTATGATGACTACTTGGGGCTGGAGTTTGAGGGCGACGGCCTTGGCCGTACCAGGCGGTGCGCCAACCGGTGCCTGTTTTGCTTTGTAGACCAGATGCCGCCTGATATGAGGGAAAGCCTTTATGTTAAAGATGATGACTACCGGCTGACCTTTTTACAGGGTAATTTCATTACCCTGACCAATATAGCGGAAAGTGAGCTGCAGCGGATTATTGCCTACCGCCTGAGTCCTCTGTATGTTTCCGTGCACGCAACCAATCCGGAACTGCGGGCCAAGATGATGGGCAACCCCGGGGCGGCGCTGATTATGGACCAACTGCGCAGCCTGGCGGGGGCGGGCCTGGAAATGCACACCCAGGTGGTGTTGTGCCCCGGGCTTAATGACGGAATGGAATTGGAGCGCACCATTGAGGACCTGGCAGGTTTGTGGCCGGCAGTTGCCTCGGTGGCCATTGTGCCGGTGGGTCTCACCGGGTACCGGGGGAACCTTTACACTTTGCGCAGCTTCAGGCCTGAGGAGGCGGCAAGCCTGCTTGACCAGGTGGAAATCCGGCAGCGGCAGTTTAATCAGGACCTGGACTACCCCTTTGTTTTTGCGGCTGACGAATTTTATCTGTTAGCCGGGCGCGATATCCCCCCGGCCGGGTCTTACGGCGGGTTTCCCCAGACGGAAAATGGCGTTGGCCTGGTTAGGCTGTTTCTGGATGAATGGCATCAGGTCAGGCGCCTGCTGCCCGGCTCAATTCCCCGGCCCCGGCGGGTGACGGTGGCCACGGGGCAGTTGGCGGCAGAGGTGCTGGCCGGGGTTGCGGATGAGCTGAACCAGGTGCAGAACTTAACAGTTGAGTTACTGGTGGTTAAGAACCATTATTTTGGCGGTTCAGTTACAGTTGCGGGACTGGTTACCGGCGCGGACATTTTAGCTGCCTGCCGGGGCAAAGATCCGGGTGACCTGCTGGTTATACCAGGGTCCATGCTGCGCAGTGACGGGGATATGTTCCTTGACGGCCTGACCCCGGCTGAGCTGTCCCTGCGGCTTAACGTTGCGGTGGATGTGGCGGCAGGGCCGGGTGAAATTATCAATAGTGTAATTAGTGATTAAGGTTAAAGTGATTGACGGGGTGAGTGAACATGCCCAGGCCAGTTGTGGCTATTGTCGGCCGGCCCAATGTGGGCAAATCAACTTTATTCAACCGGATCGTGGGCAGCCGGGTGGCCATTGTGGAAGGGCGGCCCGGGGTTACCCGGGACAGGCTTTACCAGGATGCCGAGTGGAATGGCCGCCCCTTTACCCTGGTTGATACGGGCGGACTGGACTTTCAAGAAGACGGGGAAATAATCAGCGGGGTCAGGCAGCAGGCCGAGCTGGCCATCCGGGAGGCCGATTTGGTTTTATTCGTGGTTGACGCCAGGGCCGGGCTTACCGGCATGGATCAGGATGTTGCGGCGGTCTTGCGCCGGGCCGAGCGGCCGGTGCTCCTGGTGGCCAATAAGGTGGAAGACTTCTCCAAAGTAGACGCTTACTATGAATTTTACCAGCTGGGCCTGGGCGAGCCAGTGCCCGTTTCGGCCATTGAGGGCCGCAACACCGGTGACCTTTTGGATAAAGTGATTGAATTGCTGCCGGAACAGGAAGATGTGGATTTGCCTGATGACGTGATCCGGATTGCCGTTATCGGCCGCCCCAATGTGGGCAAGTCCTCGCTGATCAACTCTATTCTGGGTGAAGAGCGGGTAATTGTCAGCAGTATCCCGGGAACCACCAGGGATGCCATTGACACCCTGTTTGAGCGGGACGGCCGCAATTACCTGCTGGTGGATACAGCGGGTATCAGGCGCCGCAGCCGCATTGACGACACCACCGAACGGTACAGTGTGATCCGCTCCTTACGGGCAGTGGACCGCTGCGAGGTGGCGGTTACGGTGATTGACGCCACCCAGGGGGTAACCGAGCAGGATAAGCGTATCGCCGGGTATGCCCATGACAATGGCAAGGCCTCCCTGGTGGTGGTGAACAAGTGGGATCTGGTGGCCAAGGACGGGCGCACCATGAACCGCTTTACTGAGGTCATCAGGGAAGCGCTGGGCTTCATGAAGTACGCGCCGCTGTTGTTTACCAGCGCCCTTACCGGGCAGCGGATCACCCGGGTGCTGGAGCTGGTTAAATTTGTGGCCGAGCATCACGTCATGCGGGTTTCCACCGGAAACCTGAACAGCCTGGTCAGGGAGGCGGTTTTGTACAGCCCGCCGCCGGGGTATAAGGGCCGGCGGCTCAAGATATACTATGTAACCCAGGGCGGGGTGCGGCCGCCAACATTTATATTCTTTGTTAATGACACCGGCCTGGTGCACTTTTCCTACCCCCGCTACCTGGAAAACCAGCTCCGTCAGGCTTACGGGTTCGAGGGGACGCCAATCCGGCTGGTTTTCCGGCAGCGGGAAGGCAGTGAGAAATAACCCTGCGGGAGGGTGGATGTAATGGAAACTGTTTTGGCCATCGTTGCCAGCTATTTGATTGGTTCCATTCCCGTTGGACACCTGATGGCGAGGGCCATGGGGGTTAAGGATCTCCGGCGGCATGGCAGCGGCAATATTGGGGCTACCAATGTGTGGCGTACCCTGGGGCCGGGGCCGGGCCTGCTGGTTTATGCCGGGGATACGGCCAAGGGTTTTATGGCGGTACTAATCGGCCGCGAGTTAGGGACTGTGAACACCGAAGTGCTGGCGGCGACGGCGGCTCTGGTGGGACACGGCTGGCCTGTCTTTTTGCGCTTTCAGGGCGGCAAGGTAATTGCCACCGGGTCGGGAGTGGTGCTGGCCCTTTCACCGCTGGTATTTGGCGCCTGTGTTCTGTTGTGGCTGACAACCCTGGGCCTTGGCCGGTGGGTTTCTCTGGCTTCCATGGTAACAGCCTCATTTGTGCCCCTGGGCCTGTTATTTACTGGCTCTCCCTGGCAGTATACCGCCTTTGGGGTTGGCGTTGCCCTGCTGGCGGTTTACAAGCACCGGTCCAACATCACGCGCATCTTAAACGGCACGGAGCCAAAAGTCAGGAGTGGAAGGCGGTAACTATGAGCGTCAGGATAAAAATAGGTATCCTGGGGTCCGGCAGCTGGTCAACAGCCCTGGCCATTTTGCTGGCCCAAAACGGTTATAAGGTAGGTGTGTGGTCACGCCGGGCCGATCTGGTGGAGCAAATCAGCCAGGACCGTGAAAACAAACGTTACCTGCCCGGTGTTGCGATTCCGGATGAGGTTGTATTTGGCGCAGACCTGGAGGCAGTGTTGAAGAAAGCCGCTGCGGTATTGTTTTGTGTTCCCTCCCAGGCCTTCAGGGGTGTCCTGCGCCTGACGCTGCCCTTTCTAAAGGAAGACACCCTGGTGATCAACGCAGCCAAGGGTATTGAGGAAGAAAGCCTGCAACGCCTGTCCTCGGTTTACCGGGAAGAGGCTGGTGCCCGGCCGGCCGCAAAATATGTTGTTCTTTCCGGTCCCAGTCATGCCGAGGAGGTGGCCAAGAAAATACCCACGGCGGTGGTCGTGGCCTCGGCGGATATGAGTGCCGCCCGGCAGGCCCAGGATCTTTTCATGTCGCCCTTCCTCAGGGCGTATACCAACCCGGATGTTACCGGGGTGGAGCTGGGCGGGGCGTTGAAAAACATCATTGCCCTGAGTACCGGTGTCAGTGACGGCCTGGGCTTCGGCGACAATACCAGGGCCGCCCTGATGACCCGGGGACTGGCCGAGATTACCCGCCTGGGGTTCTCACAGGGGGCCAATCCCCTGACCTTTGCCGGCCTGGCCGGGGTGGGGGACCTGATCGTTACCTGCACCAGCCGGCACAGCCGCAACCGCCGGGCCGGATATGAAATTGGCCTGGGCCGGGGTGTGGATGAGGCGGTTAAGAGTGTGAACATGGTGGTGGAGGGCGTCCGCACCACCCGGGCGGTCTACACGCTGGCCACCCGGGCCGGGGTGGAAATGCCCATTACCGAGCAGATGTACAGGGTGCTCTTTGAGGGGGCGGAGCCGTGCACGGCTGTTAACTGCCTGATGAGCCGGGGCCCGACCCATGAAATGGAGGAGGTTGCCCTGGCCCGGGGGCACTGGTGCGTGGATTAGCTTCGACAAGTGAATATCTGCCTCTCTCTAGCAGGCTGTGTTAGGACTTGACATGACTGACGACCGCAACAGAACGGTACACACATATAATACATTTAAATTGCCAAGTTCCAGGTCCATGTCCTTGATCGACTTATACCCGGACAGTTTAATTCTATCAAGCACTAATTTCACACTTCCATAAGCCTAACGCTCTACCTATATTTGCCATTTTTACTTTGTATACCAGTATGGGGGTCAGACCCCGTAACTGTCGACAACTGCCCGAGCTTCTTCCAGCGACTTGGCGGTGTAAATCTTGTTGATGATTTCATCTAATGTTTTTAAGCTGACAATCCGCTTGACTCTCTTCTGCAAGCTTATTGAGGACTTCCCGAACCTCGCCTCCAGGTACTTGCAGATGGCCTCCCGGGCCATTTCAGCCTTACCTTCAGCTTTACCTTCAGCTTTACCTTCAGCTTTACCTTTGGCTTCACCCTCAGCTCTAGCGCCTGCCAGGGCGGAGACTTCGTCCCGCACCGCTTTCTCCCTTAGTTCGTACATTCTGCGCTCTTTCTTGCTTTGCCAGAAGGCTTGCTCGATAGTTAACGCCTTCCTGATGCCCGGGTTTTCCATTGCTATCACCTCCAACGCTTCTCCTTCGAGGTTGCTCAGGTACATCATCCACGCCTCCAGCGCATCCTTCGGCCTGCGTTTTACCTGTTTTATCTTCTCCAGTTCCAGGAAGTGGATCTCCAAGTCGTCATTTAGCAGTTGTCCGGTCTCATCTTCCCGGATGTGAAATACATGGTGGTGACGAGCACGGTCACTGAACCAGTCGAAGGCCAGTACGTTCACGGTGACGGTTTTGCGCAGGTCACTGAACTTTTGGCCGCTGGTCAGTTGCCCGTGGTAGAGCCCGGCCCAGTAGTACATGGTACGCTTGTCGATGTTGTACTGGTTGGCCACCTGTACCTCTATGTTGATCAGGGTGCCGTCTTTTGTCTTAGCCAGAACATCCAGCCTGGCCCCCCGGTCGAGCAGGTGGATTGGGTCAATCTCCCGGTCCATGAGGTCCACATCGGTCAATTCATGCCCGGACGGAAGCTTTAGCACTGCGTTGAGAAACCCAATAAGCGCATCTTTGCCCTCTTCCGACCCAAAGATCCGTTTAAAGGCATAATCATTGGTTCGGTTTATCCCTCTAATCTCAGCCAATCCATCACCCCCGCCGGTGTGTTTCCGTTAGCAGTATTATATCTGGTTCTAATTACTGGCCACTACTATTATCTTATTTATTTGGTATCCATTTTTTCACGGTCTTTCCTAAATTATATCTTACCAGGCGCAATCTGAAAATACTGACGGCTTTTCTATCTCCTATGATTTGTATATCAAGATATGTATAGGGGCGTCGGTAACATTCTTACCATTAATTTTATCATAAACACAAGCAACAGAATTTCTGCAAATCTTTGCAGGCCTTTTTGTATTGACGAATGACGCATACATGGGGAAATATTTTTTTAGATTAGCAGGAAACAAAGGAATTATGAAGAATACATACTTAAAAAATCAACGGGTGGATGAATCCGCCCGGTGCAGGAAAAGCACATGAGCCACGAAGGTTTTCAACCCGCAGGGGGAGCGATCTGGCGTGGTTTTTTATTTCCCCCCGGGGCTATATTATTTTAAGGGAGTGTAGATTAAATGAAAAAACAAACAAAGACCATGCTGATCCTGCTCTGCTTGCTGCTCACGGCTGCTATGGCACCGGCTGCGTCTGCCCACGAGGTTTACTTCGAAACCCCGGAGGAGATCGTTGCCGGTAAGCCCGTGGATATCAAGCTGTACTGGGGCCACTTCCCAGCCGCTCCGGATCCTGAAAGCGCCTACTTTAACACTATTCCCGAGGGTAAACTCTATGTGCTTACCCCCGAGGGCGGTGAGATTCCACTGACCCTTACCGTTGCTGACGACCATTACACCACCTCTTTTACCCCGGCCACCGGCGGTGATTTTCAGGTGATTTTTAATCACAACCGGGGTATTCTGGACTGGCAGCATGGCGAGCCCATGGGCATGCAGGAGATTCACTCCCTGGCCAAGATCTTTGTCCCGGTGGATGGCGAGCCTGATATTCATGCCTACGATCACCCGGCTAACCTGGACCTGGAGGTCATCCCCACCACCGACATCGGGCACTTCCATGAAGGCGGCGAGTTTGGTGGGGTTTTGCTTTACCAGGGCCAGCCACTGCCCAATGTAAAGGTTACAGTTGGATCATCAGGTTCCCCGGACAGTCACGAAGACTTCAAGGAACTTGTCACCGACGAAAAGGGCGAGTTTAAATTTACCGCCGACAAGGCCGGCGTCTGGATGGTCAAGGTGGGTTACTTTGACGCCGGCCGGGCAGGTGAGGCGGACGGCGTAGCCTTTGACGGGGTACGCTACAGCCTGGTGACCTACTTTGACGCCCATAGCCATGAAAACGGTGCCCACACCCAGGGTGCTCAGACCCCGCGTGGCAGCGGCGGGATCACCACCTGGCTGCTGATCGGCTCAGTCTTGTTGCTGGCCGGAGCCCTGGTGTTCTTCCTGCGTGGTAAAAAGTCAGCCTGAATGTAATTACTCAGGAGTCAGAAGTCAGGAGTCAGAATGAGAAAACCAGCGAAAACATTTGAAGATTTACTGGTATGGCAGAAGGCGCGCCTGTTCGTACTTGCGGTTTATCGTTTATCCATGGCGTTTCCGAAGTATGAGATATACAGTCCATTCTGAATTCTGACTCCTGAATTCTGAATACCTGAATAGTTACGCCTGAATAGCTTAAGGAGTTGTTAGCATGGCCTCAATAAAAAAGGTAAGTGTGCTTATGTTGGCCGTGGTCGTGGCCTTGCTGCTGCAGGGGGCATTCACCGCTGACTTGGCCAGCGCCCACAGAATGTTGATAGACGAGGAGAAGTCCGGCGTGCTCAAGGTATACTACCAGGGCAACATTGCCGCCGTGAGGGCCACCGTCACCCTGCTGGACAGCCAGGGCAACACTCTGGCCGAGGGACCTGTGGACACTGAGGGGAAATTCTACTATGACCCCAAGCTCAAGCCGGCCTTGGCCGAAGCTGACGACGGACTTGGTCACGGAACCACCTACGACTTCAGCCAGGGGCGCCCCGATGAGGCGCCGGTGGTCATTAAAGCACTTTTCGTTGTCTCCCTTTTCCTCTTTGTCTCGGCCTATTTCTACCGGCAGGGGCAAAGGAAAAAAGCTGCCCCATAGTTGATTTGACAGTGAAGCAAAATAAAAGACTGCCTTGGATACGGGCAGTCTTTTATTTTGTGACGGGGTGCATTTTTATTAAACTTCCCTCAAAGAATAACCTTTAACATAACGAACGAAGGTGATTAGTTGAGCAGGAGGCAAAAAATTCTCTTATTTCTGCCAGGTGTAATAATAATCCTGGTGTTGGCGGCTTTTTATGGGTTATCGTCTAAAAGTGTGTTGGTGAAAACGGGTGGGGAGGCGGCGGGGAAAAAGGCCAGGGTGGCTATTGTTATTGACGACGTGGGGCTTTTTAACCCCATTGGTTTTGAGGACCTGTTGGTCCTGGATACCCCCCTTACCTTTGCGGTTTTACCCAATCAGGAAAACACTGAAAAGCACGCCTCTATAGCGGTTAAAAGGGGGCAGGAGATTATTGTACACCTGCCCATGCAACCTGTCAAAGGTAAGGCCAACTGGCTGGGGTCTAACGCTATTACGTCGGACATGACTCCGGAGGAAATTCGCCTGCAAGTAAAACAAGATTTTGACAAGTTGCCCCAGGCCAAGGGTTTTAATAACCACATGGGGTCCCTGATAACCAGCCGGGAAGACCTCGTGATACCGATCTTGGAGGTTGCCAGGGATAAGGGGTATTTTGTATTGGATAGTAAAACCACCGGCAAGTCCAAATTAGTTCCCCTGGCCAGGGCCATGGGCATTGCTTATGTTGAACGGGACATTTTTTTAGATAATGTAAAGACCACGGCTTATGTTATGAAACAGCTAAACCGTACCGCCAGGATTGCCTTGGACAGGGGCAGCGCGGTCGCCATAGGCCATGTGGGCCTTGGCGGTGACAAAACCGCCCGGGCCATAAAAGAAATGATTCCGGTTATGGAGTCCAGGGGGATAGAGTTTGTTCACTTATCTGACCTGGTTGTAATTCCTTCATCGTTTTTCTCATTCTGACTTCTGACTTCTGACTCCTGAGTATTACCTTAAAATCCGGGTTGCCCCTTTATAGTTGGTTATGTAGTAGTCCTGGCTGAGGCTGGTTATGATAACGCCCCTGTTGCTTGAGGAATGGATAAAGGTTCCGTCTCCCAGGTAAATGCCCACGTGTTGTATGTCCCGGCCGCCGTAGTAGCCAAAAAACACCAGGTCACCCTCCGCCAGTTGGTCCTTGCTCACCCGGGCGCCCACGGTCATCTGGCCGTCAGCGGTGCGGGGCAAATTAATTCCATACTGCTTGAATACATATGTGGTAAAGCCTGAGCAGTCATAACCGTTGGGGCCGTTGCCGCCGTAGACGTAGGGCTTGCCGAGTTGGGACAGGGCCGTGGCTAAAACCTGCCTGACTTCCTGAACCCCGCTGCGGGATACTGGTGTATTTTGCTTTTCCGCGGGCTTATTAACAGTTGCAGCGGGAACAGGCTTTACTGTCACCTGCTGGTTTTCTGCCGGTACTGCTGAGAATTTGGTAATGTAGGTATACCGGGCTTCGTTTTTTACGCCTTCACTCACCACCACCTGGGGCGTGATAAAAGGAATTGCCTCAGCTGCCGGCGCCTGGCAGAGACACACTAATACACACAATAAAGATGTCAGGTATTTGAACAAAATATTACCCTGCCTTTCCGCCGGAACGGCCCTGCTTATTTATTTAATAATAAAATTATTGATATTTTATTTCGACGGTTTATGTGTAATTCCTCTTGTAAAGCTAGAAAAAATTAAATAAATTTTAACTGAGTTTATTGTACCCTGTGATAGTAACGTCTGGGCCATATTTATCTTTGTACAGCCTGTAAGACCCCGACCTAAAAGGTCGGGGTCTTACAGGCTGTACACTCGAAATAAGCGCGAATAAGGTTTATTGGTAAAAAAGGTAATAATCACAGGTTTAAATCATATATATATATTGTTATTGTACGCTATTGGAAAAAACTGCCCTTGGACTAGATATTAAACCTTTCCTCGGTGGGGGGGATGCAATATATCTTGAAACTGCAGATTATCCATTTTAATAGGAAGGAGTGTGTTCATGGAAAAACTGGATATTTTCCGCGACATTGCGGAGCGCACCGGTGGAGATATTTATGTTGGTGTTTGCGGCGGTGTCCGTACGGGTAAATCTACTTTTATTAAAAGATTTATGGAGTTAATGGTTATCCCCAAAATCGAAAACCAGTATGAGAAGCAGCGTACCGTCGATGAACTTCCCCAGAGCGGTGCGGGCCGAACCGTCATGACCACCGAGCCCAAGTTTGTTCCCGATGAAGCTATGGAGATTGTCATTAGCCCGGAAGTGACAGTAAAAGTCCGCCTTGTCGATTGTGTCGGGTACCGGGTAGAGGGAGCCCTGGGCTACGAGGAGGATGACGGGCCGCGGATGGTTTCAACCCCGTGGTTCGATGAGCCGATTTCATTCCAGGAGGCGGCCGAAATTGGTACCCGCAAGGTAATCAGTGAACATTCCACCATCGGCATTGTAGTAACCACCGACGGGTCAGTGACGGATATTGAACGGGAAAACTACATTGATGCAGAGGAGCGGGTGGTATCAGAGTTAAAGGACATTAACCGGCCATTTTTGCTGGTCTTAAACACGGCTAATCCGGATGACCTGTCAGCCCTGGAGCTGGCCGATGAGCTAACCGAAAAGTACGATGTGCCGGTGCTGCCGGTTAACTGTTTGACCATGACCCGGCAGGATATTCTGGCGGTGCTGGAAAGGGTGTTGTATGAGTTTCCGGTCAACGAGGTTAACATAACTCTGCCGTCCTGGGTGGAAGAGCTGGAGCATGACCATTGGTTGCGCAAGCAGTTTGAAGAATCGGTTAAAGAAACTGTGCAGCATGTGCGGCGCCTGCGGGATATTGACAGGGCTGTTGAAAGTCTTGGGGATTATGATTTTGTACAGGATGTTCGCCTGAACAAGATGAATATGGGGACTGGTTCCGCAGCCATCGAAATTAGCGCCCCCAACAAGCTCTTCCTGCAGATTCTGGAGGAGGAAACCGGGTACACTCTGGACGGGGAGCATAAGCTGCTGCGCCTGGTCAGGGAATTTGCGGTGGCCAAGCGGGAATACGATAAGCTTGCGCCCGCCTTGGAAGAGGTCAAGGCCAACGGGTACGGTGTGGTGACGCCCAGCCTGGACGAATTGGACCTCAAGGAACCGGAGTTAATCAGGCAGGGAAGCCGGTTCGGGGTAAAGCTAAAGGCCAGCGCTCCCTCGCTGCATATCATCAGGGCTGACATTAGCACCGAAATAAACCCCATCATAGGCACGGAAAAGCAATGTGAAGATCTGGTCCGGTACATGCTGACAGAGTTTGAGGAGAACCCGGAAAAGATCTGGAAGTCGGAAATCTTCGGCAAGTCGGTTAACGACCTGGTCAGGGAAAACATTCAGAATAAACTGCACCGCATGCCCGATAATGCCCAGGCCAAGTTGCAGGAAACGGTGCAGCGGATAGTAAACGAGGGCAGTGGCGGACTTATATGTATAATCATTTAACCGGTCATTTGGCCGGTTTTTCTTTGTCTTTAAGGGGCGAATATGAGCCGCGTTGTAAGCCCACAGGTCGCCGAAGGCGAATTTGTTCACCGCTGCTGTAATTGTAAACAATCCTAAATAATGCTATAATGTCTACCAGGCAAGGCCTTGTAAATATAAGCGGCAGTTAAGCGCCGCTGTTTCCCGGAGCGGAGGGGAGATGAAAACATGCATAAGCCCGAAATAAAAGTTGGCTTGATTGGACTTGGCACGGTGGGCCGGGGTGTTTATAAAATTCTGCGTGATAACGCCTCCAATATAGAGTGCAAGGTGGGTGTTCCTATCAGAATTGAAAAAATCCTGGTCCGGGATATTGATAAGGACCGGGGTATTGATTTGCCGGCAGGGCTGTTAACAGCTGATGCCGGGGAGATTCTGGATAACTCCGGTATAGATATTGTGGTGGAATTGATGGGCGGTACTGATGTGGCCCTTAATTTGGTCAGGGAGGCTCTGACCAGGGGCAAGGGGGTCGTTACCGCTAATAAGGATATGATTGCCGCCCACGGTAAGGAGCTTTTTGCCCTGGCCGGGGAGCGCCAGGCGGACTTGCTGTTTGAGGGCAGTGTTGGCGGGGGCATACCGGTGATCAGGCCCCTGAAGCAGTGCCTGGCGGGTAACCGGATTCAAGAGGTAATCGGTATTATCAACGGTACCACCAATTATATGCTGACCCGGATGAGCGCCGAGGGCCTTGATTTTCAAGATGTCCTGGAGCAAGCCCGGAAGCTTGGCTATGCCGAGGCTGACCCCGCGGCGGATATCGAGGGCTATGATGCGGCCCGCAAGCTGGCGATTTTGGCCTCCATTGCCTTTAACACCCGGATAACCTTTGAACAGGTGAATGTTGAGGGGATCACCAGAATTACAGCTGATGACATTGCCTATGCCAGGGAATTGAATTACACTATCAAGCTGCTGGCCATCGCCAAAAATACCCCGGAGGGGATTGAGGCGCGGGTGCATCCCACTCTGATTCCCAGCACACACCCCCTGGCTACTGTTAACGATGTGTTTAACGCTATTTTCGTGCGGGGCGACGCAGTTGGCGAAACCATGTTTTACGGGCGGGGAGCGGGGGAAATGCCCACCGCCAGCGCCGTCGTTGCCGACATTATGGATGCTGCGAGAGATATTCTGAGGGATGTTCAGGGCATCATAGCCTGCACCTGCTATTATGATGATTTGCCGGTAAAGGATATGGGGCAAATCGAGTGTAAGTATTATATCCGGCTGGCCGTGACCGACCGGCCCGGTGTCCTGGCCTCAATTGCCTATGCCTTTGGGGATAAGGAGGTTAGTTTGGCCTCGGTGATTCAAAAGCATACGGACGGCAGCAAGGCCGAGATTGTTCTGGTAACCCACAAGGTGAAAGAGCGCAACCTCCAGGAGGCTCTGGGCATTATTCGACACCTGTCATCAGTTAAAGAGGTGTGTAATTTTATCAGGGTTGAAGATGATATTTAAATTAAGTATTCAGGAGTCAGGAGTCAGTAGTCAGGAGTCAAAATGATAGGATCATATATAGGGGGACGCTTGATGGTCCGAGTACAAGTTCCCGCTACCACGGCAAATCTGGGCCCGGGATTCGAATGTTTGGGCATGGCCCTGGAACTGTACACGGTGGTGGAGTTTACTCCGGTTTCCTCCGGCCTCACTATAGAGGTGAGCGGTGAGGGGGCACAAAGCATAGCCCGGGATGATACCAACCTGGTATACCGGGCCGCAAGCCGTGTCTTTCAGGTGGTGAACCACCCGTCCGGGGAAGGGTTAAGAATCCGCATTATCAGCAATATACCGCCGGCCCGGGGCCTTGGCAGCAGCGCCGCCGCCATTGTGGGCGGTGTCATGGCCGCTAATGTTCTCACCGGCAGCCGCCTGTCCACCCGCGAGTTGATTAATATTGCCACGGCCCTGGAGGGACATCCGGATAACGTAACCCCGGCGCTGTGCGGCGGGATTGTGGTGGCGGTAGCGGTGGAAGGTGACATCCGGCATATTAAAATTAGCCCGCCCGCCGGTCTTAAGGCTGTGGTGGCGATACCAGACTTTCAACTGCCGACTTTGACCGCCCGGGAGGCGCTGCCCCAGCAAATCCCAATGCAAGATGCGGTGTTCAACCTGGGGCGGGTTGCCTTGTTGGTGGCGGCCCTGCAGCAGGGGGACCTGGGGATGCTGGGAACGGCCATGGAAGACCGGTTACACCAACCGTACCGGGCCAACCTGGTGCCGGGCATGAAAAAGGTGCTGGCTGCAACACGTTTGGCCGGGGCCAGGGGTGTGACTCTGAGCGGCTCCGGGCCATCCCTGGTGGCTTTTGCGGATAATAATTTTAACCTGATTGCCGGGGTGATGAGAGATACGTTTCGCCGAAACGGCATAACGGCCAAAGTTATGGTTTTAAACCCAAGCCCGGTGGGCGCCAGGGCTTTGGAAATCAAATAAAGGCAGGGATTTTTTAACTTATGCTGATTGTGCAAAAGTACGGGGGAAGTTCCGTGGCCGACCCTGACAGAATCAGGCGGGTGGCCCGGCGGGTGGTTAACCTGCGCCGGGAGGGCAACGATGTTGTGGTAGTGGTTTCCGCCATGGGTGACACCACCGATGATTTGATTGAGTTGGTTAAAAGAATTGCCGCCAATCCGCCTGACCGGGAGATGGACATGCTATTATCAACAGGCGAGCAGATCTCCATAGCGCTGCTGGCCATGGCCATCCATGCCATGGGGGAAAAGGTTATTTCCCTGACCGGGCCCCAGGCGGGCATCATCACCAATGATGTGCACACCAAGGCCAGAATCACGGATATTCAGGCGGAGCGCCTCAGAGGCGAGCTGGATGCGGGCAAGATTGCAATTGTGGCCGGCTTTCAGGGGCTAAACAGCAATAACGATATCACCACCCTGGGCCGGGGCGGTTCCGATACCACGGCGGTGGCCCTGGCGGCCGGCCTGCGGGCGGATATGTGCGAGATTTACACCGATGTGGACGGTGTTTATACCACCGATCCCCGGCTGGCGCCGGAGGCCCGGAAATTAGCATCGATATCTTACGATGAGATGCTTGAGCTGGCCCACCTGGGCGCCGGGGTTTTGCATCCGCGGGCGGTGGAGTGCGCCAAGATCCACGGGATTCCGCTGCATGTGCGCAGCAGTTTTAACCAGGAGCCGGGCACTATTGTGGAGGAGGTTAACAGGATGGAAAAGGATATGGTGGTCACCGGGGTGGCCCATGACCTTAATGTTGCTAAAATAGGTATTTTTGATGTGCCGGACATACCTGGTGTGGCCTATCGCATTTTCAAAACCCTGGCCGACAACAGTGTCAACGTGGACGATATTGTGCAGAGCTCGATGCGGGACGGGGTTAATAATATATCCTTTACGGTGGCCCAGAGCGACATTCGCCGGGCGCTCACACTGGTGGAAGAAAAGATTCTGGCCGATGTCAAAGCCGGCGGCTATACTCATGAGCTGGAGGTGGCCAAGGTGTCTATTGTGGGCGCTGGCATGGTAACCAATCCCGGGGTGGCGGCTCTGATGTTCGAGGCCTTGGCGGAGGAAAACATTAACCTGGTCATGATTACCACCTCGGACATTAAGATCTCGGTAATCATCAAGCATGAGGATGGAGTTCGGGCCGTGCAGGCACTGCACCGCAAGTTCAATCTGGCCGGTGAACCGGCATGAAATATGTAGTAATTCTTGGGGACGGCATGGCCGACTACCCCATTGGCGAGCTGGGCGGGAAAACGCCGCTGCAGTACGCCCACACTCCCAACATGGATCTGCTGGCCACGTACGGGGAAATTGGCCTGGTGAAAACAGTGCCGCCGGGATTCCCCCCGGGCAGTGATGTGGCCAACCTTGCGGTTCTGGGCTATGACCCCGGGGTGTATTACAGCGGGCGCTCGCCCCTGGAGGCTGTGAGCATGGGCATTCAGCTGGCAGATGACGAGGTGGCCTTTCGCTGCAACCTGGTGACCCTTTCTGATGAAGAAGACTATCAAGATAAAATTATGCTGGATTACAGCGCCGGTGAAATTGACACCGCCGGGGCGGCTTTGCTGATTAATGAGCTGCAAAGCAAGCTGGGCCGGCCTGAGTTGCGCTTCTTCCCCGGCATCAGTTACCGCCACCTGATGGTGTGGCAGGGCGGCCAAACGGAGTGTGTTTTAACCCCGCCTCATGATATTTCGGACCGGAAGATAACATCCCACCTGCCGGCGGGGCCGGGAGCGGAAGTGCTTATTGATCTAATGAGAAAGAGTGCGGAAATTCTAAAAGACCACCCGGTTAACCTGAACCGGACAGCCAGGGGTATGCGCCCGGCGACGTCCATCTGGTTCTGGGGTCAGGGTAAGAAGCCATCATTGACGTCATTTTATAAAAAATATGGCTTGACGGGATCTGTGATTTCAGCGGTTGACCTGATCCGGGGGCTGGGTCTGTGCGCCGGCCTGGAGGTGGTCCTGGTGGAGGGGGCCACGGGCAACATCCACACCAACTTTGCCGGCAAGGCCCGGGCCGCCCTGGATGAACTGCGGCGGGGCAAGGACTTTGTCTATGTGCACGTGGAAGCGCCGGACGAGGCCGGGCACCAGGGGGACCTGCCAATCAAGATTAAGGCCATCGAGGAGATTGACGAGAAGGTGCTGGGGATTATCTTGAAAGGGCTGGCTGAGTTTGCCGACTACCGGATAATGGTGCTGCCGGACCATCCAACGCCCCTTAGCCTGAAGACCCACACTGCTGAGCCGGTGCCCTATGTGATGATGAAACGGGGTCAGCTGCTGCAGCCGGATATGCCCCCCAGAACTTATAACGAGGAAACCGCGGCTCTGGAGGGTACCCTGTTCCCGGAAGGACACCTTTTGATGAACCATTTTATAAAGAATAAATGAAATGCGCGAAGACCCTTCTCGTAACGAGAAGGGTCTTCGACTAAAGGGAACTCATAATGACCTACGCTACAGCCACTATGAATCTCTGCGTAGCCAACGGCAACCTTTCGGCTGTCATCGACCATTACAAGACTCATAATGACCTTTGCTTGACTGGCACAGATACCTTGCGGGTTTACGGCAGTCTCTCGACTGCCGTAAACCCGGCACAGAAATTTAAGGAACCTGTATCGGTACCTATACCAATCTTAGCTCGACCAATGAATATCCCTTGGGACCCTATGACAATCTTGGGGACTGCCATAGAGCTGCCGGAACATTCACCGGTCTTCCCGCCGGTTGATACCGGGCCATTTGACCTGGTATCAACCTTTGGCCGGCTACCACAGAGCCCATCTTTGGACCCTGTGGCAGTCTGTGCCCGGTCATTACGAACCCCTCGCTACGTATTTTAACCCGCGGCAGAAATAATATGCGTCGGGTATAAATTATTTTTAAAACTTTAGAGGTAGACAAAGCAGTGTTCACCTTGCTCCAGCAGGGGCAGCCGGGCCAGCCGCTCTGGCAGGTCCGGGCCGCCGGCCGGCAGATAGGGGAAGATGTTGTACACCCTTTCCTGCCACTGGCCCAGGGGCAGGAGCGCACCGGCCATGGCTGCAAAGTCCTCCAGGGCCTGGCGGTGGGCCCGGCGGTGGCGCTGGTGAACTTTATCCCGGAAGGAGTTAAGCTGCCGGTTGATGATTTTGATGTGGCGCCTTCCCACTACTCTCAGGCCGGGGTCGATTTGCTCCACCGTATCCAACAACTGCTGCAGGTCAGCGGCCATTCTGGCCCTGAAAGTTCCAAAAGTCTCGTCAATGCCCACAGGATCGGTGGCGTCCAGGTATTTTTGGGCTACTGTGCCGGGGTCGGTCATGATATCCCGGGGGTGGCAGCTGTAATCGTCCAGCAGCTCAGCAAGCCGGGGCTCGATGAGGGTCAGGTTGGGACGCGGGTAGATTACAGGCATTTCACCGCCCAGAGCTGTATAAACGTCTTTAAGCAAGGCGTAGTAGCCGATTTCCCCGGGGCCGGCCACATAGGCCAGGATGGGGAATATGCTGTCCTGGGCCGCCGGCCGCACCACCACGCCGGGGCTGAAGTCTTCGGGGCTGTCTTGCGCCCGGGCGGCCAGATCGCCGGCGGCTGCCCGGAAGTTTCGGTTCCGGGAGACAAAATCCTTCCCTTCCCGGAACAGGGCCACCCGCTGGCCCTCCCGGTAGATAAAAAGGTGGATTTGTCCCGGCAGAACTTTCACTTGGGGCGCAAAGCCCAGATCAAGCACCCGGCTCTGTCCCGCGGCCAGGGCCGTGAGCAGCAGGTCCGGTTCCTCCAGCACCCGGCGTATTACCGGGGTCTGAAGGCGGCGCAGCCGGGGCAGGAGGGGGCTGGCCAGCACCAGGCCGGCAAAGTCAAAGAGGCCGGCCATCAACCGCCCAAACCATTCCCCGGGGGTGGCGCTGACCTCTGCGGTGCGGTGCAGCCAGGCGCTGACCTGCGCCGGGGCGCCGTCTGTATTGCCGGCCAGGCGGTCGATAAGCTGGTGGATTTCATCGGGCAGGGGGATCTGTCCTACCGGGAACTTGCCATCAGGGCGCCAGCTCAGGCCCAGTTCCAGCGGCCGCTGAACCGGACCGGGCAGGTATGTTTTACATATTTCCTCGAAATCATGGTCTTCTTCCCCCACCCAGAACACGGGCGCCACCGGCCGCGCCAGTTCTTTGGAGAGGCGTGTGGCCAGCCGGCAGGCACCCAGGGCTTTGTAGATGGTGTACAGGGGGCCGGTGAAGATTCCGGGTTGCTGGCCGGTGAGGACGACGCAGGTATGGGGATCCGCCAGGCGGGCTATGTTGGCCATGGTGCGGGGGCCGGCGCCCAGTTTTTGGTTATAGGCGGTCAGGGCCTCGGCCAGTAGAGTACGCTGGCCCCCGGGCCTTCGGTCCAGGCGGGCCAGCCTTTGCCGGAAGGACCGGGGGCTGTAAGGGTCGTAGGGAAACAGGCCGGACAGTTGCTGAAAGTTGCCGCGGTAGGCCGCCGCAAGGGGCTGCCCGTAGTAAATTGGTGCCGTCTCCAGGCGCAATTTGTCGCCTCCTCCTGGTAAAATCACAATGCCGTACTTTATGTCGTACTATACTTAAAGTTGATCCGGGCAGATAAAGAAGACTGTATGAAGATAAATTATCTTTCTGGCTCAGAAGGCATTCAACGGAGTTATTATAACATAGTGGTTCCAGGAGTGGACAGGCCAATACGGTAAATGTTGTAACCCGGGACGGGTTTTGCTATGCTTATTAGAAGGGGGTGAAGCCCTTGGGTAAATGTCGTAAAGGGTTCGCCGGGTTTGTGGTGGTTTTGGTGACGGCGGTCTTTATTCTTAGTATTGCGGCCGGTTATTACAGCAGCGCTTTTTGGCATGGCGGCACAGGCGCCCCGACCGGGGCGGCGCCCGGTGTGTTTGAGCCGGCGGCGCCTGAGGTAACCATCAGCCTGGTGGGCGATGTGCTGTTGGCAGCAGGGGTGGGAAAGCATATTGCCTCCCACGGACCTGACTATCCGTGGGAGGAGGTGCGGCCAATCTTGGCGGCCTCGGATTTGGTGCTGGGCAACCTGGAGTGCGCTGTGGCCACCAGCGGTGAGCCCATGGAAAACAAGCAGTATACCTTCCGGGCGGACCCCGCTTCACTGGATGGCGCGGCGCGGGCGGGGGTTGATATTTTTACCCTGGCCAATAATCACGTCCTTGATTTCGGGTATCAGGCCATGCTGGAAACAATTGAACAGCTTGACCGCCGGGGCATAAAGCATACCGGCGCCGGAAGCAGCCGGGAGGCGGCTGCCAGGCCGGTGATTGTGGAGAAGAACGGTGTGGTGGTGGGTGTGCTGGCCTACACCATGATATTTCCCGAGGGCTGGTGGGTGGCCGGGCCGGCCAACCCGGGTATTGCCAGCGGGCACGATATAAACGGTATGGTGGCGGATGTAAGCTCCCTGAGGGAACAGGTGGATTTCCTGGTAGTGAGCATCCACTGGGGATTAGAACTGGCTGATTATCCCCGGCCCCGGGAAAAGGCCCTGGCCCATAAACTGGTGGATGCCGGCGCCGATCTGGTTTTCGGGCATCATCCGCATGTGATCCAGGGCCTGGAATATTATAAAGATGGTTTAATTGCCTATAGCGCCGGAAACTTCATTTTTACCACGTCCCGTGATACCCGGGCCAGGCAGGGTATGATTCTGCAGGTCAGGGCAGGGCGGGAGGGCCTGTTGGAGGCCGCCGCTGTCCCCACTCTGGTGGATGCCGGGCGGGCTCTGGCGCTTCAGGGTGAGGAGCGGGATCAGGTGCTGCGACGCCTGGAAAATATTAGCGCACCTTTTGGAACTTCCATCGGGCCGGAGGGACAAGTGGTTCACTCTTCTTCCTCGAACAGGTGATGTTCCCGGGTTGAGATACCCAGGATATCGTACAAAGGGTCATAGCCGGTTACCACCACCACCAGCAGGTAAATGCCAAACATGACGAAGGTAGCAGCCCAGACCGGGGCCATGTCGCCGAAAATCCCGGCGGCCAGAATGAGAATACCTAAAGTGTTCCTGGTTATCCGATCGGGCATGCCGACATTTCTTTTAAAACTCAGTGCCATTTTAATTCACCCCGGTAACAGTATTTGCGGAATGAGTTATTATATAATCGGGTATACTGATGTAATTTAAGGAGTGAATGACGCATGACAAACAGTTTTAGCAAAAAAAGACCGAGCTTTGAACAGTTTCGTGACTGGTTTATAGGAGCCGTTACCGGGCTAAGTGACAAAGATCTCAAGGACGGCGCGCTGCCCTGGCTGGAGGTTGGGGACGAGAAAAAACGCCTGGAAATTTTAATAGTATTGGGTCAACGTCTGGAAAAGGAATTTGGGGTCTCCTTCGTTGTTGACAACAGAATGGTTAACCTGAATTGTCCTGTGGAGAGTATTGTAATTCAATTGTTTCATGTTTTTTCAACGGTTAGCCTGGTGGACCACATCAACTCCAAAGTTTACGGCCGCAGGGGATAAAGGGCAAGATAAAAGATGGGACAGGCTGTTTTTCGCCACTACACGTAAAAGCAGCCTGTCCCATCTTTATGCCTGTTACCAGCATTTACAGCTTGGTTATGAAGTTGGCGGCTTGTATAATGTAACACGAACCAACTGGTTGAGTAACAGATTACCCAAGGAGGGAAAGTATGTTAAAGTCAAAAGATTTGCTCCGCCGGCCGGCCGTAATTCTGTCGCTGGCAGCCGCCTTGATCCTGGTTCCCATTGGACAGGCCCTTGCCGCCACGCACATTGCGCAGCGGGGTGAGTCCTTGTTTACCATTGGTAAGACTTACGGAATTACAGCCCAGACAATTAAATCAGCCAACAACTTAAAATCAGATACGATTATGCCTGGACAAAAATTAACAGTTCCGGATGCCAACGCTTATACTGTGAAGAAGGGGGACACCCTGTTCAGTATAGCTAAAAAATACGGCATTCCGGCAGTGGAGCTGCAAAAGGCCAACGGCCTGCAGGGTGCCAACATTATGCCCGGTCAGGTTTTACGCATCCCCGCCGGGTCGCCCGCCCGGGCAAGCCGCGGCGGCAGCGTGGGTAACATCAGCAATTCCGATTTTGAGTTGCTGGCCAGGCTGGTCAAGGCCGAGGCGGACTCCGAGTCCCACCTGGCCAAGGTGGCAGTGGCGGCAGTGGTGCTGAACCGGGTGCAGAGCGATAAGTTCCCCAACACCATCGCCGGTGTGATTTATCAGCGGGATGGCGGCCGCTATCAATTCGAACCTGTATTGAACGGCTGGATAAATAAGCCGGCCAATGAGGCATCCCGCAAGGCAGTCCGGGAGGCGGTAAACGGCCGGGACCCGACCAACGGCGCACTGTACTTCTTCGAGCACTGGGTACCCAACAAGTTCCTCCAGGCAAGGCCGGTAAGTACCAAGTTGGACGCGTTTACGTTCACCTACTAATACTGCAACGTAAAGGGTACAGGCTGCTATTTTCGCTTTGCGAAAAAGTTGTCTGTACCCTTTTTGGTTTTTTAGTTCAGCATCCCGGTATGCTATAATGATGCTGGTGATGTGTAATGAAAGATTTATTGAAAAAGGCTGGACCCAACCGCTACCAGGTAACCGGCCTGGAGGGCATGCATGTTGATGTCATGGTTTACCTGAGCAAACACCTGTTTAACGACTTCAGTGAGGGTGAGGCGGTGCGGCAGTTGGTCAACGGGGCCATGCTGCCCGGCGCCTGCTTCAAGATTATTGGTTTGCCGGACATCCATACCGGCTTTGGCTTGCCCATTGGCGGAGTTATGGCCACCCACGCCCAAAATGGTGTTGTTTCCGCCGGGGCGGTGGGCATGGACATTAATTGCGGTGTCAGGCTGCTGGCCACCAGGCTGCAGCGGGATGAGCTGGACCAGAAAACTGTCCGCTCCCTGCTGGAGGCCATTGAAGATAGTGTTCCCATCGGAGTGGGCAAGAGGTCCCGGCACAGGGAGTTGAATGAACACCTGGAGACTATCCTGGCCGAAGGCGCCCGGGAGGTAATCCGCCTGGGCTACGGCCAGGCTGGCGAGGGCCAGTCCATTGAGGAGGGCGGTTGCCTGGCCGGGGCCGATCCGGCGGCTCTGACCGCGGAATCCCTGAAGCGGTCGGATCAGCTGTCCACCCTGGGGGGCGGCAATCATTTTATTGAAATAGGGTACGTAGCCAGGGTTTTCAACAAAGATCTGGCCGCCCGGTTTGGCCTGGAGCAAGGTGTGGTGACAGTTATGATGCACACCGGCAGCCGGGGCTTGGGGCATCAAATTTGCACTGATTTCAGCAAGCGGATGGTCAGCGCAAGCAAAAAATACGGCATAAGTCTGCCCGACAAGGGGCTGGCCTGCGCCCCCATCGACTCTCCCGAAGGTAAGGCTTACCTGGGGGCCATGGCTTGTGCCGTTAACTTTGCCTTTGCCAACCGGCAGCTGATTGCCTATAACGTGCGCCAGGCCTTTACCAGGGTGCTGGGCAAAAACGAGGACACCCTGGGACTGAGCACAGTTTATGATGTGGCCCACAATATTGCCAAGTTTGAGACTCACCACGGGGCGGGGGTGCTGGTGCACCGCAAGGGCGCCACCAGGGCGCTGCCCCCGGGCCACCCGGACAATCCGCCGCTGTACCGGGCCACCGGCCACCCGGCCATCATTCCCGGCAGCATGGGGACCGCCTCTTATGTGGTAGTGGGTACTGAAAAGGCCCGTGAAACCTTCTGCTCCGTAAACCACGGAGCCGGCCGGGTGTTGTCCCGCACAGCCGCCCGGAAGGCCATTTCCCGGGAGCAGTTCAGGGAGTCCATGGGGGATATTGTGTTTAACCGGCATAAAATGAAGCAACTTTTGGACGAGGCGCCGGGGGCGTATAAGCCCATTGCGGAAGTGGTGGATACCCTGGCGGAGATTGGGATTACGGATAAGGTAGTGGAAATAAGGCCCCTGGGGGTAATCAAGGGCGAGGATGGCTAGGGTGGGTATTGGGGAAGTAAAACAGACGCCTACCCGGCGGTGGGCGTTAAAATCACTGATCTTTTTTTACTATGCTACCATCGGGGTAATTCTGCCCTTTTTACCCCTGTATTTGTACGGGCAGGGACTGGATACCTCCCGGATTGGTTTTTTGCTGGCCATCGGGCCCTTGGTGTCCCTGGTGGTCCAGTTCCCCTGGGGCATTATCAGCGACCGGATGCAGACAGTGAAAAAAATTATTATTTTTCAGCTGGCGGCCTCAGCCGGCCTGGTAACCCTGATCTTCCAGGCGGACACCTTTAGCCTGCTGGCCCTGACCATGGTCTTTTTTTATACCTTTTGCTGGCCGGTGCTCCCCCTTCTGGACAGTCTTACCCTGAACACGGTGCGGGAGAGCGGCGGCAGTTTCGGCAATTTTCGCCTCTGGGGTTCGGTGGGCTTTGCCCTGACCGCCCTGGTTTCCGGCAGCGTCCTGGCCGTGGTGGGTGTGGACAAGATGCTGTATATTTACCTGGGCCTGGTGGGAGTGTGCATCGGGCTGGCCCTGCTGACCCGGGATACCCAGCCTCTGGGCCGGCCGGTGACCATGCAAAAAGCGAGAGAACTCCTGGTGCGCCGGGAGGTGCTGTTGTTTCTCGTCATTATCACCTTCCTCAGCACCACTAACAAGGCCAATGACGCCTTTCTGGGATTGTTCATCGGTCAGTTGGGGGGGAATGAGGCCTATGTGGGCTGGGCCTGGACCATCGCGCCCCTGAGTGAGGTGCCGGTTTTTGCCCTGGGGGCCTTTCTGCTTAGCCGCTATAATGAACTGACCCTGCTGGCGGTGGCGTCTGCCGCCTTTGCCCTGCGCTGGATGCTGTTTGTCCTGGTACCGGGACCGGAGTATTTGCTGGCGGTGCAGCTGCTGCACAGTATTACCTTCGGCCTGTTTTTCATGTCCGCCGTGGCCTACATGAGCAAGCTGGCGCCGCCGGAACTGCGGGCCAGCGGCCAGGGCCTGCTGTCCGCCTTCATTGGCGGGGTGGGGGGGATCATGGGCTCATTGCTGGGAGGGCTGGTGATGGCGGCCCTGGGCCCGCGGCCCATGTACGCCATGTGTGCGGTAGTTTGTGTGGGTACCGCCTTGGCCTTCGCCGGGCGCCTGCAGCAGGTGCGCCGGGAAAAGGCCGGGGTGGCGGTGTAAAAGCGCCATTCCAGTGGCATTCCCATAACAATTATTTTATATCTTAGCTAAATTGTATTTTCTGGTACCCAGGCCCATTTGCTCCCCGTAGGCAAGCTGAATGCTCCAGTCGGTATCTTTGTGCACCGCCCGGAAGACATCGGTTACGTTCACCAGGTTGCCCAGCATGGAGTTGGGCAGCACCGGTTGGCTGTTTACCAGGTCCACACAAGCCTGGTCCAGGGCCACCGGGTCCCGGCCGGCCAGGATGCCGATATTCCCTACCAGGGGTGAATCATTGTAAGTGCAGCAATCGCACTCCGGGGAGATGTCCATCAGAAAAGTAATATAACCTGTCTTCTTCTCCTTACCCTTTAAGGCGCCAATGGTATATTCCACGATTTTTTCTTGAATTGCGTTCGGGGTGGTCTTCCACTGGATGCGGATGGCTGACTCCGGGCAGGTGACGGTGCACTCGCCGCAGCCCAGACATCGTTCTTCTGTAATTACGGCATGGGGCTCCATCTCAATGGCGTCAGCCGGGCACCAATCGCGGCACAGGCCGCAGGCCAGGCACTTTTCAACCTTCACCGAAGGCAGAATGTCCGAATGCATATTCTGCTTACCGCTGCGTGAGCCCAGTCCCATGCCCAGGTTTTTCAACACGCCGCCAAAGCCTGTGACCTCGTGCCCCTTGAAGTGGCTGACGGCGATAAGGGCGTTGGCGTGGGCGGCGGCGGCGCCTATTTTAACTTCGTTGAAGTGCTTTCCATCAATGGGCACTTTGAGGTAGTCCTTGCCGGTGAGACCGTCGGCAATGATCAGCGGCGCACCAACAACTGAGTAACCCCAGCCGTTCTCCACGGCGGTTTGCAGGTGATCGACGGCGTTGGAGCGACTGCCCCGGTACAGGGTGTTGCCGTCGGTGATGAACGGTTTGCCCCCGGCTTCTTTGATCCGGTCCACCAACCGGCGTACGTACTGAGGCCGCACATAGGCGGTGTTTCCCTTTTCTCCGAAGTGTACCTTAACAGCTACCAAATCCCCGGGCTTGATCAACTCATTAAACCCGGCGGCGTCGTACAGCCGGGACACCTTATCCAGCCAGTTTATTTTGCTGTTGGCCCTGAGGTCGGCAAAAAAAACATCCGACATAGCTCGTCCTCCTTCCATTTATGATCCCACTGCTTATGATCTCACTGCAAAAACCCTCTTTTCGACATCACGACCATTTAGAGTGGAGAGTTTACATTCTTTTTAACTAAGAAAACAGTGCTCCATTGTTAAATTTGGACCAAAACTTACCCAAAAGTAGTGGATTCCCAATGCAAAATTCAAGAAATGGACTTTCCGCAGCGGGATCATAAATTGATAACGCTAATAATTTTGCCAATTACAAATTTCTACCTGACTTATTGATCTTAATCAACTGTCCGTAGAGGAACTTTTAAAGCATCTGGAAGAGGTGTCAGTTTCCCGGATGTTCCATGGGATACGGCACCGTTCCGCAGCAGTGCTCGCCGTAACTGCCTGTGCTGTTTAGTCCGGTGCAGTCAGTTACATAGATCTGGCGGGCAGCCCTTTGCAGGACTGTCCGCCAGAAGGTTTGAATAATCTAGAACCGGTCTCTGGGTGTATAGGTGGTATGAAGGAGATGATGGGATACTTCCCCCAGAGGTTTACTCAGGAACTCATCATACAGTACTTTAACGGCCGGATTTTCGTGGGACTTGCGCAGGGTCATAAGTTCATCGGCAAGGTATATCCCTTTAATACGTTTCTCTCTTATTTCTTTGTTGGTGGGTATGGGCTGACCGCCTCCGCCAATACATCCGCCGGGGCAGCACATTACCTCGATGAAATGAAAGGATTCCAGGCCGCTCTTGACAGCCTTCATAATTTTTCTGGCATTCTCCAGGCCGTGAGAAACGGCTACCTTAACCTTCAAATCACCTACCATAACACTGGCTGTCTTTATACCCTCCAGTCCGCGCAGGGCTTTAAACTCTATGTTTTCCAGTGTTTGACCGGTAATAATCTCGTACGCCGTTCGCAAGGCAGCCTCCATTACACCACCGGTGGCTCCGAATATAGCTCCGGCGCCGGTGGAAATACCCAGAGGCGGATCATAATCTTCTTCAGGAAGGGAAACAAAGTCAATACTGGCCTGCTTTAGCATCCGTCCCAGTTCCCTGCTCGTCAGCACAACATCCACATCCTGATAGCCGCTGTCATTCATCTCCGGCCTTTGGGCCTCGAATTTTTTAGCCGTACAGGGCATTATCGAAACTACAAAAATCTTAGATGGGTCTATTCCGGCTTTTTGGGCGTAGTAAGTTTTAGCCAGCGCTCCGAACATCTGCTGGGGAGACTTGCAGGTGGACAGGTGGGGCAGCATATCCGGGTAGAAATGTTCAATGTATTTTATCCACCCCGGACTGCAGGAGGTTAACATGGGCAGTACACCACCCTCAGTGAGCCTCTTTATCAGCTCACTGCCCTCCTCCAGAATGGTAAGGTCGGCAGTAAAATCGGTGTCAAAGACGGCATCAAAGCCCAACCGGCGCAGGGCGGCAACCATTTTCCCCGTTATGATGCTGCCGGGCTCCAGGCCAAACATCTCTCCTATGGAAACCCTGGTGGCAGGCGCGGTCTGTACTACTACATGCACATCAGGATCAGCCAGGGCGGACCACACTTTTCCGGTATCATCCCGCTCGGAGATGGCCGAAGTGGGGCAAACCAGGGCGCACTGGCCGCACAGGACACAGTCAATCATGTCTAAATTATTTAAGAAGCCTGGGGCTATAACAGTATTGAAGCCGCGGAACTGCAGGCTTATGGCCTTGACTCCCTGCACTTTTTCACATACAGCCATGCAGCGCCGGCAGAGAATGCACTTGTTTGGCTCCCGGATCAGTGAAGGAGTTGAGTCATCCCTTGGATAGGAGGTAATTTCTCCTTTAAAGCGAACTTCCCTGATGCCCAGTTCACCTGCCAGGGTTTGCAGTTCACAGTTCAGGTTGCGCACACAGGTAGGACATTCCATGGGATGGTTTGACAATATCAGCTCCACTGAAAACCTGCGTCCGGCTAACACTGCTGTCGAGGCGGTTTTTACCATCATGCCCTCGGAAACCGGGGTAACGCAGGAGGCCTGCAGTGTCCGGGCGCCCTCCACCTCTACCACGCATACCCGGCACGCGCCTATTTCATTTATTTCTTTTAAATAGCAGAGGGTGGGAATATGGATATTCAACTGTCCGGCAGCTTCCAGAATGGTGGTTCCCGGCTCAACAGCAACAGGCAGGCCGTTTATGGTAAGGTTGACTTTGGACATATAGCTACCTCCTCCCTAATCCCGTACATCGCAGCGCAGACAACGCTGGGCCTCATAAACAGCAGCTTCCTTGCTATAGGTCTGCTCAACTTCGGTAAAGTTTTCTATCCTGGCTTCCGGCGGAAGGGTGGGCGCCCTCATTCTTGAGCGCTCCTCCTCAATGACCGGTCCGGTGTATTTGCGCTCCACATCCAGAGGCTCCACAATCTGTCCCGTGCCGCCCAGGTACCTGTCAATGGCGACCGCGGCGCTTTTACCCGCGGCTATGGCTTCCACCACTGTGGCTGGCCCCAGAACACAGTCACCGCCGGTAAATATTCCTTCAATCCCCGTGCTGGTATCCTTTGCCACCTTCGAGCTCCGGAGAACTTCTTCCAGGCCATCCACAAAGCCAACCTCGGCGCTGCGGGAAATTGACACAATTACCAGGTCACACTTTACAGTGCTGGGAGGCTCATCCAGGGGTACCGATCGGCGGCGGCCCATGTCACCAAAGGGACCCAGCTTCATGGGCTGCAGAACCATGCCTGTGACGGCACCGTTTTCACCCAAAATCTCAGTGGGGCTTACCAGGTAATTTATCCTGACCCCCTCGGCCAGAGCCTGTTCAATTTCCTCTTCCATGGCCGGCATATGCTGGCGGGTGCGGCGGTAATATATATTTACTTCCGAGGCGCCCAGGCGAACGGCACACCGGGCGGCGTCAATGGTTACATTGCCTCCCCCCACCAGGGTGACTGACTTGCCTGATATTGCCGGAAACCGGCCCAGGTTGACATCCCTTAAAAAGTCTACTCCTGACATGTAACCCTTCAGGTCTTCACCCGGGATATTTAGCTTGTGATCATGCTGTGCTCCCACCGCTATAAAAACCGCATCACTGGCAGATCTTACCTGTTCAAAAGGAATATCCTTTCCAACTTTGGTGTTCAGCACTATCTTTACACCCAGATTGGCTATATCGTTGACCTCGGCGAAGAGAGGCCCCTTGGGCAGGCGGAAATCCGGTATACCCAGCGCCATCATGCCGCCCGGCACCGGCGCCGCGTCATAAACAGTAGTTTGATAACCTTTGCGGCGAAGGTAATAAGCCGCCGTAAGACCAGCGGGACCGGCCCCTATGATAGACACTCTTTTACCGTTGTCTTTACTCTTGGTGTAAGTTATTTCATCCTGGTGGGTAACGCCATAATCCGCGGCATATTTCTTCAGCCTCCTGATGGCCAGCGGCTCATCCAGCAGCCCCCGGCGGCATCTGGTTTCACAGGGGCTGTGGCAGACACGCCCGCAGACCACCGGGAAGGGGTTTTCCCGCTTGATTATCTGGTATGCCCCGGCAAAATCCTGGTTTCTAATCCTGTCAATGTAAATGGGCACATCAACGTTGGCGGGACAGGTGTTTTGGCAGGGCGATATGAACAGACCGGCGCATACCGAGGAGGGACAGTGTTTATGATAAATGTGCTCCTCGTATTCTTTCCGGAAGTAGCGGAGGGTGCTCAGGACCGGGTTGGGCGCTGTCTGTCCCAAACCACACAGGGACAGGGATTTTATGCCATGACACAGTTCTTCCAATAACTCAATGTCACCTGGTTGTCCCTCACCCCGGGTGATGCGCTCTAGCAATTCCAGCATCCTTTTGGCGCCAACCCGGCAGGGGACACATTTGCCGCAGGACTCATCCTGAACAAATTCAAGAAAATATTTGGCCAGATCCACCATGCAGGTATCCTCATCCATAACGATCATGCCGCCGGAACCCATGATGGTACCGAGTCCGGACAAGGACTCATAATCCGCCGGTGTGTTCAAATACCTGGCAGGAACGCAGCCGCCGGAAGGCCCTCCGGTTTGAACCGCCTTAAAATGCTTGCCATGTGGAACTCCGCCGCCTATGTCAAATATGATTTCCCCCAGGGGTGTCCCCATGGGGACCTCAATCAGGCCGGTATTAACCACCTTGCCGGCCAGGGCGAAAACCTTGGTCCCCTTGCTTTTTTCCGTACCAAGGGAGGCAAACCACTCCGGACCCTGCAGCAGAATAGGCGGTATACAGGCCCAGGTCTCCACATTATTAATAACGGTGGGCTTTCCGTAAAGCCCCTGGACAGCCGGGAATGGAGGACGGGGCCTGGGCTCTCCCCGCCTGCCTTCAATTGAAGCCAGCAGGGCGGTTTCCTCACCGCAGACAAAGGCACCGGCGCCCACACGTATTTCCACGTCAAAACTAAAACCGGCGCCAAAAATATTTTCCCCCAGCATGCCGAACCGCCGTGCCTGGTCAATGGCTATACCCAGGCGCTCCACCGCCAAAGGATACTCGGCCCTGACGTAAACGTAGCCCTTTTGCGCCCCTACGGCATAGCCGCAGATGGCCATTGCCTCCAGCACACTGTGAGGGTCGCCCTCCAGGATACTACGGTCCATAAAGGCACCGGGGTCCCCTTCGTCGGCGTTACATACCACATATTTGACAGGCCCGGGCGCGCCGGCTGAGAATTGCCACTTCATACCTGTGGAAAAACCTGCCCCTCCACGGCCTCTGAGGCCGGCATCCTTAACGGCCTGGATCACTTCCTGGGGCTTCATGTCTTTCAGAGCTTTACCAAGGGCACAGTAGCCTTTATTGTTAATGTACTCCTCAATCCGTTCCGGGTTAATCTGCCCGCAGTTCCTCAATGCCACTCTGGTCTGCTGCTTAAAAAAGTTGATATCTTGCTGACTGGTTAAATAATCACCAGTTTCCGGGGACCTGTAGGTAAGCCGCTGTACCACCCGGCCCTTTAGGACATGCTCCACCACAATTTCCAGTACATCTTCAGTTTTAACCCGGCGGTAGAAAACCCCGTCCGGGTATACAATAATCACAGGGCCCATGTCGCAGGGACCCATGCAGCCCGTTTGGGTTACCCTTACTTCTTCCAGTAAACCCTGATTGCCAATATGTTCATGCAGAGTCTGGTAAACATCCTTGCATCCAGACGAGATACACCCGGCTCCAGAACAAACCAGTATGTTCATTTTTTTATAAGTTGACATGCCTATTCCCCCCTTACTTTACTTGAGTGAACTTAGCAAGAACTCCTGGCAGTTTTTCTGGTTTTAGCCTGGCAAATACCTTGTCATTGACAGTCAATACCGGTCCAAGGCCGCAAGCGCCCAGGCAGCGTACCACCTCCACGGAAAACAAACCGTCGTCGGTGGTATCTCCAGGCTTGATTTTTAGCTCCTTCTCCAATCTCCCCAAAACCTGGGTGGAACCCCGTACATAACAGGCCGTACCCTTGCAAACGCTGACCTGATGTTTACCCTTGGGCTTAAGAGTAAACAGACTGTAGAAGGTTATCACACCGGAAATTTCACCGGATGACACTTCCAGTTCCCGCGCGACCCTGGTCAGCAGTTCACGGGGCAGGTAGCCATAGGTTTCCTGGATGCCGTGCAATACCTGGATAAGCCCGTCAGGCTGCCCTTGGTATTGTGCAAACATAGTATTCAATTTGGCGCCGGCATCTCCATTACAAATACATGCGTGTTCCACAATTCGACCTCCTTTTCATTATTTTTTTACATTTCAAAATATTCAGAAAACTATAGTGCTAAGTCGAAGGCATAAAAGAATTTCTTGGCCTCCAATAACAAATATTTATGATATTTACAGCTCTGCCATCTAATTCATTTATAACAATATAACACTCAAACCAATCGATGTAAATATCGAATATCGCGGCGCCTGGGGCGAGGCGCCAGGCGCCTCACTTGTTAACTTATTGCATGGCTCCCGGTTTTGAAGGGGGTTATTCTTTAAAGATTTAGTTTTATAAAGTTTCTTTGCAGGGAAGCGAGCAGATAAGGCAGTTAACTGGATTAGTCAAGGTGTTGCCAGGCACCTTGCTGGTACCTTGCTGGTATTAAGTGCCGGGCACCTGGCTCGTATCTGTTAAGTGCCGGGCACCTGGCTCGTATCCTGTTCCTGCAGGGCTACCCAGTCTTCCAGGCAGATATCCAAATCATGGCGCAATTGTTCCAACTGACTGGTTTTTTCCTGGTACAACCGGCGGTTGCCGTATACTTCTGGTTGGTATAGCTCATCTTCGATGGTGGCGATGAGTTTTTCGGTTTCCTGGATGGATTTTTCCAGCTCTTCTATGCGGCGCCGGCGCCGGCGATCTTCCCGCTCCCGCTCCTTGGTTTGAAGGTAGTGGAACTTGGCCTGGCCGTCTTCTTTGGGCTGTTTCTCCGGCTTTACTTCCTCAACTATGGCCGGGGGTTTTTTCTTTTCCTGATAGTAGTCGAAGTTGCCCTCGTAAATGGTTGCCCTGTTGGGGGTTAACTCTATAATCCTGGTGGCGATGCGGTTTAAGAAGTAGCGGTCGTGGGAGACCAGGAGCAGGGTGCCCGGGTAGTCCAGGAGGGCTTGCTCTAATACCTCCTTGCTGTAGATGTCCAGATGATTGGTGGGCTCGTCCAGGATCAACAGGTTGGCCCCGGCGCATAAGAGCTTGGCCAGGGTCAGCCGGGCCCTTTCACCGCCGCTAAGGGTGGAAACTTTTTTCATCACGTTCTCGCCGGGGAATAAGAACCTGCCCAGAATGCCCCGGACGTCCTTTTCGTCCAGATCAGGATAGGCGTCCCATAACTCAGCCTGCACCGTCTTGTCACCGGACAAGGTTTGCAGTTCCTGGTCGTGGTAGGCCGGGTAAAGGTGGAGGCCTTCCGTGACTTCGCCGCCCAGGGGGGCGAGTTGACCGGCGATGGTTTTAAGCAGGGTTGTTTTGCCGGCTCCGTTGGGACCCAGGATGGCTGTTCGCCCGCCCCGGGCAAGGTCGAAGCTGATGCCCCGGGCCACGGCCTGTCCGCTGTAGCCGATGGACAGGTCCCTTACCGCCAGGACTTCTTTGCCGCTGGGCCGGCGGATATTAAAGGATATCTTGGCTTTCCTCATGATCAAGGGCTGGTCTGCCTCCTGCATTTTCTCCAGTTGTTTTCTTCTTGATTTGGCCCGGCCAACGGTGGCCTTGTCGGCTATGTTGCGCCGGACAAAATCCTCCAGGCGGGCTTTTTCCGTCCGGTACTGCCTGTATTCCCGGGCCTGCTGTTCCAGCCGCAGGGACTTTTGCTGTAAAAAGCTGGTGTAGTTGCCCTCATATTTAATAAGGATACTGTTTTCCAGCTCGTAGACCACATTAACCAGGTTATCCAGGAAATACCTGTCGTGGGACACCACCAGGATGGCCCCGGGGTAGGAGTGCAGGTGTTTCTCCAGCCAGTCCATGGTTTCAATGTCCAGGTAATTGGTTGGCTCGTCCAATATTAGCAGGTCCGGCTGCAGCATTAGCAGCCTGGCCAGGGCCAGGCGGGTTTTCTGGCCGCCGCTCAAGGTGGACACGATTTTATGGTGTTCGTCCTCCACAAAGCTAAGTCCCTGCAGTACACTTCTGGCCGTGGCCTTATAGGTGTAGCCCCCGGCATGCTGGAAGTGGTCACTGAGGGTGGCGTACCTTGCGCTTACCTGCCGGTACGCTTTTTTATCCTCTGCTGGCAGGAGGCCGGCCATTTTCTCTTCCAGTTCCCGCAGTTCTTGCTCCTGTTGCAGTAACGGCCCGAAGGCGGCCAGCATTTCCTCCCACACCGTGCTGCCGGACTCCAGACCGCTGTCCTGGGACAGATAACCTGTGCTGATGTCTTTGGATTTACTGACCTGTCCCTGGTCCGGTTCAATTTCCCCAGTGATGATTCTCAGGAGGGTGGACTTGCCGGCCCCGTTGGCGCCCACCAGCCCGGCCCGCTCCCGGTCATGGATGGTCAGGGTGGCGTCCTTTAAAACAGGTGCGGCGCCGTAGGACTTATAGATATGTGCGGCCTGAAGTATGATCATCTAATCACCTCTGTACGCTTTAAGTTTATCTTAGCCGGTGGTTTTAGACAAGATCCGGAAAGCTTTATCACTGGACTTAACCGCCCTAAGACCCCCGCCTCTGTAGGCGGCGGGTTTCAAAGGGCGGTTAAGTCCAGTATGGACTCGGCTAACATTCAGAGGGGGTTGAATCCCCCTCTGAATGAAGTCTCGTTCAATAAACAACTGGTCAGGGCTGGTAAGCTATAAATGAACTAAGCAGGGAGATGGGGCGATTGTTCTTTCGCGGGAAAAAATTGCCCCATTAATAATTTGTTAAAAAATATTTTTCTATTGATAAAGTTTATGCTCATTATTACCGAAATAAATAGTATATGAATCTCTTTAAGGGGGTAGCGCAATGTCTTCCGGGACGAAGTATTTGACATGCGCCTGCAATGCGCCTTCCTGGCCCGGAAAGCCCTTTCGTCCAATGAGAGCGCCGCCAGGGTAATCGCAAACAGTGACCCTCGCCCAGTAGCCAGGTGATCTGGGCGGAAAATAAGGAGGCGTGAAAATGGTCGGTAATCCTTACCAGCAGTACCAGCAAAACGCAGTTAGCAGCGCAGCCCCGGCCCAGCTTACCATGATGCTTTATAACGGAGCTATAAAATTTGCCCGGCAGGGGGTTGTGGCCATAGAAGCTGCTGAAATTGAGGAGGCCCATAAAGCCATCATGAGGGTGCAGGATATCATTAACTACCTGTCGGCCACCCTTAATCCGGCTTATGATGTTGCCGGCAATCTGGCCGCCCTTTATGACTACATGGTGTACCGCTTGCTGCAGGCCAACTTGAAAAAGGACGCCGTCCTGGTCCAGGAAGTTATAGCCATGCTGGAAGAACTTCGGGATACCTGGGAGCAGGCTGTACTATAATGGTAGGAGGTATAAATGAACGCGCCATGCACCCGGTTGAAATTGCAGCCGAAATATTTTCCCTGATGTCCAAAAAGAAAAACCAGGCTGAAAAATTACTGGACCTTACCTATGAGCAAAAACACCTCCTGGAGCAAGGCCGCGTGGATGAGTTTATAACCCTGATTCAAATGCGGCAAGAGGTTATAAGTGAAACCGATGCCATAGATAAGATAATAGGCCAATACCCAAAGCTTCAGGAAACCGCCCTGAACTACCTGGCCAGTAATGATAATGATAATGCCGGGCTCTTTTACGAGCAAAAGATATATAAGGAAAGTGCCCTGGGAGTTTTCAGCCTGTCAACCTATTTAAACCAGATTGAGGAAATGTCCCGGGACATAAAAAAGATTTACCTCAAGGTACAGCAATTGGAAAAGCAAAATGAGGCCCAAATAACAAAACTAATGAATGATCTAAAAAGGGATCTGGCTTCCCTGCAGGGCAACAGAGCCGGGCAATCAGCCTATGACCGGAGGTTAAAGCAACAATTTGGCGCCTTTTTGGACCAGAAGAAATAAAGAACGTGCATTAATATAGATACATAGAATGGCAAGGTGATGTTAATGAAAGTGGATGGTGTAACCCCGGTCTTGTTTCCCCGCCAATACAAAAACACGCCTAAAAATTCTGAGTTTAGCCTGGACCCCAACAACGCCGGGTTGGCTGAAGAAAAAACGCAGTTGCCGGGCAGAGAAAAAGAGGCGGACCACCGAGATTTAGCCAGAGCTGTGGAGCAGTTAAACAAACTGATGCATGCCTACAATACCGAAATAAGTTTTCAGCTCCATGAGAGTAGCGGGGAATATATGGTGAAGGTGGTTAACAGTGCCGATAAGACGGTAATCCGTGAGATACCGCCAGAGCGGGTGCTTGATATGGTTGCCTATTTTAAGAAAATAATCGGTATTATCATAGATGAATTCATTTAACACCAAAGAAAAAACCCCCTTCCCACTGCGGGCGGGTTTTTTTTTGCCTTAAAACTGTCATGTTTACACGAATTTAATGATGATACCGGGAAAAATTTTGAAGGAAATCGTCAGCTCGAGTTGTAGAGTAGGTTTATGGAAGAAGATACAAGGCAGCCGCTATACTGCTTGTAACCAAACCTATGAGTAACGATTTTCATAGTATAGTTAATTTGTAACTACTTAGCAGTCAGGAGTCAGTAGTCAGGAGTCAGTAGTCAGGAGTCAGTAGTCAGGAGTCAGGAGTCAGGAGTCAGGAGTCAGGAGTCAGGAGTCAGGAGTCAGGAGTCAGGAGTCAGAATGAGAAAACCAGCGAAAACATTTGAAGATTTACTGGTATGGCAGAAGGCGCACCTGTTTGTACTT
>JBFMEU010000020.1:0-39420 GCA_040753155.1 Bacillota bacterium
CAACCCCATTATATCGCGATACACGACAATACACAACATAAATATGCAAAAAGATTGACAAAAGAAAAGCCCGAATTCTCGGGCTTTAAAGCGTCTTTTAATATTTAGTTGTTGTAAAACAACGGAGCATGTGTATTATAGTGGTATTATAGTGGTATTATAAAAGGAAAGTCCGTTTAGTTGTTGTAAAACAACGGCAAGTGTGTTATAATAGGTCATGGGAAATAGATCCAGTTGAATGTTTGCCATAAGTATGCACCTCACTTGGTTTTAGAAGGAATTAAAACTTTTCGAACAGACTCTTGCAATATCCTTTTTATGTGGTATCATAGTATGTGGTATCATAGATTGAAAAATGAATAATAGGTGAGGTTGGCCCCTGCGCAGGGGGCCAACAAATCTCAGGGACCCCCGGAAAGTCTATCATGAGGCAGATTAGGCTGGTGTCGCGTAAGCATCAGCGGCAACGATGGGATAGCGCGGGTGCAAGTAAGTTCCATCTATACGAACATATGTTCGTATAGATGGAACTTACTTGTTTTTCCGGGTAAAAAATAAAATATAGCTATCATTGTTCCGGCTAAAGAGGGGAGGGAAGGGTGTGGTATGACACTGGGGGCAGTGGCTGAGCAGTGTTCAGTAACACCGGATTAAGAATAGCAATGCGTTGGCGACACCCTGGCCGGGGACGGCTGAGAGACTGGGGCGATGGAATATAAAGGACACCGGCGACGGCGAAGTGATTTACAGGGGAGGAAGAGAAGAAAGGGTGATTAATATATAGGGAGTTTTGTAACCAATTAATGGGGGTGCTCCCAGTTACCCGGTAACAGAAATCTGGAGAGACAAACTAAAACCCAGCGGGAGTATACGGCTGACTACCACTGGTTTGTACCCAGCCGAATATTGCCTCCCCCGCCATTTAAGGCGGGCGTACGTAGAAAAATACCCGACCGCATGTTTTTGTTCGCGCACCTTTAGCCGTCGAGGATAGTACGGACAAAGGATTGCAATCACTGAAGGCATAACACGTACGGGAAATGACCTGCGGGCCATGATTCGAGGCAGTCTAAGAGTTGTAGGACTTAAACACACTCTTCTTGTGTTGTTTTGTGTAGAAGACAATAGTGGAAGGGGGTGCTTGATGATGATGATGAAAACATCTCACCTGGTTGAGTTAGTGGCGAAGTATCATGCAGGGTCAGTAGACGAGAAAAAAGTAGCTCTTGCAAAGGTTTATGTCTCGGGTGGTGTCGAGGCGCTTGAGGCAGCGGCTCGGATAGTCAAAATATCTCCCCATCACGCCCGTTGTTTGGCCGGGGTAGAAGCCTTCAACGTCAAAAAAAATCGCCGGGGACGGAAGAATTGGGGTCGAGATTTAGAATTGGCGGAGGAAATATCGGCGCTGGCTCATAGTGCCGCAGGCGGCGGGCGAGTGGTCTCCACCGGCGGGAAAGTTGTGTCAACCACAATGGAAATTGGGAGGGGAAGGGCACGCAGAACCGATATAGCGCAAGCCTACGCTGACTTGAGGACCAAAAGATGAAGGTATCGGATTAAAACCGACCATCGCAGGTTGAAGTTACTGCCATAATACTGGAGGTGAGCAAGATGGAAAACTCCCCGTTTTTTGATGGTATCCGTGAAGAATGGGAAGCTAAAGGCGAGGCTAGGGGCAGGTTGGATATGCTTTTTGACGTACTTGAGGCTAAATTTGGGAAAATACCTGTTGATTTGCATAACCGATTATCTGTACTTAACAACAACGAAGCTATCAAAAACACGTTAAAAAAGGTAATTGATGCTTCGACAATTAATGAGTTCATCCACATGCTTGAGAATTAAGACAATATACCAAAAAGGGAGCCACTGATAATGTAAGCGGGGACCAGGAAACTGGCTCCCGTTTTCGCTTTTTAAAAAGGAGGCAAAGAACATGATTCCGCGATTGTTTTTTCCGGCAGTTGAGCGCGCCCCCGGCTTATTTGGTCAGATCATCAGGGGGGTGCTGAGGTGACCCATGGCCAGTCCAAAGAATTCACCAGGATCTCCAACGAACTGTTGGAGGCAATCCTGGCCACCAACTTCACCAAGCGCCAGCTCAACATCATCCTGCTGGTGATTCGCCTCAGCTACGGCTGCGGCAAGCAGCACGCCCTGATCAAACCGTTGGAGTTCAGCCTGGCCGGCATCTACAGGGCCGACATCAAAAAGGAGCTGGTGCAGCTGGCCGGGGCCGGTGTGCTCACCCTGGAAGGGGACAAGGTGGCCCTGAACAAGGACTATGAGGCCTGGCGGGTAGGCCCGACCCAAACCTGGGACCGGGGCCGGTATAAGGATGTGATCCGGCGCAACCTTAGCAGCCTTAGCAGCCTCCCGGACAAAGTTAGTGTTTCACTAACCGGAAAAGTTAGTGAAACACTAACTGGCGCCCCGGAAGCGGTTAGTAAAACACTAACCCCCGGGTTAGTAAAACACGAACCTGAAAGTTCGCAAAACACTAACCAGGGGGTTAGTGAAACACTAACCAATCAAACCCTGCAGCCTTACAGCCCCAAGGGCTCAAGGGGTGCCGAAAGAAACTTAAAGAAAATTAAAGAAACAATAAAGAAAGATCCCCCCCTATATCCCCCCCCAGGGGGATATGTCCAGGAGGATCAGGCGCAAGGCCTGTCTCAAAGGTGGGATAAGGAATGGGAAAGTGCTAAGACTGCCCCCGGCGCGCAAAAGAGCGGGTCGGCCCCGACGGTGGGGAAAGTTCCAGAATACACCCTTGATTTCCTGCGCTTTTGGGCCGCCTATCCCAGGAAAAACGACAAGCGCAAAGCCTTTCGCTGCTGGCAGGCCCGGCTAAAAGAGGGCCTGGCCGCCAGCGATCTGCTGGCAGCGGCGGAAAACTATGCCGCCTACTGCAAAAAGCACGGCACCGAGGAGCGCTACGTCAAGCACGCCGCCACCTTCTTGGGCCCGGACCGGCCCTGCCTGGAGTGGGTCAGCAGGGACACGGTTAGCGACAAGAAAAAGGAATTCATCAGGTCCCTCTACCTGAGCTAAAAATTGTGATAGTAGTCCCGTCAACAATCGCCGAGGAAGCCGCCGCCGGCTTGGAAGAAGCCATGCTGGAGGCCGGGAAGGAGGTGTTGATCCCGTGGGGGGTGCCTGTCCAGGTAGACACGGCAAAGAAAGGAGATGGGAAATTCCCCCGATTATGGCTAAAAGATTGACTGAAAAGGAGTATACATTCGTGAAAATGATGTTGTTTTTAGTATCGCTGTTCGCGGCGCTAATCCTCGGGACCCCCGCCGCAAAAGCCCAGCAACCCTTAAGTCTGGAGGGCGTTGACGGAGAATTCAAATATTACCAGGTATGGGGGTACCGGGACTTGGTGGGGGTTCTGCTTTATAATAAAAAAAATACTATGGTAGAAATTACCGCCCCACCTGGCGTGACCTTCGTTCCGGAGGGGCCGGAAGTGCTCTTATTCTCAACCATCCCTAGTACAAACGAGGTGCGGATCACGGCCCGCCTGCGTACCGCTCTCTCAGCGCAAGACAATGTTTTACGTCTGGCCTTGCCGCCGCAGATGTTCGGGCGGTGGGGTTTCTGGCGGCTGCAAGGGCCGCCGGGTCCACACGAGATCCAAGTTTTGGTTCGCAGCAGGGACCAAACAATACGAACCCACAACCATACCCTACAACTAGGTGGGAGGTCGGTCCGCCCGCCCGCCCTGCCTCCGGCTATCATCGAGCTTAGCCCCGCAGCCCACGAGGGTTGGGGTGTCACCATGGCGGAAGTGACGACGACGGCAACAGGAAATTTTACCCTGTCAAAAAGTGGCAATTTATCATTTTTAGAGAAGCCATTTGAAACCCGGGTGATCGCCCCAAGGGGCACAGTGCCCCAGGGTGAAATAAATTTCGTTGCGAGAGTCGCTACGACAAAAGAACCCAGAGAAAGTGGCTGGATGCACCCCATCGCCTGGAGTGGTTTGATCTGCCCCCCTAGCGTCGGCGCGGAATGGAAAAAAACACCAACAAACACAACACCTCTCCCAGGAGGCGGTGTAAAAACACCCCTGCCGTGGGTTGGACCAATGGCCCTGGTGGGGCTGGCAGCCATCTTGCTACCCCTGTGGCTGCGGTGGCCCAATGTAAAGACTTATCAAAACGGACAGCTTGTAAAAAAATCCTACGTTAAACCGGAGCTAACAACACTAATTTCAATCCCAGCGGCTCAAGCAGCGAGTGCCCACATTTTACCCCGACTCACACGAAAACTGCCGGAAAGTGCTGAAATATGTCTCGTGAGGACCGACGATCCTGACAGAATCCTAGACAGCTTTAGCCTGTCCGGGCATGAGGCCAAGGACCTCATGCAGATCAGGGCCAGCGGCCTGGTTGCCCATGTGGAAGAAAACGGAACCGTGAAGTGGGGGGTGGGCATTAGCAAATAATTACCGACTAAAAATTTTAAAAGAAAAGAGGGAAAATTTTGAAGATGAAAATGGTACCTAAACCAGTGGCGCACAAAAAAACTATTGGCAAAGACGGGAAGGCGAAAAAATCTGTGGTCGGCCAGGCAGTCTTAGTGGAAAAAGTTGCTAAAAAAGTGGGCTATGCAAAAAAAGACGTAGCGGAGGTGCTTAGAGCCGTATTCGCGGTTGTTGGTGACCAGGCGGCAAAGGGTCGTTCGTTGCGGTTACCCGGCGTCGGCACTCTGGAGGCAGTCGAACGTCAAGAGAAAATTGTCAACGCCTTCGGGCGCGGAAATGTAGTGGTTCCGGCGCGAAAAACCGTAAGGTTTAGGCCGGCGAAGGGTTTGAAAAGGATTTAAAAAATGTAAAACGGCTCAAGGCGGCCCGGACACTTCTCCGGGCCGTTTAATGTGCCGAAAGGAGATTAAACATGCTATTTTCGACACACCTCGCGGGCGGGGCCGCCGCGGGCGCTGCCCTGGCCCTCGTCATACCTGACGCGCCGGCCTTGGGGTTGGTGGCCGCGGCTGCCGTGGCGGCCCTCGGCCCCGACATCGATCATGCGGGGTCCCTGGCAACCAAAATACTTGGCCCCGCCGGTCGGGTCACGGCGGCCCTGACGACTCATCGAGGCGTCACCCACAGCCCCGTGGCCGCTGCGGCCTTGGGGTTGTTACTACTTGTCCTCGGTGCGCCGACGCCTTATGTAATGGCGACCGTAGCTGGTTATTTGTCCCACCTGGTCTTGGACAGCCTGAATCCCCAAGGGGTCCCGTGGTTGTGGCCCTTGCTCCGCCGCAAAATCACCCTCCCCCTGGTGAGGACGGGCGGTACCATAGAAAATTTAGGCGTACGCCCTGGTTGCTATTTGCTCACAGCCACACTAATTTTTACTAATTTTTATAATTGATGAGGGGGCCTAAGTCATGCGTAAGTTAAGGTTTATTTTTCTAGTGTTGATTTTTGCACTGCTGGCCACATCCCCGTCATTAGCCCAACCATCCGCCGAAATACCTCTGGAGCTATTGAAACAGGGGGGCCTGAACGACAGTACCGCCGGGGGCGCAAGCGTCGCGGGGCCGTTTATCCGTGTAGTAAATTGGGTTATTGGTGTCCTGGCCGCGATTTTGCTTGTCTATTCCCTGTTCTGGTTGGTTGTCCACGTAAAAGACTTGATCACGGGGACCGCCTTATCAGCTTTAAAGACAAAGTTTATTTCACTGGGTGTCGCTATTGTGATTCTCGTTATCAGCCTGACCGGTGGTTGGTACGACATAATAATGTGGTTGCACCGGAATGTTATTCAGAAAGTGCTTGGTGCGTTTACGGGGGCGGGGGGTTAGACATGCGCGTTCGCAAGTTAATACCAATATTGGTGGCACTGTTTTACAGTGCCGCCTTAACACTCCACCCCCTGCCCGCAAAGGCCGAAGGTGCGCGGGATACCGATGGGATGCAGCCGGGGGTGTCTTATTCGGTGGGGGCGGATGGTTCATTGAACCCCAACACCGGTGATGAGGAAGACTCCCCCCCTGTGGGCGGCGGTGGCGGTGGTGGGGACTCCGGAATGGTTCAAAAAATGGTGGATGCGTTGACCGCATTACCTCAGAAAATCGCGGAAACGATGATGGACATGGTATTTAACACCTGGGGGATAATGATAAGCGCGTTTTTAGGCGTTGCCAGCGGGGTTTTGGGCACCGGCTTCTTGCAAACGTTTTACCCCGGCAGCGTTGAATGGATCGCCAAGTTTAACGGCACGTTATGGATTTTGTGTCTTGTGTTATCGGTTCTATTTTTAACTATGGCAGTTTTAAAAGTATTGCACGGTCGGCAGCAAGTTGGTCCCGTGCTGTTAACCTTCGGCGCGGGTGTGCTTTTCTCAGTTTTTTCCATGCAAGTGGTAAATTTTTTGGTGTGGGTAACCAACACGGCTGCTGCGGCCCTGGCCGCAAGCGCGGTGGCAAGTTACAGCCCGCAAATTCCGCTAGAGCTGAAGAGCATCACAGCAGATCAAATTATTTCCATGCCTTATCAAGACCCTGACAGCTTCGGCGGGCAACTGAATTTTCACAATCTCTTTTTGGACCCGGTTTTTGGCGGCGGTCAGGCTGAAGGGGGTATAATCGCTTTGGTCCTGGCTGCCGGGGGGTGGATGTTGTTAATAATTTTAACGATCGCACGGCTGGTGGTGTTGGCGGCCCTGGCGGCCTTGGCCCCGCTCTACATTTCAATGGTGGTCTGGTCCAGCCGGATCGAACCGTTGGTGGGCTGGTTAGCCTTAACCTGCCGCACGGTAGGTATACAACTACTGTGGGTGCTTGGATGGCAATTAATGGTATTTATACAGGTAGAACATGCCCAGCAAGGGGTAGGGAATCTTTTTGGTCTTGGTGCAAATATCGTGAATGTAGCGATTCCTTATGTCTTAGCCTTCGCGACATTGAAGCTTTGGTTTTCCCCCGCAGCAGCCGCGATTGCGCAGCCCTTGACCTTGGCCGGAGGTCATGTGATTGACAGCGTTGGCAATCTAGGGACAAAGGCCGGCGGCGCACTGGCAAAAATAGGGAGTTGGACAGGGAATCCCGCCTTCGTGGCGAAGGGCCGGGCTGTAGCAGGTGCGGGGGCTGCGATGTCCGCAGTAGGTCGGGCGGCCCACGGGGGACGCAGTGCGGCGGACAGTTTCGATCTGTCCCGGCCTGCAGACACCACCGGACTGGCGAAGGCGGCGGACAGGTTGGGCGCAATGTCCCGCACGGGCCGGTCCGCCGGGCGCGATGAGGCCGCCGGGCGGTACTGGACGCGGGAGGGCCGGCCTGTCATTATCGTTGACGGGCTGCCGGTCGAAGTAGTCCAGCCCCCTGCCGGCTGGACCCACGCGGGTGAGTGGCGGGGAGGTTAAATGCCTGTCCCGGAAGGAGGCTGAAATCTTGGGTCAGAAATATCACATCCCTCCGGACATCCGGGGGGATGTGGAAATTTTAGGGGGTTTGCGGCTGACAGACCTCATGTATCTTTTGCCGGCGGTGGTTCTTGGGGTTTTGGCCGCGATGCTGCCACTGCCCGCCCCTTTGAGACTGTTCTTCTTGGTGGGGCTGCCACTTGGCACGTTTCTGTTCCTGTTCTGGGGGCTGCCGGCGTTTATTGGCCGCCGCTGGCGTTACCGCCGGGAGCCGGAGGTCCGGCAGGGGGCGGAGCTGGTAGAGATTATCGGTGTCAAAGACGCCGAGGGGGCCTTTTTGACCTTTGAGGAAACAATCAGCTTGTTTATTTCAGCCACACCCGGCCCCTGGACCACATTGCCCGCCGCAGACCGCGATCAGGCGGGGGTCGCCTGGGCGCAGATGGTTGGCAGGGTTTTGGAGCAGGGTATGTCGCTTGATGTTTGGGTAGTTAACGATCTCCAGAATTTGCAAAGTGAACTAAACAGACAGGAAAAAGAGCAACAGGTTTTACCTGATGGCATCGCGGCTGTTGGGGCTGCAAGAAGGCAATATTTTGACCAATTGTGCCAGACCGGATTTTCCCGGACTGCGGCCCATTTTGTGCGCTTATCTGCAGAGCCGGACACCGCCCACCTGCACCCGCGCCCGAAAAGTCGGGGCGAGAAGGTCAAAAAGACGAAACAAATGTTACTCGAAGCCGCCGGGGACGTGATCGACAAGCTGGCAGCTTGCGGGGCGCAAGGGGTGGTGCTGTCGGCGGAGGTAGTAGTGCGGGACCTGGCGGCCAGACAAATTAACCCCCTGACCTATCGCCATGGGCTCGACCGACTGGCGCAGTGGCCGGTTTTGGCCGAAGCCGCCGAGAAAGTCGACAAGCCGGACGATACTGATACCGCCGAGGAGCGGCGGGCCGGGGTGTTGGGACGCCTGGGCAAGTTACGCCACAAGCTGCGGCTGCCGGGAGGGCTAAGATTGCCCACCCTCCGCAAGCCCAAGGTGCCTGTCCTGGCCGCCGTGTGGGCGGGATTGTCCCGGCATATTTATCGCCAGCTTTATGCGGACCGGCTTAACCTGCTGGCCGTTGGTCCCACAGACCAAGACATTCCCGGCCTGGCCGCCCTTGTGAATGTGTTGTATAAAGGCTTCGATACCGTCAACACCACAATATGGGAATATTCCCCCGAGGATAACGCTGTGCCTGACGAAATTTTGCGCATGATGCGGGCCGGTTACATTCTGGTGGTCTACCCCGCTGGTCACTATTCTAATAAAGCCGAGTTAAATTTTTGCGTTATGGTGAGGATCGCGGCGCAGAGTCGCGGTTGCAAGGTAGATTTTGGGCGGCTACAGCCTGACGGTAGCATAGGTAAGGAGGGGGATCGTGGAATTTAAAAACTTTCTTGCGGACCTGGTTGGGTCAGCCAGAAAAAATCCGCAGCACGTAATTGTGGGAGATGACATCTACACTCGCGTTTTGCGGGCGACGGCTTGGCCCGAAAATCCGGTGTCTGTTGGCTTTTTAGAGAGGCTGCACGCCCTAAGGGTGCCGGCAAATATAACGGTGGAAATTTTATACCGTTTTAAACCAGTTTTTTTGCATTGGGGATGGGCGATGGCCGCAAAACAAAGGCGGCTGGTCACCAAAGTGCAGGGGGAGCAAATGCCTGCCCCCAGTGAGGTTAAGGCGTTGGAGGCGTTAAACAATCTCAGAAACGCCAGTTATTATGGCGGTTCGGATACGGCGGATATTTGGTTCTACGTCATCCTCCGCAGTACAGGTGATCCCGGCACTTTGGATCAAGTCTGTCGCCGGATCAGCAACGACATCAGGGATTTGGGCATCGCGGTTTCTTTGTTGGAGTATGAACAGCCACAGGCGTACCGCGCGACATTTTCCCTCGGCGCGCCGGACAAGGCGTTCGGCAAGACCCATCAAGGCCGCATAACGACGATCGATACGACGGCAGCCCTGTTTCCCCTTCTGGCCGGCAGTAACAGTGATGGCCGGGGCGTGTATATCGGTCACAGTGTCCGCACGGGGGCGATAAGCCTTATCGATCTTAAAAAAGGCGCAGAAAACCAGAATATTATCGTTTTGGGTGCAAGCGGCGAGGGGAAAAGCGTACTACAAAAAAGCCTTATTAATGGTATGAGGCTGGAGGGGTTTTTGGTCGTTGTTTTTGACATGAACGGTGAATATCGGAAACTTTGCGCCGAAACCGGCGGCCTGTATATCGATCACACCTTGAGCACCGGTAAATATATTGACCCGCTGGCAATATCCGACAAAATAGGCGTCCGTGAGGAGGACGCCAGCAGACTCACCGCTGTTTCGGACGCTCTTTTGACTACGGTGTCCATCTTGGCGGAGGGGATCACGCCCGGCGAACGCAATGCTGCGGATAGGGCACTTATGAAACTTTACTCTGAAACAGGGATCGACGTTGATGACCCCGCCACATGGGATTTTGTCGAACAACCATTCGATATTGAGGATTGGTACTCCCGGCTTCAGGCCGACAAAGACAGAGATGCGGCCAACCTGGCCGCGAAGCTGGCTATTTATTTTACCGGCAGCAAGCGACACCTGTTTCGACACAGTGACAAAGTCACAATTCCTGACAAGTGCTCCCTGGTGGTGTTCCAGGTTGGATCGTCCTTGGAGGGGAGCGACGTGCAGGTAGGGGCTGCGAAAATGGCTATGACGATGGGTTTTGTCCGGGATGTCCTGAGAAAAGAAAAACTCCAGGGTAAAAGATACACGGCGGTTGTGTTTGATGAGGCCCAAAGATTGTTATTGAATCCAGACATGTCCAATTATATCAACAGTCTGGCCACACATATCAGGCACCTAAACGGACTGGTTGTGATCGGAACCAATAAGCCTCACGTATTTTGGCTGTCCGCAACAGGCGGAGAAGGGGGGACCGGTATTTGGGCCAATTCAAAATTCAAGGCATTTTTTTGGCTGGAAAACAGCGAAATTGCCGCAATCGAAAAGAATGCCGAAATACCGAGGGAGATCACGGACCAACTGAAGCTAATGCGCAAGACACAACAATTTCTGATCCGGTCTGATCGAGGGTGGGATTGTCTCAAAGTCCACCTGCCCCCTCAAGAAATTGAATTGTACGCCACGCGCGGCCTCCGGGCGGACGACAAAGGCGGTGGGCCTTGAGTGAAAATAATATTTGTGCTTATACTTCTGATCGTCGGCAGCCCAATGTTACTCATGGCCGTTTTTCTGCCCTTTTTACTGGCCCCCGCGGGGCCGGACACCCCCGGGGCCGGCGGCCAGGGCAGCCCGCCGGGTGAGGAATATTTGTTGGTCCCCGACGAAATTCGATACCGGGATCGAACAGCCTTTCATCCCGCCTTAATTGAGTGGTTGACGGAACGGAACAGCGCCTTGGCCACGCCGGCCCATTTAAACGCAATCGAAGAAGCAGGCCGAAAATATGATGTGGACCCAATTTTATTGTTGGCTATCACAGGTCAGGAACAAGCGTTTGTTCCCCGCCGGGGGAATTGGAGAGCTATAGAGAGGAATCCGTGGAATGTTTTCCACTCTTGGCAGCGGTGGTCCGGAGGTTTTGAGCTGTCCGCGCAGTGGGCGGCCCACACGGTTATGCGGCTCTCACAGGATTGCCCCCCCGGGGTGGGAATTTTAAGATGGATAAACGGTCTGGACAACACGGGACAGCGAGCCAATCCGAGGTGGGGGTACGCGGGGCATACCGGCTGGCATATTGGAGTCGGGATTTTCTACCAGCAATTAAAAGCAGTGGGAGGGGTTTAAATATGGACGAAACCAAACACATAAAAGAGACCTTGCCCCCGCCAATCCAAGCCGCCATCGAACGGCGTGAAGCGGCCCGGTGGGCCAATTGGCGCAAGGAGGCGGGAGACAGACGTGAGACGGTCCACGCAATTAATCCGTTTGCTGCTGTGTGTTACGCCTTGGACTTTTTGCAGTATTTTCTGGATCACGCTTTAGCAATCTTTGCCAGGCTTTGGAACGTGTTGGTCGTGGTTTTTTTCTTGGGTTTTGTCTACTCCTTGATGACCGTGGCTTATCCTGACACAAAACTGCCGGGATCCGAGGTGGTGTTAGGGGTTTATGAGGCCTTGTGGGAAGGTGTCAAACAATTAACCCTGCACCTTATTGACCAATTTTTAAAATAGGATGTGGTTTGGGTGGATATAGCAAACATTGGTACTTTCGCAGCCGTCGGGCTGGCCGTGTTTGTCGTGGCAAAATTTGTTTCCAAGCAAGTCATCCGCGTACTAGTCGCTATTGGTCTGATCCTGCTTGTTTTGGGAGCTTTGGCGAATCCCGGCGATGTTATGGCTTGGGTTGAAAACACCGTCAGTCGTGCGTGGCCCATAATTTTAAGCAATATCCATCGCGGGACTGATGCGGCTCTAGACTTGCTGTCGCTGTTGTCGGGAGGTGGCGGACAATGAAAAGAGTCGTAGCCTACCTAGCCCAGGGGCTTGCAGCGGCGGCCATGGGAGGTATATTTTGTGCGGCCTGGCTGTTTAACAGCGATGTTCAAGAATTTTTGAGCTTTCTGCCCCGCGACCTGATGTTGGCCGGGGCGAAGTTGGGCCTTGGTATCCCCATATTTTGCGCGGCTTTGTGGTTTTTGCGCAGCCGGCGCGGCAAGCTGCTGCCCGCCTTGTCGGCTTTATTTTCCCGCCGGCGGGGCGGTGTTCCGAAACGGGCGGTTGCGGCGGATCCGGCGCTGGCGTTATTGCCTGCCCCGCCGGAGCCACTTGGCGAGCGCAGCGGCCAGGGTTACGCCCGCCAAGTGGCTCCGGCGCTGGAGCACTGCGGGCTGACACAGCCCGGCCAGCGGGTTGTAGTCCGCGCCGTGACCGACGGCCCGACGGCGGCGCGGATTGTCATCAACCTGCCCCCCGGCATGCGATTGTCCCGGTTGGCCAACGCGACGCGGGACCTCCAGGCAGCCCTGGGTGCGCCGAGTCTGCAGGTTGAGGCCGGCCCCCAGGCCAATACGGCGGCTTTAATTATCACCCACCGGAAAAAGCAGCCAGTGGTGTTACGGCAGATACTTGATACCCCCGATTTTGCAGCCCAAGCGAGGAGACCCGACCTGCCGGTGCCTGTGGGTGTGGACCCGGTGGGACAACCCCTTATAACCGATATGACCCAAGTGGCGCACTTACTCGTAGCCGGGGCCACTAAGTCCGGTAAAAGCTGGTGGTTGAACCAGTTAATGGTTACATGGCTACTCTACCGGGGACCTGATCAATTGCGCCTTGTTCTGGTTGATCCGAAAAGGGTGGAGTTGACCCAGTACGCTGATTTTCCCCACGTTCTCACCGTGGCCCGCACTGCCGACGCGGCAGTAGAGGCTTTACAGCGATTGGTGGCCGAAATGGAGAGGCGTTACGCCCTGTTCGAGCGAGCCGGTGTTCGGAACATAGCCGGACACCGGCAAAAAAGCGGGGCAAACCTCCCCTATATCGCCTGCGTCATTGATGAATTGGCTGACCTGATGGTGGCCAGCGGCAAGGAAATTTCCGGGACGGTTACTACGTGCCTGCAACGGCTGACACAGTTAGCCCGCGCGGCGGGTATACACCTGGTGGTCGCCACCCAAAGGCCCTCCGTAGACGTAATACCAGGTGTGATCAAGGCAAATTTACCCTCCCGCGTGGTGTTCCGCCTGGTCACGCAGGCGGATTACTCCACAGTCCTGGATCAAGATCCCGGCGTTTCGCTCACGGGCAAAGGTGACGGCCTTGCGCTCCTGGAAGGAGAGGCGGGTTTGATTCGTTTTCAATCGGCGGGCGTGGGTCAGGACGACAACGAAACCGACCGGACCCTTGACAAGATACGGGACTACTGGCAAAAGCAGGCTGTCCGGCCCGCCGAGGTCCCGGCCTTCTCGGAGGTCGCGCCGTCGACACCGGCGAACCCAGACCAGACCGACCAGGAGGCCGCCCGGGCCACGGCTGCCCTTGACCCCCTAGACCGGGCTAAAGCATACTTCGCGGAATTGCTGGTAGAAAGCGAGCAGGAACCGGTGTACGCCCCCTCTGCCGACGCGTTGAGCCGCGAGTGGAAAACACGTAAAGCCGACGTGATCGACTTGTTGGGCCGTTTGGAAAAGGAAGGATGGCTGTCGCCGGTCCAGAAGGCCGGTCGCGGGGCAAAAAGGCAGGTGGTTATCAGGCGAACGGTTGCTCTAGAGTGGTTGGATCAAGAGAAATAATTTCCAGCTAATTTCCAGTTTTCAACCCCTGAAACGGTCCCGGAAAAACGGTTCCCACAAATTACTTCTCTTAGAAATATATAGGGCCGGAACCGTTTCACAGGACCAAAACAGGGAACCGTTTTTCCACCAAAAAAATTCCAGCGAATTTCCAGTTGACAGAAACATGAATACATGGTAACATGGTAACAATAATACATTTTGCCATGTGGGGGTGTAAAAATGGAGCTGTCAATTTCTGGCGTTTTCAATGACCCGCTGGTGGCGATCCAGGAATTTGCGTATCTGGTTTTTTTCGGCGTTGTGACTTTTTTACTGGTGTTGGGGTTGTTTCGGAGCCTGGCTCGAATATCCCTGGAGGTTTTTGGTGGTCAAGCAGGGCGCTTTCTCGCCGACCTTGTGGACGTGGTAGGACTGGCCGCAATAGGGGCGGTGCTGTACTTTGCCCCCGCTGCCGCCTTTGATTTTGTGGTGGCGACAGGGGAAGCGGTGCGGAAAATACTGGCCTAACGCAAAAAGCCCCGAAACACCGGGGCTTTTTGCGACTCAAGACAGACTATAAAAAAGAGCCCCCGAGGCAGAAAACAGAGTAGCCCGCAAAGGGCTACTTATTTTTTAAAAGAGGTGATCATCATGCCAAAACGCAGGACTGCCAATTATGTCTCTTTGCTTGCGGGTGCCGGGGGTCCCGCGTTGGAAGATGACGAGCTGGTCAGGGCCATCCGGGAATGGGAAAGCAGTATTACGCAGGTATCGACATTGCGGACTCCGGAGGCGGCGGCCCAGGTCCGGGACCAGCGGGGGGTTGTACGGAATATGTTGGGTGCTATAAGGGGGTTATTGAATGCCGGCAGATAGACAAGCGATTATCGCGCAATTCAGAACCATGACGGCGGCAAATCTGGCCTTGCTGGCCGGCAGTCCGGCGGTCCGGGGAGCTGCGGAGCTGACGGGAGGGCCTTATGAGGCGCGGGGTGGAATGCCTGCCCCTGGTTCTGACACCAACCTCCCCGGCCCTCGGCGGAGAAGGCCCGTTTCCAGGGGCCGCCCTGCTCCGGCGGCTGTCACGGCCAACACGGCCAGAGAGGCCGAGGCCGACCAGGCGCGGCGCGAGAGACGCAGGTTTATGGAAGAGTGGCAGGCTCAACACGGCGACGTTGTGATGCTGTCGCGGGATGACGATGCGTTTGCCAGTTTGTATGCTGCCGTGGAGTCGGGGGAGGCCGTGGAATATGAGCATGAAAACGTACTCGCCGGATCACAAAACACATTTGGCATTGAGATCGAATTTGAAGGCGCGGACCTGGCGGCGGTGAGCCGCGCCCTGGCCGAGGAGGGCCTTAGCGCCCGTTCCGCGGGCGTGGGTGGCTACCATGGGCGCAGGTTCTCCGGAAAATGGACAGTTGAGCGAGACAGCAGCGTTACCAGCAGCAACCGGGGCGGTGAGGTGGTCAGCCCGGTGCTCAAGGACTGCCGGGAGACTTGGGAACAGTTGGAAAAGGTGTGCGAAATTATACGGCGGTGCGGGGGGCAGGTCACGTCCAAGTGCGGCAACCACGTGCATATTTGCGCAGATCCGCTGGACGCCCGCTCCTTCCGTTGGTCCCGCCTGATGAGGATATGGGCGGGGTTTGAGGATGTTTTTTACCGCATGGCCAGCGGCGGGGAGAGCAGGGGCGTGTACCGCGGGGGAACTTTTGCGAAGCCGCTGGCGATGATTGTGCCGTCTACTTTCTTTGCGGACAGGGAAACAGATCAAACTGAAATACGTCGGTACCTCCGAAGCAGGTACTACGGGTTAAATTTCCAAAACGCCAACCCCGGTGACGCAAAGAACACCGTAGAGTTCAGGCTTTTCAACGGCAGTCTGGAACCAAAGCAAATTCAGGCCAACGTGAAGCTGGCCATGGGGGCGGTCCACGCCGCCGACATCTGCCGCAGGTCAACGGAGACCACGCGGGAGCGAAATGAGCTGATTCCCCGCGCGCCAATGCCTTTCGGGCACACAGCCCGGTCGGGAGAGGACCCGGAGGACCACGGCGAGGTAAAAAAATTGCTGGATATTCTTTTTGTACGCTCCCAAGATAAGGCGGCAGCTCTATGGCTGTATGCCAGCTCAAAGTGGCAGCGTTAATAATTTGACATGACCATGGTAACATGATATAATGTATTCATTATATCGAGGAGGTTGCTAATATGGGGCGCAAGGATGTTAAAAATATTCAGTTTACCCTCCAGCCGGAGGAGCACCAGTTTATGGCCCTTCTGGCCGCAGCAAATGACACTACCATATCTGAAATATTCCGGGCCTACGTTGCGTACTTGATGGGGGGCGGGAAGCTGGTAGGGATGCTGGAAAACAAGGACGTGGTGTATGACGCGAAGACCGGTGAGATCAGGGTTAAAGTATAGGGGGCGAATTAATTGTCGAATTATGTGTTTGTGTATGGGACATTGATGAGTAGTCGTACAAACCACTGCTTCCTGGGGTCCTCCAGGCTTATAAGCGCCGGAACGGTTGAAAGTCTGGCAATGTACGATGTTACGCCCTATTATCCCGGTGTTGTGGAGGAGGAAGGGAGTTTTGTCAGAGGTGAAGTATACGAAGTCAGTGGGAAAACGATGAGATCCCTGGATCGGCTTGAAGGTAACGGGTATATGTACCTGCGTGAAATGTTCCCCGTCCGCCTTGGCGACGGGTCGAGTGTAGAGGCATGGGTTTACGTCTGGCGGCACGGTCTCACCGGGCCGAAGGTGCCGCTGGAGGCCCAGCCTTGGAGGGAGTGTGTAGGATGCAGCTAAAGCGAGTGTCGAGGCGGCAGACGACCGTGACCTGGCCCCTGATTATCAAGGCCGGGGGTGAGCTGTGGGAGGCTGATTGCCTGCCCGCTGCTGTCGCTGCTGTCGTCGGACGGGAATACATGGACGTACTCACTGTCGACGCGGCCTGGCATATGCGGGTTAATTCGGCCCGTCAGATCGCCGCCCTGATGGGGGCATCCGGTATCCCCGCCATCGTTCGGGATATGGACAACTTAATGGCTGATAACCGCCTCTGTCCGCCGGATGAGGCCGGGGAAATGGCGGAAGTCGAGTGGCAGGACCGGGGGCCTGTGGTGCTGTGGGCACACCCCGACCGGGCTTTTGTACTCTCCTTACTGGAGGCGGGTATAATTATGGTGGCCGAGCGGCCTGGCAGCTACATACTCCGTGACGGTCCGCCCTGGGCCGGGCTGATCGGTCAGGGTTGTGACCGGTGCCGCTATATGCGCAAGGCGGTATGCGAAATGTATAAGGGACGGGTCCCCGACGACAACGGGGTTAACTGCCCCGCCTTCGTGCCGCCTGGCGGCGAGGAGGGTGGCCGGGGACAGTACACCGACCTGGTCACTGTACCGGTGGCGCGGGCGCAGTGGCAGACAGCGGACGCGAAAGCTCTGGAAAGCCTGGCTGATTACAGCCGTTGGTGGGATGTGGGGGTTGAAAAGCAAAGGTCATAAGCCTTATGCCCTGATTATCGGGGCTCACAGACGGCGGTATAACAGGAAAAGATGGTATTATGCGGAAAAGGAGGGGATTCAAATGTGTCAAATGCTCGGTTTATCGTATGTTGTGCCCACACCGTGGGGAAAAGTCTGGAATATTTTCCGCCGCCGCGCCGAAAGCAACCCCCATGGATGGGGCGTTGCCTTCGGCGACAGTAACGGCCTGGCGGTGGTTAAGGAGCCTGTCAGGGCCGATACGTCGCCGCTGGCGGCAGTATTTGGCCGCACAACCCCTCCGGCCAGTGTGATGATCGGGCATATCAGGTTTTTAACCCGTGGCCGCACAGCACTGGTCAATACGCACCCGTTTGTGGTCCGCGTAAATGACCGGGACTGGGCCATGGTGCATAACGGGAGTTTGCACGGATACGGCTACGACGCGCGGCAGCAAGGAGAAACGGACAGCGAGGCGTTTTTTCTGCGGTTGACGGACCAGTTGTTTATGGTGGATAGCGCAGACCCTTACACAACAGCGGAGGTCGTGGCCGGGGAGGCCCGCAGGGCGGGCCGGTGCGGCAAACTGAACATAATTCTGACCGATGGCAAATGTTTATATGTCCACACCAACGCGCCGGGTACTTTGCACCGGTTGCAGAGTCCAAAGGGTATACTTTTTTGCACACAGCCCCTCAACGCGCAGCGTGGGTGGCTTTCGGTTGAGCCTTACAGGGTGCATGTCTACCGGGCGGGGGAGTTTATCTACAGATCGAACAACTATGACTTCGGAGGTGTCGCACGTGCTAAAGGTAAAATCGTTTTTCCAACGTACATTCAGGGGGCAAGGTAGGCGGCCTTACCCTATATATTACCTGCTGATGGCCATATTAACGCCCCTCTTGTTTTTATTCATCGGTTATGTTCGGGATACCTGGGTATTTGCTTTATTTCTTGCTGTTTTTTGGGCGATTATTTTGGGCGCGTTTAGTTTTTTGAGTTACTGCGAAAACGGGAGGCGGTGGGATTAGTGCCGTTGAAAACCGAAAAAACCAGGCGATGCGGCGGGTGTTGTGCTACCTGCCGCATTTTTAAAGCCTGCGGCGGCTGTCATGCCGGCTGTGGGGCCGCCTGCTGTGTTCGGGATTGTAGCCGTTGCATATATATCTGTTGCCGCCGGCCCGGTGCGGAGTCGCTGCTTGCTTCACTGGGCGGGCCGGAGCTGCCAGCCCTGCCAAAGCAGCCGGCGGCCTGGCCGGGTGACGTTCCCAAAATCCTTCCGGCGGTGGCGGCAAGGTTTTCGGTTATGCCTGCCCCGGCTTTGCTCCCCTGGGTGGGAATTAACGCGGCCCGCATGGTTATAACTCGTGGTTACAACAGCGGCGGTCTGCGACGCAAGACCGGCAGCGTCCGGGAATTTGCGCGGATCAGCCCGGAGACCCGGACGCTGTTGCATATGTATATCCCGGACGAACCGCTGGAGGCGTTTTGGCAGGCCCGCAGGGGGATATATCCGGCATTGCGAGAGTTTGACCTTGTGATCGCGCCTAATTTTAGCGTCTACGAGGACAGCCCCCGAATGGAGCATTTAATCAACATTAAACGCAGCGCCCTGGTGTGGGTGGAGATGTTACAAGCCGGCATACGCGCGGCCCCCGACGTGTCCTGGGCCGCCTTCAACGACCTGGAACGGTGGGCCGCGCATATCAACAAACACAGTATCCCTGTGGTCTCCGCCAGCATCCAGACAGTGGGGCGCAATGCAGGCGGGTACTGGAGGGGCTATCTGGAGGGGTTAGCGCACTTGGCCAGAAAAATCCCCCCTGACACGATCATAATCATGGTCGGGGCAGGGACGCCGGCCAAAATGCGGGCTATACAAGCCGAGATACGGCAGCGGGTTGTGTTTCTAACCACACAGCCTTTTTTGTTGGCCCGGAAAGGCCGCCTGCTGGCCGCCAAGGGTCGCCGCATGGCGGCGGAGGGGGGCAGGGATTATGACGCGATGTTTTTACGCAACGTTCAATTTTTGCAGAAGGGGGTTTAAAGATGCGTAAAACAAGGGTGAATACGCCGCAGATCGTGATCGAGGCGGCTGAAGCAAGGGGTTGTTTCCAGAAAGATGCTTTACAGTTGCAAAAAATCACTTTTGATATTATTCTGCATAACATATGACGGAACCGAAGAAGATCTATGGAATAAGCTTGAGAATTGCGGCTTTGAAGAAGATCATGCAGAAAAAGTAATAACTGATACGCGGCTATTGCGGAGAATAATCGGTCAGGGTTAGCTAAAAAGGTGTGAAAACGGATATGGGTACGGTAGTCAATAGTTGACTGGCTCAACCAAGAAGCGTGAAAGAATTACACATAACAAACTTTGGTAAAAAGAAAGGGTGTATGATTCTACTGGCTTTTTTGAGAGTAAAAATAGCATGTCGCTCTTTGGGAGGAGGGTGAGGAATTTTTGAGGCTGGCAAAAAGGGGGTTGGCCGGGTTCCACGTAACGCCTATTTAACCCCTGGAATCAATTCTAACCGCTCTACGCGCGCGCAGGAGCGATTTTTTTAATGTTTTTTTGTAGCCAGTATGATTCATCCTCCCCCCTCTAAAGCGTGACATTTTGCCCTGCTAGCGCGTTGTGGTTTAAGCCACAAACATTATTTTCCAGGAAGGTGGGTTTAGTTACTCTGTACTTTCTTTCTTGACCTGGAGTGAATACTATTGTGTCGTCAGGATTTAAAGCATCCGCAGTGTCTATAGGTTCTAGATTAACAGGATACTTGTTATTGCCAACAACATGAAATACCTTTAAGGAAGCAATCTCATCTTTACTATGCCCTGGTTTTAATCCGAAGGTTACTACTAATTCTATAGATTCGCTAGGGTCTGCAGATACATTAGGTTTGTCAAATTTTGTATAGAAGTCAGGTAAACCTTCCATGATGTTTGGAGCTAGTGGTACTGACATATACCATATACTACCGTCTGTTCTCTTATTCCACATTCTGCCCATGCCCCAGGTATAGTCTGTAGGAGGACTAAGAATATATACATATTCGTGCCATTTATTCCAATATGGAGAACTTTCGCCTATTAATACATTTTGACCAGTATGTTGACCGTCTACTACTGGTCCTTTCCCGTAATAATGTTTAAGACCTTCTTGTATATTTTTTAGAAATAAACCACCTGCACGTGGAGAGTTGAACACTAAATCTAGATCTAGTAGTTTTTCATTCCGGCTTAGTAGTTTCTCTTCTACATCTTTATCATTCCAAGGATGTATAAGCCAATTCTTATCTTCTACAAATCCTCCTGTCCACTCGTCTACAGGGAAAGAAGGATTTGTAAAACTAACATCCGACCATGTATATCCTAAGTACCTTCTTGACGGATTACCTTTATAAGTCTTAACATCACCATGAGCTTCACCATAACTTAATACACCCCAGCCTTTAAGGGATGTTTCACTTAATGGTTTCCCTGACTCATTTTTAGTTGTAAAATACTCTTTTACTTTAAGTTTTTGTTCTATTTCGGTGTTAGCTGCTTTTCTTGCTGATTCTAATGCAGTATTGGGGTTACCATAAGCTGGCAACCCCATAGTTAGTATTGCTAGTAGGGTGATAATAATTACTTTTATATATTTATTCATCTATTTTCCTCCATACAACTTATTGTAATGGTCTAATGTCTTTACAACGATGTTAACATTATACCATCCCCACGGTGCACCTACTTCAATTACAAAATTATGGTTAGGTATTTTAAAATATTTGTGAGGCAAATTATAATATACATCGGTTTTTAGTTTAGCATAATCAACAACTTGAGTAGCTACTTCAGTGCCGAATTTACTTGATATAATGAAGTGTACATCACTATATTGTTTTTCTAGTGGTTTAATGTGATTAATTCCCATAGATGCAGGGTAATGACTAGGGATAGTACTAGTTCTAAACATAATATCAGTAACAACCGGTACCTTATAACCGTCGATTACTTTATACTCTACTACCGGAGGTTCAGGAACTACTATACCATCTTTATATATTTTTACTACTCTTTTTTTATTATCCCAATCTACTTTAGCGCCTAGTGCTTCACTAACGAACCTGATGGGTACCATAGTTCTTTTGTTTAAGATAAACCCTTTGCCTTCTATAATGGTTTTTGATACCTCTACCTTGATTTTTTTATCACCCATTGTTATAGTGACAACTTGAGTTTTAGCATCCCAATCTACTTTGGCGCCTAGTGTTTCGCTGACGAATCTTACTGGGACATATACCCTATTGATTTTTATGTCTAGTACAGCGCCTTGGTCTGGGAATTGTACACTAACATCGTTAATTTCTACTGATACGTTTGTCAGTGCGGCTTCTGCTTGTTTTAGCGGTGCTGCTACAGCCAGCATGGCTACGGCTATTATTGACATTACGACCATTGCGAACCATTTTTTCATTTTTAGTTACCTCCGTTGATTTTATTTTTGTTTTAGTTTTGGTTTGACTTACCGTTGTCAGGGTGTCTAATCCCCCACCTCCCGAGATTTTGATTTACAACAGCCTTAAAATGCACATGTTTTCGACATTCGTTGACTTACTTCCTTCCAGGTTCAGGCAAATTTATTGGTATATTTTATCTGCCGCCACAGAATTGATTAACTGATTATCCAGTTCAAAAGGGGTGATAATTTGCAGGGTGAATTACAAGGTGTGTTGTTAAACGTTCGCCAACTCCTGGAGGTTTACCCACCCCTGGAGGGGCACAGCCGCAGGGTCGCGGCTGTGGCCGGAGCGGTGGGTGGTCGGATGGGATTGCCTGCCCCGGAGGTTTTGGCGGTGGCCGGGTACTGTCACGACCTGGGAAAATCGACATGGTGCAGGGAGGCCCACGCCGCTGTGACCCTGACCGACGCGGACTGGGCCACAATAAAGGCCCATCCGATCATAGGTGTCGCCATCCTGAACACAATTTGGCCCGCTGCGCCAATGCTTATTCGCACCGTGGTGCGCGGGCACCACGAGCGACCAGGCGGGGGTGGCTATCCCGACGGGCTGAGGACACCTGGCATCCATACGCTGGTGTTGGCGGCCTGTGACGTTTTCGATGCACTAACAAACCCCCGCGAGTACAGACCGGGGGTTGTCCTAACCCCTGCCGACGCCCTGGCCGAGGTGGCCAGGTTTGCCCCGGCGGCTGTGGTGCAGGCGCTGATCGACGTGCTGAATAAGGCAGAAGGAGGGTTTGATCGTGGTACTAAAAAGTTTGGTTGCTGATGAGTGTGCCAACCACAGCCGGGAGTGTAACGGCATCCAAAACCACTGCTGCACCAGGAAAGACAATTTATGTGTGTTTTCCCACGGGGACGCACCAAGATGCAAATATTTTGAGGACTGTGTTCTGCCATTGAACAAGAAGCTGGAAGCTGTTTATTTGGCGGAGGCGAAGGCTGCGACGGGGGGTTACAGTTTGACGAAACTTCAAAGGAAGCTTGTTATCGAGGATGTTGCATGGGCGGGTAAAAGCCAGGTCGATTGCGCACGTTGTGGTAAACCATTTCCGGCCAAGAGCAGCCGCCGGCAGCATTGTGATAAGTGCAAGCCGCTAGTTTCCAGGGAGCAGGCGAGGGCCAGAAAAAAGCACTAGCGCAACAGGTCTGAGCGGGGAGATGGGTTGCGCCCTGGGAGGAGGCTGGCAAAAAGGGGGTTGGCCGGGTTCCACGTAACGCCTATTTAACCCCTGGAATCAATTCTAACCGCTCTACGCGCGCGCAGGAGCGATTTTTTAATGTTTTTTTTGTAGCCAGTAGATTCATCCTCCCCCCTCTAAAGCGTGACATTTTGCCCTGCTAGCGCGTTGTGGTTTAAACCACAAACATTATTTTCCAGGAAGGTGGGTTTAGTTTGAGTGAAGGTGGAAAAGTGGTTCAAGCCAGCCGGGAGCTGCTAAGAATCTTTGAGGCCGCCAACAGGCGGTTTTTCGCTGGGCAGCTCAAGGTCCCGGAGATCACGGTCCAAAGTGCGGGATACAGACGGGCTTACGGCTGGTGTTCAGGCGGCAGGATATGGCGGTCCGCACAGGGAGCGGGTGGGAATTGGGAGATTAACATCTGTGCCGAGCACCTCTCCCGGACTGTCTACGAGACCGTGGGGACTTTGCTGCATGAGATAGCTCACCTGTCCAACCTGCAGCGCGGGGTGGCTGACTGTACCTCTAATCAGTACCACAATCAGTTTTTCAAAGGTGCTGCTGAACAGGCCGGTCTGTCCGTCCAGCGTATGGCTCCTTACGGGTGGGCACAGACAAGCCTCACGCCCGAAACGCAAGAGTGGGTCGGCACGTTGAATGTGGACGAATCGGCCTTCTCGGTGTTTCGGGCGGTCTTTATGCCTGAGCAGCCGGTGCCGCCGCCAGCCACAGGCGGGAGTGTCGCCGGCCCGGATGAGGACGGGGCGGAAGAAGGTGACGCTCCCGCCGGCACGGGGTCCCCGCCGGTGCTGCCCCCTCGACGGACAAGGCGCAACGGCAGCAAGATGAAAAAATGGACCTGCGGATGTACAATAGTCCGCTGTGCCGTGCAACTGGAGGCCCGGTGCGGACGGTGCGGCAAACGGTTCAGAAACCAGGAATAAGACGTACACACCCAATTTATACCAATCATGAAAAAAGGAGGGGTCCGCATGAAAAACCACAGGATTACCGTCGGTGCTTCCATATGGGTGCGTCACAAAACCAAGGGGCTTTACCCCACGCAATATCGGGGTGTCGTGGTGGCCGCCAGGCCCCGCTGGCTGGAGATCAGGGTTGAGCCTGGCGGTTATAGCACAACGCTCAACCACCACGACCTGGCCAGCGGTTTGGCAACGGTCAGTCGGATCGAAGGCCCCGGGGTTAAAACCAGAGGCAGCCGCGCGACAGAAAAGACTGCCGATAACTAAACTTATCGGCAGTTACAGGCAAAACAAATGCTCTGCGGGTCCAATAAAGACAGGGGGGGTAGCCGTGCCAAAGACTGTCTATCTCAAAGATTTTACTGCCGATAAGTTTGCGGCCACTTTGACCGCCTATGGGCGGTACTTGATGGAGACTGATAGAGGTAAATCTGTTAAATCCTACCTGGGCGACGTGCGCCGGTTTATCGGCTGGTTAGTGGCAAAATATGGCAAGGTAAACCTGCAAGCTGTCAGCCCCCTGGACCTGGTGGAATACCGGCAGGCCTTGCAGGACCAGGGCAAGGCCCCCGGTACGGTCAACAGGGCCTTGACCAGTCTCAAGGTCTTTTTTGTCTGGTTGCGGGAGACCCGGCAGGTCAGGGATAGTCCGGTGGACGGTGTCAGGCTGGTGGCCGGCGCTCCCCGCCTGGCCCCCAAGTGGCTCACCAGGCCGCAGCAGGCTGCCTTTGTCCGGGCTGTCCGGGAAAAAGGCAGTCTCCGGGATGAGGCCCTGGTGGGGACAATGCTTCATGCCGGCCTCCGTGTAGGTGAGGTTTGTGCTCTCCGGCGCGATGACCTGCACATAGGTGAGAGGGCAGGCAAACTGGTCGTAAGACAAGGCAAAGGTAATAAGTACCGGGAGGTCCCGTTGAACAAAACCGTCCGCAGGCTGCTTGCCCGCTGGCTGGAGGCTAACCCCGACGGCCCGCTGTTCCCCAACCGGAAAAGAGGGCCTATTGCTGTCCGGGGCGTGTTCGGTCTGGTGGCCGGTTACGCCTATAAGGCACATCTGCCCGGTGTCACGCCGCACACTCTGCGACACACGTTTTGCAAGAACGCCCTCGACCTGGGTGTGCCCATCGACCAGGTGGCTGCAATGGCCGGGCATTCGAGCCTGGACGTGACCAGGAGGTACACAGCGCCGAGTATGGTGGACCTCCAGGCGGCGGCGGAAAGGTTGGCGTGGGAATAAAGCTGTTCGGGTTTTTTATTTTTCACAACAGAAAGGAGTTTAACCTGTGAGGGAAAATCAAAAAATAACGGAATTACAATTTTATACCGCCCCAGAGGTAGCGAAAATATTGCGCATTAAAAAAGGTTATGTTTATGAATTAATCGCTACAGGCCGTCTACATGCGATAAAGTTATCAGAGCGGAGGATAAGAATTCCGAAAAATGCGATTCTAGAGTTTACAGAGAAGGAAATTGGCCGGGGTTAAGCGAATTTTTCATTAAACCCGGCTCCTTCGTTTGGAGGGGGAAATTATGGCGCAGGTAAGAAGGAGAGGCCCTAACAAGTATTTAATTTCATTATATTTGGGGAGGGATAAAACAGGCAAGAGAAAATATTTTAATGAGTATTTTCATGGGACAATAACGGAGGCTAAGTTGCGGGCAGCGGAATTAACCGTCAAGCGGGCGAGGAAAGGTCCCAGTTCTCTTACAAGGAACATTGAGGAGTATTTGGAAAAGTGGCTGGAGCAGGTTAAATACTCTATCGCCGAACGTACCTACGAAACTTACCAGTATCATGTTAAAAGATTAATCCCTGTAGTTGGTCATTTTCAACTTTATGGCTTGTCATCGTTTGATTTACAGCAAGGACTAAACACTTTGCAAGGTAAACCTAAAACGATAAAGGGTGTGTACGGCACTCTTAAGACAGCGTTACGTCAGGCTGTGGCTTGGGGATTATTGACAACAGACCCTACAGTTGGGTTAAAAACCCCAAGGATATCCCGTGAGGACAGGCCGATTTTAACTTCGGACGAATTGTGGCGGTTACTGACGGCAGCGGAGCCGTATAAGTATTATCTTGCTATAAGACTTTTAGCACTGACAGGCGCGAGGCTTGGGGAAATCTTGGGACTACAATGGCAGGATATTGATTTTGACAATAAAACGATGGTTATAAGACGGACGGCTGACACAAAATACCGCAAACAAAAATCGGATACTAAGACTTTTAGCAGTCGACGAACCTTAACGTTAGACATTGAAACCATTGATCTGCTTAGCGCGCACTACAAAGCAACACAGAGAAAAAACCGCAAAATAGTCCCGATTAAGTCTGACAACCTGGTTTTTAATTACAATGGTAGAGTCATCAGGGAAGATGCTATCCGGCGGACGTTGCGGTACGCCCTAAAAAAAGCTGGTTTACCCCATATGCGTGTCCATGATCTTCGACATACGGCTGGTTCGCTCCTTTTGGATGCAGGTTGTTCTTTCCCTGCGGTAGCTGCTTTTCTCGGTCACAGCAGCCCCGCTACGACGGCAGCGGTGTACGCCCATGCCGTCAGAAGGGAAAACAGTGTGGCAACTATTATAGGGCTGAGGCGCCAAGATGCAGACCAATATGCAGACCAAAGGCGTAAAAGCCGGTAATTACAAGGGTTTGAGGCAACGTATTGTTTTTCGATTCCTGCCGGGCGTACCACAGTAAAATGCCCGCTGCTAAAATCAAGGAGTTGCGGGCATTAAATATTTTGCGGAAGCAGTTTTTTTTTATGCGGAAGCCTCTGTTTGGGGGTTATCCTCATGGGTGTGGATTATTTATAACAAATTGTGGATTAAATAGTGACAAAATAATGTAAAATTGCTATAATTATATAGTCATCAATGGGACATTGAAAAAAACCCTGCCTCATATTGTGTTATTTTGTCTTTGCGCGTCTTTGACAAGACGGGCTTTTTTTTTTGTAACCACTGGGGATATAGGATCATATTATGCAGTAACTAAATGCAAAGGAGGATTAAAATAATGAGTGGTCGTGTTGGATACGGCTTTGGGGACCCTGCGTTTATTATATTCTTGATTTTGATTCTGCTGGTTTTTTCGACTCCCACTTATTATGATAAGTAAATTTGCGGAATTTACCCTGAGTAAATGGGGTGTATATTTAGAAAGTATTTTATAATACGAGGAGGTTAGATAAATGGGGTACGGTTTTGGTGGGTATGGTAACAATTCTTTCATTATTTTCCTGATTCTGATTTTGCTGCTCTTCTCCACCCCCGGGTACTATGATCAGAAGAAGTAAATTAGTTGGCAGCATAGCTAACGCCCCGGTTTAAAACCGGGGCGTTAGCTATTCACCTGTATCTTAATCTCTCAAAGCACTCCTTGCACAGTACCGGCCTTCTACCGTCCGGCCGGAACGGAACATAGGCCGGGTTGTACTTTACCGGGATGGCCGGGGGAGGATAAACAGGCGCCGGTGTCGAAAAATCCTCTTAAATAACATCTGAGAGGAGGCGCCTCCCAATGCTGCAAGGTATAGCCGCAACCCCTGGCATTGCCATTGGCAAAGCCTTCATATTTCGTCCGGAGCAGCTTAATTTTGAAAAAAGACTGATTGTTCAGGAGGACGTGCCCAAGGAATTGTTCAGGCTGCAAACGGCCATAGACCAGGCGCACAAGGAGCTATCCACTATTTATAACCGTATGGCCAAGGAGCTGGGGCGGGACCGGGCAGGTATTTTTCAGGCCCAGCTGATGATTCTTGAAGACCCGGGCTTTGAATCGGAAATTGCCGGGCTGGTTAAGGAGTGCAACAATGTGGAGGCCGCCGTGGGAGAGGTGGCCACCCACTATATTAAATTCTACGGGGAGGCCCAGGGAAAGGAGCACATGCGGGAGCGGGCCGCCGACTACCGGGATGTAGGCTGCCGCCTGCTGCGCATATTGCTGGGCCAGTCCTGGAGTCCCGGCACCCGGCTGACGGAGGATGCCATTGTCATTGCCAAGGAGCTTACCGCTGCGGATATGGTGGATTTGGACCGGTCCAAGATCCTGGGCTTGGCCATCGAGAGCGGTGGCCGTACCTCCACCGCCACTATCCTGGCCAGGTCCCTGGAGGTTGCCGCCGTGGTCGGCCTGGGCCGAATTCTAGGCCAGGTAAATAGCGGAGACACCGTAATACTTGATGGCGGTAAGGGCGCCCTGCTGGTAAACCCTGACGACAAAACCCTGGCCGACTACCGGAGACGGCACGAGACTTATGTGGCCTGCAAGAATGAGTTGCAGTCCCTCCATGATTTGCCGGCGCTCACCCTGGACAATTACCGGGTAAGCATGCTGGCCAACATCGACCATCCAGGTGAGGTGGCCGGAGCCCTGGCCCAGGGGGCCGATGGGATTGGCCTGTTCAGGACAGAATATTTGTTTATGGGCCGGGAGGAGCCCCCCGGAGAGGAGGAGCAGTATCAGGCGTACATGCAGGTGGTTCGGGAAATGAAGGGTCGCCCGGTGGTCGTCCGCACCCTGGATGTGGGTGGGGAAAAAAGCCCCTGGTACATGGTCATGCCCTATGAGCCCAACCCCTTTCTGGGCTGTCGGGGCATTCGGCTGAGCCTTAATTTTGAGGATGTCTTTAAGAGCCAGCTGCGGGCTATCTTGCGGGCCGGGGCACAAGGGCCGGTGAGGGTAATGTTCCCCATGGTCAGCCGGGTGGAGGAGATGCGCCGGGCCAAGGCGCTGATGGCCGAGGCCAAGCAGGAACTGGACCGGGCCGGGGCGCCATATGACCGGAACATGCAGGTGGGTCTGCTGGTGGAGGTGCCGTCGGCGGCGCTGACGGCCGAGTTGTTTGCCCCGGAGGTGGATTTTTACAGCATCGGGACCAATGATCTGGTGCAGTACACCCTGGCGCTGGACCGTATGAGTGATGTCAGCCCCATTGATCAGTCCCTGCACCCGGCGGTGGTGCGCCTGGTGCGACACATTATTGACGCCGCCAAGCTGGTGCGCAAACCGGTCTCCATGTGCGGTGAGATGGCCGGTCAGCCCATGAGCACACCCCTGCTGGTGGGCCTGGGCCTGAATCAGTTCAGCGCCGCCGCGGGGTCACTGCCCGAGGTAAAAAAGGTAATCAGGGCCATTACCTTAAAGGAGGCCCGGGAACTGGCCGCCCACATTTTACAGCTGGCCACCCCCGAGGAGGTCAAAGATTGTATAGAAAACTGGCTCACCGCCCGGCGCTTGTATTTTTAGACATTATTGGTTACAATGTAATATGGTTAGTGCACAGATTATGCACAATTCATATTCCGGGGGGCAATCCGCTTGAAGCGAGTGGTTAGTGTAAGCCTGGGGTCTTCCAGGCGAAACCACAGCACGACTGTTGATTTGCTGGGAGAAACTATAGAAATTAGCCGGATCGGCACGGATGGCGACTTCCAGAGGGCAGTAGCCATTTTGCAGGAGCTGGATGGTAATGTTGATGCCATCGGACTGGGTGGTATTGATGTTTATGTTTATATTGGCAGCCGCCGGTACGAGCTTAGAGACGGGCTCAAGCTGCTGAGGACAGTTAAAAAAACACCGGTGGTTGACGGCAGCGGCCTGAAGTGGACTCTGGAGCAGCAGGTGGTGGAGTACCTGGCCGGGGAAACCGGTCTGCTGTCCCCGGGAACCAGGGTGATAATGGTGAGCGCGGTTGACCGCTTTGGCATGGCCCGGGCCTTTGTTAACGCTGGCTGTGAGATTGTATTTGGGGATTTGATGTTTGTGCTGGGCCTGCCTATTCCTTTGCGGACGATGGGCCAGTTAAATTTCGCCGGCGTGGTTTTACTCCCGCTGTTTACGAAACTGCCCATCCATCTGCTTTACCCCACCGGCAGCAAGCAGGATACCCAGGATGAAACAAAGGCCCGGAAATTTGCCGCTTATTTTGACAGTTCGGCTGTGATTGCCGGTGACTACCACCTGGTCAGGCGCTACCTGCCTCTTAACTTGGAGGGGAAAATCATCGTTACCAATACCACCACCAGTGCCGACCTGGAGTTGTTCCGGGAGCGGGGGGCGGGATACCTGGTTACCACCACCCCTGAATTTGAAGGCCGCTCCTTTGGCACCAACGTGATGGAGGGCGTGATGGTGGCCCTGCTGGGTAAACAAATCGGAGAAACTACCCGGGAGGATTACCTGGACCTGCTGCAGCGGTTGGATTTCAAGCCCCGGGTGGTCAAGCTGAATTAGTGCTTCGTAACTACTCAGGAGTCAGTAGTCAGTAGTCAGAATAAGAAAACCAGCGAAAACATTTGAAGATTTACTGGTATGGCAGAAGGCGCACCTGTTTGTACTTGCGGTTTATCCATGGCGTTTCCGAAGTATGAGATATACGGTTATTCTGAATCCTGACTCCTGAATTCTGAATACCTGAATAGTTACAGTGCTTCTAAATTATCAGCATGTTTATCTTCACAGGATGCCCAGCTTTTCATAAACCTCCCGGTCAACCTTGTTGCCATGCCGCAGGCCCTTGTCCTTTCTGTATTTGATCACCGCCTGCTCCATGCCCCAACCCCAAATACCGTCAATGGGCCCGGTGTAATAACCCATACGTTTGAGCACCCTCTGCGCCACCATTACATCCGAGCCTCGCGAACCCCGGCAAAGGTCACGAAATGCTTCTGGTTCGTATTTAAAGGGGTTGCCGACAATAACAACGGGTGTACCGGAGCTTACCCAGGGGTAGATTTCCTCTACGTGGCGGTTGAACATCCGGATGCAGCCGTGGCTGGCATAGGAACCAATAGATCCCGGCTTGTTGGTGCCGTGGATGCCGTATACGCCCCAGGGTACGCTAAGTCCATTCCAGCGGGTACCAAAGCCGGTGCCCCAGTTCATCGCCTTACTGGTTATCTTCCAGGCGCCAATGGGGCTAGGCGTGGAGTATTTACCCACTGCTACGGGGTACTGTTTGAAAGGGCGACCGTCGGATAAGATGGTCAGCTTGCGTTGGATGGTGTCGATGAGTACGCTTACCCGGCCCGGCGGCGGATCCGGTATTTTTTCCGCCGTGACCGGCAACTCCAGAACATCCCCCAGAGCCTGCCAGGTACCCTCATCCACTATGCCGTTGGGCACAAGCCCCCGGGCCTCCTGAAAGGTCTTTACCGCCTGCCGGGTGGTTTGGCCGAAGATGCCGTCAATAGCTTCTTTAAAATACCCGGCATCCCTGAGCTCAATTTGCAGCACCTCAACATCCACCCCTGTTATAGGGGGGGTCTGGAGACTTAAAACCCTATCCTCCTGGCAGTGCAGCGGGCAGCAGGGGTAAGTGGATTCAGTATGGCCGGGCGCCGGGCACAGCAAAAGGGCCAGGGGTGTCAGGATCAGTAGTATGGATCGCAGCATGTTGCAAACCTCCCGTTAACAAGCTTAGTAATATCTCACTTGGGCTTGAATTATCCACTCCAACAAGTTATTTTGGGACAACCCCTGTTATACAATTTTCGGGGCATTCTGACTACTGACTCCTGAATTCTGAACACCTGAATAGTAACTAAATATTTTTGTTTTAAGGGCTGTCCCGGCAGCCCTTGTTTTTTTGCAGGAATATGAAGAAAGATGTTGAAAACTATATATGGCTAATAATGGCGCTGGATAATAATTATGGAACATTTTTTTTAATAAATTAGTCAAATAATAAAATAAAAATGTCGCAAGTTATCCAAAAATCTACGAAGGGAAGGTACGCGGTGAGAATCAAAGGAAGAGGAGTATTGTTTCTGGCCGCAGCGGTGGTGCTGGTGTTTATGCTGCTGGGACAGGCCCCGGCGGAGGCCCGGGAGGCAGTGGTGAAGAGCGGTGGCGGGGTTAATGTGCGCGGCGGGCCCGGCACAGGTTATGCCCTGGTGGGCAATGCCGCTGCCAATGAGCGGTTGCCGGTACTGGAAACCTCGGGGGACTGGGTGAAGGTGCGCCTGGCCGATGGCAGGGCGGGCTGGGTGGCGGGCTGGCTGGTGGAGGTGCGGCAAACCGCCCGGGCAGTCCCGGCCCAGTCTGTCCAAGCCCGGGAGGCTGTGGCGCAAAAGGCAGTCAACATTCGCAGCGGCCCCGGGACAAGCCACGGGCTGGTTGGGAGCGCCGCCCCGGGTGCCAGGCTGCCGGTGCTGGAAACCTCGGGGGACTGGGTGAAGGTGCGCCTGCCGGACGGCAAAACCGGCTGGGCGGCGGGCTGGCTGGTACAAGTGCGACAAGTTCCCCTGGCGGCCCAGGCACCTGCCGCCAGGCCATCCCAGTCACTGCCCGTACCCCCGACCCAGGCTATCAGGGAAGTGGTAATCAAGTCCGGCGGGGTTAATGTGCGCAGCGGCCCGGGCGCCAGTCACGGACTGGTAACCACCCTGGCCCCGGGCGCCCGCCTGCCCCTTTTGGAAGTTTCGGGCCACTGGGTGAAGGTGCGCCTGCCGGACGGCAAAACCGGCTGGGTGGCGGCCTGGCTGGTGAATGTAAGGCAGGTGGCCGCAGCCGCCACTCCTGCCCCGGCTCCGGCCATAGGCACCCAGGCCGTGGTGAACGGTTCGGTGGTTTACATCAGGGGCGGCCCCGGCACTACCCACAGCGTGGTCACCCAGGTCAGCCGCGGCGACCGCCTGGGCGTATTAGAACGCTCCGGCGATTGGTACAAGGTATCTGCCGGGAACATTGTAGGCTGGGTGGCGGGCTGGCTGGTTCATGTGGATCGGGCCGAGGCCTCCACACCGGAGCCTGACCCGGTGCCTGAGTTCACGCCCGGGCCACCGGTAATTCTGCCCTGGGAGCAAACACCGCAGGAGCCCTCGGTACCGGAAAACCCGGCACCTCCGGTGACGCCCGGCAGCGGCCCGGAGACAGATGAGCCGGCGGAAGAAGCCTCGCTCAAACATTTGGAAGTTACTGAGCATAGCGACCGCACGGTGGTTAGAATTGAAGGCAGTAACCAGCTAAATGTCAATGTGTTTACCTTGAGTTCCCCCGATCGGTTGGTGGCGGACATCACTGGCGCGGAGCCGGGCGGCCTGCCGGAGCAAATAAGCGCCAACACCGAGGTGGTCAGCGCGGTGCGCACCGGCTGGTTCAGCCGGGATCCGGCGGTTACCCGGGTGGTGGTGGACCTGAAAAAGCAGGTGTTTTTTGAAAGTAAAGTTCTGGACAGCGGCAAAACCATAGAGCTGACCCTGTACGTGCCCCGGCCGGGCCAGCACTTGCCCGGCAAGGTGATTGTTCTTGACCCGGGCCACGGCGGGAAGGATCCCGGCGCCATCGGTCCCACCGGCCTGCAGGAAAAAACGGTGACCCTGGATGTGACTCTGCGGACTGCGCAAATCCTCAGGGACAGCGGGGCAACGGTAATTCTCACCAGGGAAAGTGACATCTTTTTGGACCTGCCCGATCGGGTCATCATGTCCGACGCAGCGTCTGCCGATATTTTTGTCAGCATTCACATGAACGCCAACCCCAGCCGGGACAAGGACGGTACCAGCACCTATTTCCGGCGGGATTCCACGGGTAGCCGGCGGGCGTCCAGCGATCTGCTGGCCAGAATGATCCAGACTGAGCTGGTGGCGGATCTGGGCCGGCGCGACATAGGGGTGCTGCAGGCTAACTTTGCCGTACTGCGCACCCAGGCGCCGGCCGCCCTGGCCGAGGTGGCCTTTATTTCCAACTACGCCGAGGAATCGCTGATGTGGCAGGACTCCTTCCGGGACAAGTCTGCCGGGGCTATAGCCCGGGCCATCAACAACTACTTTGCCGCCCAGCAATGATATGTAAATATAGATCAAGATTTGCCGGGGGCCTTGAGGGGCCGGCCGGCAAATTTTTTACCCTTTTTGGTGTAAAAAGTGTGGAACCCGGGGGCGGATAGGGGTTAAGATAATAATTGATGCCATTGCCCCATAAATATAATTATGTCATTTTTGTCACAGTATCAATGTAACTGCCCAAGGGAGGTTGAAACTTGGAGAATTGCAGGGGGATTGGCCTGTTTGACTCGGGGGTGGGGGGGCTCTCCGTATCCCGGGAGATTTTTCGCCAACTGCCGGCGGAGTCCACCATTTATTACGGCGATACCGCCCACGTACCCTATGGCCCCCGCACCCCGGCGGAACTGGTGGGCTTTGCTGAGAATATCATTACCTTTCTGGTGGAGCGAGGAGCAAAGTACGTGATCTTTGCCTGCAACACAAGCTCATCACTGTCATTGCATCTGGTGCGGGAAAAATTCACGGTACCCATGATCGGCCTGATCAGCCCGGGCGCCGCCGAGGCGCTCAGGAAATCCAAAAGCCTGCGGGTGGGCGTCCTCGCCACCGAGGCCACAGTACGAAGCGGCGCCTACCGCCGGGCTCTGGAAGGCCTTGCCCCGGGGGTTAAGGTGTTCAGCCAGGCGGCTCCCCGGTTGGTGCCCCTGGTGGAGTCCGGCCTGGCGGGCACCGCCGCCGCCCGGGAGGCGGTGCGGCAGTACCTGCGGCCATTGCAGCGGGAGAACATCGACACCCTGATCCTGGGCTGCACCCACTACCCCTTCCTGGAGGAAGAAATCAGGGAGGGGCTGGGGGCCGGGGTGGCCATTGTCGACCCTGCTGCGGCCACGGTGCGGGCGGCCGCGGAGGACCTGAGCCACCGGGGACTTTTAGCCGGCCCGGATGAATGCCGGGCCGGGCACCATTACTATGTAAGCGGCGACCCGGCCAGGTTTCAGCAGGAGGCCAAAAGGTTTCTGGGCTACAGCCTGCCGCCGGTCAGAAAGGTGTAAGTATTCAGTAAACCAGGTGGAGGCGCGGCGTTATCGTTAGCGAACGACGCAGCAGAGCCGGTAACAGCGAATATATACAGAAAGGTTTAGTGAACGGAGGAAACCCCCTTGCCAAGGAAAATCGGCCTGACTACCACCGTGCCGGCGGAAATTATTTACGCCGCCGGCTGCGTGCCGGTGGATTTGAATAATGTCTTCATCACCCACGCCAATCCCGGTTCCCTGGTGGAGGAGGCGGAGCTGGCGGGTTATCCCCGCAACGTCTGCGCCTGGATCAAGGGCCTGTACAGCACCGTCCTGGCCAGCGGCGACATCCGCACGATCATTGCCGTAACCCAGGGGGACTGCTCCAACACCCACGCCCTGATGGAGACCCTCCAACTGGCCGGGGTGGAGGTAATCCCCTTTGCCTACCCCTTTGACCGGGACTACGACCTGCTGCGGCTGCAGATGGAAAAGTTGATGGGGGCGCTGGGGGTCACCTGGGGGCAGGTGTGCCGGGCCAGGGAGCGGCTGGACCGGGTGCGGCGGCTGGTGTGGCGTCTGGACGAACTGACCTGGCGGGACAACAAGGTCAGCGGGTGGGGCAACCACCTGTACCAGGTAAACTGCAGCGACTTTCAAGGGGATCCGGAGGGCTTTGCCCGCCGGGCTGAGGCGGTGGTGTCCGCTGCGGAAAAATCCGACCCCCGGCAGGAAAGAATCCGCCTGGGGTACATTGGCGTGCCCCCCATTATGGACGACCTGTACGACTACCTGGAGGAAAAGGGCGCCCGGGTGGTATTCAACGAGACCCAGCGCCAATTTACCATGCCCTTTGACGTGGATGACCTGGTGGAGCAGTACCGGCTCTACACCTACCCCTACGGAATCTTTTTTCGCCTGGAGGACATTACCCGGGAAATCGGGCGGCGCCGGCTGGATGGGATTATCCACTACGCCCAGAGCTTTTGTTACCGGCAAATTGAAGATTTGATCGTGCGCAAAAAAATAGATTTGCCGGTGCTGACCCTGGAGGGGGACAAGCCCAACCGGCTGGACGCCCGGACCAAAATGCGGGTGGACTCCTTTGTAGAAATGTTGAGGTGATCCTTATGTGGTGCGGCATAGACCTGGGCAGCCGCAGTGTGAAGGTGGTTTTAATGGCCGGGGAAGGCGGCCCGAGGCGGTTTCGCTTTGACACGGTACGGTTTTACCGGGAGCACGGGCGGCTGGAGGATGGCCGGCTGGCGGTGGACTTGGAGGCGCTGCTGGAGCTGGGCGGGGAAAAGCCCCGGACGGTGGTGAGCACCGGCTACGGCCGGCAGGCCGTCGAGCTGAAAGGGGCGGTGGCCATCCCGGAAATAAAGGCCCACGCCAGGGGCGCCGTCTTTCAGACCGGCCTCGGGGATTTCACCCTGCTGGACCTGGGCGGCCAGGACAGTAAGGTGGCTATGGTCCGCCGGGGTAAAATGGTGGATTTTGAGACCAACGACAAATGTGCCGCCAGTACAGGGCGTTACCTGGAGAATATGGCGGCGGTTTTGGACATTACTATGGATGAGCTAAGCAGACGCCATGAAAACCCTGTGGACTTGGACGCCACTTGCGCCATCTTCGGGGAGACGGAAATCATCGGCAAGCTGGTGGAGGGGCACGGCATACCGGCCCTGGCCGCCGGAGTAAACTATACTATTTTTAAAAGGATCAGACCCATGCTGGCCCGGCTAAGTTCCCCGGTACTGGTGTTCACCGGCGGGGTGGCCCAGAACGGCGCCCTGGTGGAAATTATCCGGCGGGAGATGGACTTTCAGGTGCTGGTCCCGGAGGAGCCCGGCTTTACCGGGGCATTGGGCTGCTGCGTCGAGGCCCGGGAACTTGCGGAAAGGGGGGGAGCTAAATGGAACTGACCGTACTGGGCTGCTGGGCCCCCTATCCCCGGCCCGGCGGCGCCTGCTCGGGTTACCTGATCAAGGATGGCCATACGGCCTTAATGCTGGAGGCCGGCAACGGTACGCTGAGCAGGCTGGGGCTGCATTTCGATTTTCGGCAGCTCTCCGCCGTGGCGCTCTCTCACCTGCACCCGGACCACTACATGGATATTTACTGCCTGCGCCACGCCATCGAGGGCGCCCGGCGGGAAGGGACCAGGGATGATCCGCTGCCGCTGTTTATGCCCGGCCAGCCCCGGGGTACCTTTCAGGAGTTGTCCGGTTACACCAGGGCGTTTCAAGTGGTGTGCATAGACAGTCTGTCCCGGGTGGAACTGGCCCCGGGTCTGTGGTCCAGGCATGCCAGAGTGGGGGGTAATTTGACCCTGGACTTCATTGAGGCGGCGCACTCCCTGCCCGGCTACGGAGTATCCGTGACCGGACCCGGGGGGCGTCTGGTTTACTCCGGGGACACCGCCGGCAGCCAGGAATTGGAACTTCTGGCCGGGGGGGCGGATTTGTTCCTTTGCGAGGCCAGCGGACTGGACGGCGATGCGGATTATCTGCGTGGCGTGCACCTCACGGCCCGGGGGGCCGGGGAGTTGGCCCGCCGGGCCGGGGCAAAGGGGCTTTTGATCACCCATTTCTGGCCCCTGTACCGGCGGGAGGAGTTTTGCCGCCAGGCCGCTGCAGGGTATGGCGGTCCGGTGGAGGCAGCCATCGAGAACAAGGTGTACCAGGTGGCTTCTGAAGAAAAGTAAAATACAGCTCTTAGACGGGGGGTATACAATTTGGAACGAGTCGACGGGCGCGGACTGAAGGAAATGCGGCCGGTACGGATAACCAGGAACTATAATAAATATGCCGAGGGGTCGGTGCTCATTGAGTTGGGGGACACCCAGGTGATTTGCACCGCCACGGTGGAAGAAAAGGTGCCCCTGTTCAAAAAGGGCGAGGGTACCGGCTGGGTGACGGCAGAGTACGGGATGCTGCCCCGGGCCACCGGCTCCAGGACGACCCGGGAGGCAGCCCGGGGACGCATCAACGGGCGGACCTATGAAATCCAGCGACTCATTGGCCGGTCCCTGCGGGCGGTAACCGACCTCAAGGCCCTGGGGGAGCGCACTGTAACCATGGACTGTGACGTAATCCAGGCCGATGGCGGCACTCGCACCGCCTCCATCACCGGGGCCTTCGTGGCGTTGGCTGACGCCATGCACGCACTGATGAAGCGGGGCCTGATCAAACACAGCCCCCTGAGAGACTTTGTGGCTGCCACCAGCGTGGGCCGGGTGGGTGGTCAGGTGGTGCTGGACCTGTGCTACCAGGAGGACTCGGCGGCGGAGGTGGATATGAACCTGGTCATGACCGGGCGGGGGAACTTTGTAGAAATCCAGGGTACCGGCGAGGAGGCTTCCTTTACCAGGGATGAGGCCCGGCAGATGATGGATCTTGGCGCTGCCGGCATCAGGCAGTTGGTGGAGTTGCAGCGGGAGGCACTGGGGTCTGCGGCCGGGGGAATAGGGGGTGATTAGCATGACAGAGCTGGTCCTGGCCACCCACAATCAGGGCAAGGTGCGGGAGATGGAAAAGCTACTGGAGGGCTCGGGTTTCAAGGTGCTGTCCCTGCATGAGTTTCCCGAATTCCCCGAAGTGGTGGAAGACGGCGACACCTTTGAGGCCAACGCCATCAAAAAGGCCCGGGAGACTGCCGCCTATACCGGCCGGCTGGCCCTGGCCGACGACTCCGGTCTGGAGGTGGATCACCTGGGCGGCGCCCCGGGCGTATACTCGGCCAGGTTTGCCGGCCCGGCCCGGGATGACGCCGCCAACAACCGCAAGCTATTGAAACAATTAGAGGGCGTGCCGGCGGAAAAAAGAACCGGCCGTTTTTGCTGCGTGGTGGCGGTGGCCGCGCCGGACGGGCGGGTCAAAACCGCCCGGGGCACATGTGAGGGGCTCATCGGCGCCGAGCCCCGGGGTGACAGCGGTTTTGGCTACGACCCCCTGTTTTATGTGCCCGAATACAACCAGACCTTTGCCCAGCTGGATTTGGCCGTAAAAAACAAAATCAGTCACCGGGGCCGCGCCTTCGCTGCCGCCAAAGACATACTAGCCGGTTTTGCCGGTGTCTAAACCCGTTCCTTCCTTGCCTCGAAACCGGGGCGGGTGTATAATCGGGGTATAAGCCCCCGGGGGTGATGGATATGCGGGTAGGTGTGCTTAGCGACACCCACAATAGCTTTGAGTTTGCCTGGCGGGCCATTGAGGAAATGAGCCCCGTCGACATGTTGCTCCACGCCGGCGACCACTACTACGATGTTTTCCGGATCAAACTGCCGGAAAACGTGCCGGTGGTGGCTGTGGCCGGGAACAGTGACTATGGAGATCAGGGCAACGCCGAGGAAGTAGTGGAGCTGGCCGGGCACAGAATCCTGCTCACCCACGGTCACCTTTACCAGGTAAAGTTCACCTGCGACAAGCTTTTGTACCGGGCCGGGGAACTGGGTGTACAAGCTGTGGTCTTCGGCCACACCCATATGCCTGTGAATACCGTGGAAAAGGGCATTTTGCTTTTCAACCCGGGCAGTATCTCCTTCCCCGTGGGAAGATCGTCACCCAGTTTTGGTATTTTGCATATAGATAAGGAGATCAAAGGGGAAATATTTTACCTTTGACTCCGGTCGTGATTTTAGATATAATTATGTTGCTGTCACAACAGTAGGCATAATAGCTTAAGCGGGTGTAGCTCAATGGTAGAGCACCGGCCTTCCAAGCCGGGTACGTGGGTTCGATTCCCATCACCCGCTCCATTATTGTCCCAGTAGCTCAGCTGGATAGAGCAACGGACTTCTAATCCGTAGGCCGGGGGTTCGAATCCCTCCTGGGACGCCAGTA
>JBFMEU010000021.1:0-38429 GCA_040753155.1 Bacillota bacterium
GTTCTGGGAGGGCTGTGCGTTCAATTTGGATATGGAGCAAATATTGTGGCACTCCCAGAGGAAACGGGGAGTAAACGGAGAAAACAAACCTGCTCCTAAGGCTAAAGAGGCGCACTTCTACTCGACCCAGGCGAGAATATAATTCCATATAATAACACCTCGGTTACAGAACTTTGATTTTTTTGTCCAGGTCCCGGATGTCGCCTGAATCTCTTGCAGAATCCAGTCTAATACGCGTAAAAATCATTTATTACGGTGTCATTGTTGTTAAAGGGTGCGATGATTCCAAAAGGCTTTACTTTCACTGTATTTCAACTAAAGCATCATTGTCCTGGATAAGAAAAATACCCCCGTTCACTGTGGTGCTCCTTTCTCCCCACCGGGTGAGGTTTAATCTCCGGTAATACTACCATTCCTATACCTGGTAAAGCGCCAGCAGCTTGAGGGCCGTTTCGCGCATGTCTTCCCTGAGCTGTTCCGGTTCCAGTACTTCTACCATATCACCCCACTGTACAATCCATGTTTTCATTTCTGCAATACCGCATACTTCAAAGGACATGATTAATGAGCCATCGTCGAGCTCGTTTTCGATTAATTGCGAGGGATGATAGACCAGATTTTTAACCCTGTGGACAACCTCCGGTCTGAATTTCAGCCTGACTTTGCTGACCTCTCCGTCATTGATCACGCCCCAGCTCCGGGACATATAAGCTTTTAATGAAAAATCCGGAGGGTAGTCAAAACGCTCTGATGAATAGGGGATGATATCCGTAATTTGGTCCACCCGGAAGACGCGGATTGCTTCCCGGGTAAGGCAGCGGGCGACCAGGTACCAGTTGTGCCGCTTACAAACTAAGCCAAAGGGCTCCACTATTCTCTCCGAGTCTTGTCTGCTGTAAGCAACGAAATACCAGAGCTTAATCCGGTAGCATCCCTGGATGGCCTGTACCAGTTTGGTAAAAATTTCACCCACTTTGACCGGGTTGGCCAGATGCTCTTCTACGACATAAATCCTTTCTTGCAATTGCTCAACCGGCAGGCTCTGGGGCGAGTATTTGTATTTGAAAAGCGTTCCTACCAGTGCGTCCTTTATTTCATTGATATAACCGGCCAGGGCGGAGCCCTTCTGCTGCAGCAGGCTTAAGAAAATAATCATCGCTTTTTCCGGGCTGATGGACGGCAGGTAGCCGGCGTCCAGGCGGTACAAACCCTCTTTCCTGGAGGTGTTTTTTTCCGGCCTGACGATAGGAACCCTCAAGTCATTTTCTATATGCTCCAGGTAGCGAAGAATGGTTCTCGTGCTGACTTCGCAGACCTCCGCCATCTCCCTGCAAGAAACGCCTCCGTATGGGCTCTTCTTGTTCATGAGGTCCATTAATTTGGCTATTCTCAATGCCTTTGTGGTGTCCAGGTCAGAACCGGCCAATTTGTATCCCCCTTCATGTAACGGCTGTGGTCTAAGAGCAGACGAGTGCAGTTACATTTTTGCTATAAAGGGAAATACGGCCAAAGTCTTACATTTTCCTCCTTTTACTACGACTATTTGCAAAAAACCTGCCTCTCCAATCCTTTTATCCAGCCTGACCAGTGTTCTTCCGGGTCCTCGCGGCTTTCCACTGCGGTATTGAACATGTCCACCGCTGCATCGATCATATCCAGGTGGTGCAGGACGGCAGCTTCAATAAACTTTGGCCTTTTGGGTGACTGCCACTCGTACTGCCCGTGGTGGCTGACAAGCATGTGAGTAAGCTTTAGCCTGAGGTTATCAGGAAAATCAGGTAGACGGCCAACGTACCGGTCCAAAAGCCGTACGCCCAGGACAATATGCCCAAGCAGGCGGCCCTCGTCGGTAAAGTCAATATCAGTGCCGAGGCTGTATTCCTCCACCTTTCCCATGTCGTGCAGCAGCGCGCCGGCAACCAGCAGGTCCCGGTCCAGCCCGGGATAAGTCCCTGTCATCCTTCCCGCGGCCGCGGCAACACCCAGGCTGTGCTCCAGGAGGCCGCCGGTGGCGGCGTGGTGGTTGCGCCTGGCAGCCGGCGCCGTAAGAAAGGCTGATAAGAAAGCCTCATCGGTAAAAATAGTGGAAAGAAGCGTCTTTAAGTGCGGGTTTTTTATAGATTCCAGCAGGGATTTGAGTTTAAGCCTGGTAGTTTCACGGTCCAGTTTGCTGGACGGAATAAACCTTCCTGGTTCTATTTCGCTGTCCCGGCAGACGGTCATTGCTGTAATCTGAATTTGCACCCTGCCGTTATATTCTGTTGCCTGCCCTTGTACCCTGACGATGTCACCGGTGCGGCAGCTCTGGTATATTTCGGGTCCCGACTCCCAGGCCCGGCCTTCCAGTTGGCCCGTCCTGTCACCGAGAACGGCGGCCAGGTAATGGCCAGAACCATCGCGAAAGGGCAGTAGTTTTGCGGATCTTAAAGCAAATATGCCGATAACATCCTGCCCCGGCCTGATCTGCTCCACAAAAATATCGCTCATAAAAAGACCTCCTGTTAATTGACCCTTTGCTTCAATTTTAAGACACGGGTAAGCCAGCAGTTTGTCACATTATAAAACTTTATTTTAGAATCAGTTCCTTATTAAAATGAAAAAAAATTAGCCCTGCCATGTCAAGTGACAGCCATGTGTCACGGCTGCCTGTTATATTGAAATTAACATCTGTTAAGGAGATGGTGGGCATGGCAATAGTGGCTGATTTCTTGAAAAAACTGAAGGTAGGTGAAGAGCAGTTGAAGGATAACCTGGTCATTTTTCCGCTTTTAGCTGACGAAAGCGGGGAGCCCGGGTACATTCTTCTGGACGAGGTCCTGGAGCAGGGGGCTTTCGAGGTGCAGGAGGCCAGCATCGAGGGCAGTGTTAACGAGATCCTTGTGCGAAACAAAGGCGACCGGCCTGTGCTTATCTTAGATGGGGAAATACTGATGGGGGCCAAGCAGAACCGGGTGGTGAACGCCAGCATTCTTGTGGGGCCAAAGGCGGAGCTGAAGGTGCCGGTCAGTTGTGTTGAGCAGCAGCGCTGGCGCTACGTGTCGGAAAAGTTTACGGAAAGCAGGCGCTTTTCCTACGCCAGGATGCGTGCCCAGAAAAATGAGCAGGTGACCGGTTGCCTGATGGCCTATGGTACCTTTGATGCTGATCAAAGCGCGATATGGGATGAAGTTGAACGGAAGCAAAGGGAAATGAGGGTTGAGTCAGCAACCCGGGCGGTCAATGATGTATACGAAAGTCATGAGGAAAAGTTGAAGAAGTACTGCGAGGCCTTTTACGCCCTGGAGGGGCAGGCGGGCGCGGCGGTCTTTATCAACGGGCAGTTCGCCTGCCTTGATGCTTTCGACAGCCCGGTTAGCCTTCAGAAGCTATATAAAAAGATGGTGGAGAGCTATGCCCTTGACGCCCTGGAAGTTGCCGGCCAGGAAAGAAAAGAAGTAAATGAGCGGGATGTGCGGGAGCTACTGGACAGGGCAGCTACGGCCAGAGTTTCAGCGTATCCTTCCGTCGGCCTGGGCGAGGACCTGCGCATCCGCGGCGAGGGACTGGCCGGGTCCTGTCTGACCTCTGGCGGAAAGGTTATCCACCTGGCTTTGTTCGCCTCTGAAAGCGTTGACCGGGAAAGACGGAACAGCCAGCTCAGCAGGCCCAGCAGAAGACGGAGGGGGCATACAATCTTTTAAGGGTGTGGCTTCCTATTTCAGAATAAAAAGCGACTTGCTAAGTAGGAATCCAGAAAGTTTACAGAAGTATTTGGCACAAAAAGAATGAAAGATATCGACCGCCCAATAGTGCTTGTTCCAGCTGTAAACCTAACTAACGGTGATAATATAGTGTTTAAAACTCCACATCAACCTGAATTTATAAGGGATCCCGAACATCTTCTTGTTGACGTAGCCCTGTCTACTTCTGCTGCTCCAACCTATTTCCCAATAGCTATGATGGATACTTTTGAGGGTGCCCAACTCATAGATGGAGGTATATGGGCAAATAACCCTGCTCTTCTGGGGATAATTGAATCATTAAGATATTATGTTGGACCCAACTCCCAAAAACGTGCAGAGGTCTTTCTAAAAGAGAATTACAGTGTCGATCACCAGCACAAAACGCACCTTGTCCTTAATAGTATTTAGTAAACGAGCCAATCGAGGGTAGCATTCCGGTTATATTACAAAGGATACTTTTGTTATTGGGCAGGCATTTGCAAAAAAGAACTGTTATTACGGGCTCTATGGAACGTGAAGAACCCTGGGAGTACCCCCGGGAGGCGTTACGTGAAGCTTTAGCAAATGCACTTTTGCACCGGGACTATTCTCCCCAAGCACGGGGGAGTCAAATCCAGGTATCTTTATTTCCGGATCGGCTTACTATTTCTAATCCAGGCGGCCTTTTTGGAACGGTAACTTTAGATAACATTGACCAGCCCGATGTACAACAAGCCCGAAATTCGGCTTTGATGCGCATAGCGGAAGATCTTGGAATCGTGGAAAACAGGGGTGGAGGTGTTGGGGCAATAATTGCAGCCATGCGCAAGCACAACTTGTCTCCACCGCTGTTTAAGAGTACTTTGAGCCGATTTAGCTTAACCTTTAAGAATCATAATTTACTCAGCCCTGATGCACTTAGGTGGCTTGACAGTATTAACATTAGTGGTTTTAACAGCAATCAGAGATTGGCGCTGGTATTTACGAAGAATGAAGGACGCATAACCAATAGAGAGTACCAGCGGTAATGTGGTGTGGATACAATAGTTGCAACGCGTGAACTTGGGGAAATGGTACAGGCCAGGGTCTTAAGCATGACAGGAAGTCGCCGGTGGGCTTTTTATGAGCTTTCCCCGCAGTTAACAGGTTTAGAGGAAGATTTTAAATTCAAGAAACTTCCGGCAGATTCTAAAGAAATATGGAAATATATAAAAGATAACCAGCCGGCTTCTCGAAAAGAAATTATAAAAGGGTTAAATGGTATGTTTTCGGCCAGCCAGGTTGATTATAGGTTGGAAAAGATGGTTGAAGCTAATCTTATCATTCCCACAAATAGGCGGGAAAAGGCTAGTAATAGAAAATATATAATTTTATAGAAAAAATTTCGTTTTTATGAACTTCGGAAAGACTTCGGAAAATTTTTTCCGAAGTCTGATAGAAGTCTGTCAGGGCGCCAGGCTTTAGACGGCAGCTGCAGGTGGCAGTAGAAGGCGGTTGCTGCCGCTTCAACTCTATTTTGCCAGAAAAAGTGCTGATATACAGTAAATATCCGGTATGCCTTATAACGGACTCAGTTGCGCAAATTTATGGACCAGCGGGTAACCGGATCTGCAGCTGTTGGATAACCTGTAGCTTTGCCGCCGGCCTCTTAGTTAGGCGTTGTTTAGTATCCGGGATATCGGAACCGGCACTGTGCCAGTTTGCCATACAATAGTCATGATATTTATAATCGATTTTCAGATCTTCGGCTCCGCTTTGCCCACCGGGACTGCCGGGGTGGGCTACCTGCAGCTTGCTGCCAGCCCACCCGGCAGTTAGATTATTTATGTGTAACTCTTGATGGGTGATATAGCACCAGGATAAGAAGTTGTCTACAATTAAACGGTAAGGTCATGCCGCCCTTGTCCCCGTTAACATCTCCAAAAATGCGGTGTATTCCCCGGGCTGCAGCCGCAACCAGCCGCCGCCGATGATTTCTTTGTGGCGGCCGTAAGTAGAGCGAATTTCCTTCCGGCTCATAAATTCCACCGTGGCGCCCAGGGCGTCGCCTACCGCCACGCCGTAAATGCCCCCGCGCAGGCGAGAATGTAATTCCATATAATAACACCTCGGTTACAGAACTTTGATTTTTTTGTCCAGGTCCCGGATGCCGCCTGAATCTCTTGCAGAATCCAGTCTAATACGCGCAAAAATCATTTATTACGGTGTCATTGTTGTTAAAAGGCGCCTTGATTCCAAAAGGCTTCACTTTCACTGTATTTCAACTAAATCACCATTGTCCTGGATAAGAAAAATACCCCCGTTCACTGTGGTGCTCCTTTCTCCCCACCGGGATGCAGCAACCCGCATGGAGGACATGGAGCGTATGCAGCTTTATTTTCGCGGACATACGGACGGCTTTTCCTATCTCAAAAAAATCGGCGCAATATAGCCGCATTGCAAAAATTCCTTAAAGAAGCATCGGAAGACAAAGTCCGGTGCTTTTTGCGTTCGGAGGTGATCGTTATGCCCTATGTGGCCCCGGAACAGATTAAGCGCGCCAAACAGATGGATCTGCTGACCTATTTGCAATATTACGAACCGCAGGAGCTGGTGCACTTTTCCGGCAACGTCTATACCACCCGCAGCCATGACAGCCTGAAAATATCCAACGGGAAGTGGTGCTGGTGGTCCCGCGGCATCGGTGGGCGTTCCGCCCTGGATTATCTCATCAAGGTCCGGGGCATGACGCTTCCCGAGGCGGTCATGCGGATAGACGGGCAGGCAGTTGTTGTGCCCCCTGTCCCATCAAAGGCGCGGGAAACTGCTGGGCCGAGAAAATTGCTGTTGCCGGAGAAAAATAAGAGTAATGATCGCGTGATTGCCTATCTTAGAGTGCGCGGCATACACGGCACCTTAATTGATTACTGTATTCAAACCGGGCGGCTGTATGAAAGCCGCCATCGCCGTACGCGGTCTTTGTCGGCTTCGACCCGCAGGGCGTTCCCCGCTACGATGCGCTCCGGGGCACATGCGGCAGCCGGTTTATGGGGGACGTAAGCGGCAGCGACAAGCGCTTCTCCTTCTCCGTACCGGCAAGGGATAAATCCACCAAGCTGCACCTGTTTGAAAGTGCTATCGACCTTTTGTCCTATGGCACATTTGAACTGCTTTCCGGCAGGGATTGGCGTCCGGAAAAGCTGCCTTTCCCTGGCGGGTATTTACAAGCCGAAAAAGAACATCCGGGAAAGCACCCTGCCTGCTGCTCTGACGCAGTACCTCAGGGATTACCCGCGAATAACCGAAATTACCCTGCATCTGGACAACGACGCAGCCGGGCGGCTGGCGGCAGAAACCATCAAGGCCCTCCTTCCCTCCACCTACGCCGTTACCGACGAGCCGCCCACGCGTGGGAAGGATTACAACGACTATCTCAGGGTTGTATTAAGGATACGGCAGTCAAATAGCATGGAAAAATAATTGCTGTGTAGATGTTTTGCAAAAAATACAAATTTCTTGACTTATGTTATCGTATATGATAACATAATGGTGCGGTGGAGCATATACAAAGATTAGAGGTGTATCATGGATTGGCAGGTGGAATACTATAAAAAGGAAAACGGAGATATTCCCGTACTGGATTTTCTGCTATCGTTGGAGGCAAAAATGCGGGCGAAAGCCTTTAGCGAAATAGAACTGCTGGAAAAGCATGGGCCTGAATTAAGGAAACCATACGTCAAGCCTATAAAAGGCAAAGGGCTTTTTGAATTGAGAATCAAGTTCGCCTCGGATATCAGCAGGATTTTCTATTTCACATACCGCCAGAAAACTTTTGTGCTGCTTCATGGTTTCACCAAAAAAACTCAAAAAACTCCGCCAAGAGAGATTGAACGGGCACTGCGTTATAAAGAAGATTATGAAAGAAGGTGTGACAATGAGTAAGGCAGGAGCAAAGTTTTCCGAAGTGAAAGAGCTTTTGATGAAGGACGAAGAATTCAAAGCGGAATACGAAAAGCTGAAACCGCGCTATGATGTGATTTCGCAAATCATTGAAGCACGCACCAGCCAAAATATTACCCAGGAAGAATTGGCGCTTCGGGTTGGGACTCAGAAATCCAATATCAGCCGCCTGGAAAGCGGAACGTACAATCCATCTCTGGACTTTCTGTCCAAGGTTGCCCGCTCCCTTGGGAAAGAGGTACAGGTTACGTTGAAATAAAAAATGCGAGAAAATCATAAAGAAGTTTGTGATAGCACAGATGATTAATAATTAAGGCACTGAGAGATCAGCGCCTTTTTATCGTGCTGAAAAGAATAAATGCGCTTTTGCGCTGCTTTATTCATTGATTCGAGTAAAGAAGTATATAAACAAGTCTTAGATTGAAGGTGGCGGGCTTTACCGGCTTTGCCATGTATTCCAGCACGTTTAACTTTAACTTGCTTGGATTGTATGCCTCTGGATAATGGTTAAACAGCTGGCTGATATGCTTACGGTAGTCTTTGAGTGTTCTCTGGCTCATACCCTGTGCCTGTTTCCAGAAAAGAAATCCTTTCATGGCCTCTTCCCAGGTTTCTGGCAGATTACCCCTGGCGCTTAAAACTTTTCTTTTCGCCATAAAATAGTAAACCCCCTTAACTGCTTTAGTATTTACTGAAAAAAGCAGATAGGGGGTAATCCGTCGGGGTTGAATTAGACCTGGCGGATTCGCATTTTTGTTGTGGTATTTGGAAGCGAATCCCAGGCCGATAACCCTTGATATTACTGGTGCCGAAGGTGGGAGTCGAACCCACACGTCCTTGCGAACGGCGGATTTTGAGTCCGCTGCGTCTGCCAGTTCCGCCACTTCGGCTTGCTTAGTGCAATATATATAATAGCAGGAATCAGTTATAGTGTCAAGGTATCATCAGTAATTGGCTGGTAGTTGGCAGATTTACCACATTCACCGCTTTGAGCTTTTTCGGCAGGAGTGGGGAGTCTTCTGGCGAATTTAATACAGGTATGGGAAGTATGGGGCCTGATGGGGGTGAACCCTTTGCATCCGCCAGATGAGGTGCTGGTTGAGAAAAGTAAAAAGGGCGATTTGGATGCTTTTGAGGAACTTGTCCGGCGCTACGAGGGCAAAGTTTACAATATGGCCTACAGATTTATGGGGAATCATGCCGATGCCGGGGATTTGGCGCAGGAAGGATTCATCAGGTTGTATCAGGCCCTGCCGGGGTTTCGGGGGGAGTCCAGCTTTAGCACCTGGATGTACCGCATTGTATCTAATGCCTGCCGGGATGAGCTGCGGCGGCGGCAGAGGCAGCGCAATGTTTCCCTGGATGAGCTGGCGGAGTCCGCCGCAGGGAACATACCGGTGTATAGTGCGGAGGAATCCCCGGAAGATGCGGCAGAGCGCCATGAGCTGCAGCAGTATGTGCAGCAGTGTCTCACCTCCCTATCGGAAGAACACCGGCTGGTTTTAATTATGCGGGAGATGCAGGGGCTTTCCTATGAGGAAATTGCCGCTGCCCTGGGTTGCTCCCTGGGTACGGTTAAATCACGCCTTAATCGGGCCAGGCACGCTCTTAAGGACAAAATAAAGGCGCGCCGGGAACTTTTTAACGGGGAGTACCGTCTTTCTGTTAAAGGGGGGACCTCAAATGCAGTGTAGTGATGTTTGTGAATTGCTCTCCCCGTACCTGGACGGTTTTTTAAAACCCGGTGAGCAGAAGCAGATTGAAGCGCACCTGAAAAATTGTGTCGGGTGCCAGGCCCAGCTGGAAGAATTGCGTGGAACCATTAACCTGCTGCAGGGCTTGCCGGAGGTTACCCCGCCGGCTGCCTTCCGCAACGAGCTGCGGGAAAGGCTGCAGCAAATAGAGCAGGAGAGGCCCACCGGCCGGGCCAAAGCTCCGAAGCGCGCCTTTTATAAGTGGCCGGCATTTATCACTGCGGCAGCTGTGCTTGTGGTGGCTCTGGGTATTACTGGTGTGTGGGGCAGTCCCGCCCGCTGGTTTGACTCCGGTGAGGGTTTGATAGCGCAACTGTTTTCCGGTAATAGTAGCTCCGGTACTGTGGCTGTGGATAATGGCAAGGCGGACAGACCGGAGAAGCAGGCCGGAGGTACGGAAAAAATTGTCTTTGCGGGAAAAGGTGAGGTCAAGGAAGATGCTCCGGAAAGCACGGACTTTAACATGCTCATGGAGCCTGACGGGCTGAGCCGGGAGGAGGAGCTGCGCAGGGATGCCGCGCCGCCGGGTGCCGGGGTTATGTCCGTACCAAACGCCGCCCCGGAGATTGCGGCGGATGAAGAGCCGCGTCAAATGTATATGGAAAACATGAAAGGGCGTATGGGTGGCGGTGCGGTTGCCAGGGAAGCCCACCTGGTATTGGCTGTTACCGATCCGGAGCAGGCCATGAACAGTATCGTGGAAAAGGCCAACTCCTATGGTGCCGAGGTGATTGCTTCCCATGGCGCTTTGGTGGCCGGGCAGCAGGAAGTGGATACGGTGGTCCTGGAGTTGCAAATTCCTTTAGCCAAGTTTGGCCCGCTATGGGAGGTTCTTAATGATTCCGGCAGGGTCATGGACAGCAATATTAATGACATCCTTCATAGCGCCGCAGATACCGGGGAGGAACAGGGCAGCCCGGTGGCAATGGTTGTCATAGAGCTAAAAAAGTAGAGTTGAGATAAATAGCCCGGTGAGCCGGGCTATTTTTATTTAAGGATTAATTCTGAGCATATAATGAACAGGGCCAGGATAAGAACAAATATCGAGCACTTTCCAGGGAAGCTGTTCAGGCGGCTCTTTTTGTCGGTGTAATTGTTTTCCTTGCCATTTAAGTAGTTTATAGTTAAAATAATTATATGTTTTTAGGACTTGCCGCACATACAGTCGCAGCAGTTCTGTTATACTATTTTTAGCTGAGAAAGGAGGATAAAGCAAAGTGCGTGAAAAAGTCGAAGCCGCCCTGGAGAAGGTTCGTCCTTTTCTGCAGCGTGACGGTGGTAACGTTGAACTGGTAGACGTTACTGATGACGGTGTTGTAAAAGTAAGGTTAACCGGAGCCTGTGGAGGGTGTCCGATGTCAACATATACGTTAAAACAGGGGATAGAACGGTCGCTGAAGCAGTCTTTGCCCGAAATCAAGGAAGTTGTACAGGTGTAAGTGATAAAACCTCTGCTTGAGCGGCAGGGGTTTTTATCTTCGCACAGCCTGTAAGACCCCGCCCTCGCATAAGGAAAGGGGACACACCTGCTGAAGCTTGGGTATTTCTCTGGGGACAGGAATGTCCCCAACTAATGGGATTAACAGGCTGTAAACTCGAAATAAGTGCGACTAAGGTTTAGCGGTCAGGGGACACACCTCCTTCGGAGGAATGTCCCCAACGTATGGGTTAAAACCCCACCTGAACCAAGTCTTCTTTATTACATATTGTGTTTTAGGCCAGGCAATTTTGCCGGGCGGAAAATAGTGCTGCCGGGCGTGCGCTTAAAAGAGCTAATAAGGCACGCCTTTCTTGTTCAGCCCAACGCAGGTTTACCGGGAGGTTAGAGTATGCCAGGCCGAGTTTTTCAACTGGCCCTGTGCCAGTTGCAGATAGTGGATGATAAGTCCAGGAATATTAACCGTGCCCGGGACATGATTCGCCGGGCTGCAGCCCTGGGCAGTGAACTGGTGATTTTACCGGAGATGTTTAATTGCCCCTACCAGGCCAGGCTGTTTCCCAGTTATGCGGAAACCTATCCCGGGGGGGAAACCCTGGAAATGCTGGCGTCAACGGCTGCCGGGGAGGGTGTTTACCTGGTGGGGGGATCAATTCCCGAGCGGGACGGAAGCCAGGTGTACAACACCAGCTTTGTCTTCGGGCCGGATGGCCGGTTGCTGGGCCGGCACCGTAAAATCCACCTGTTTGACGTTGACCTGCCCGGACTGTCGGTGCGGGAGTCCAGCACCCTGGGGGCGGGGGAAGAACTCTCAGTTATTGAGACCGGCCTTTGCACCCTGGGGGTGGTGATTTGCTACGATATCCGGTTTCCGGAATTAATCCGTTTACTGGCTCTGCGGGGGGTGCAGTTGCTGGTGGCGCCGGCGGCCTTCAACATGACCACCGGGCCCGCCCACTGGGATTTGGTTTTCCGGGGCCGGGCGGTGGATAATCAGCTGTTTGTGGCTGCAGCCTCGCCGGCCAGGGATCCCGCTGCCCCCTATGTGGCCTATGGACACTCCATGGTGGTGGACCCCTGGGGCAACAAGCTGGCGGAAGCGGCGGAAGGGGAAACAATATTGACGGCTGAAATTGCTCCGGGGCTGGCGGAGGAAATTCGGGGCCGGCTGCCCCTGCTGCGTCACCGGCGGCCGGAATTGTATCATAAGATGGCCCGTAAGAACAAAAACTAATCAGGCGGTACCCGCAGGTGCCGCCTGTACAAAAAATAATCTTAGGCATTAGTTCAAGAAGTTGTTTTAACCGAGGGCCTGAACATGTCCAGAATTCCCAGCAGGATGTGGGCCAGACCAAAGCCCGACACCCCGGCGCCAAAAGTTCCGCCGATAAGATAATACCCCACTAGTGCTACAATAACTCCTAAAGCGATAACTACATAACTGGTGGTAATTCCCTTCATTAACAACACCTCCTTCCGGACGTTTATTTCTAATTTGTCCAGACCGGAGGTGTTTAATTCTCATACTGTATAGATCAGACATTTGAACGAGACTTCATTCAAAGGGGGATTCAACCCCCTCTGAATGTTAGCCGAGTTCATACTGGACTTAACCGCCCTTTATCGTTCAATAAATATAAAAATGCGCAGGTAAATAATTGTAATCAAGACCAGGACAAGGTATAAGGCTATTTTTAGTTTAACAGCCTTTTGGCCGTACTTGCGGTAGAGCATCCTGGCTTTTTGGCCTTTAATGAATCTGAACAGCAGTACCCAGCCTGTAAAGATGAAGATGGTGGCAATTATAAAGTCAATTCCGAACACTTTGGCCCCCCCCTTGCAGCAACAGCTTACCCGGTAAAGTATATCACATGAATCTGCGTGGAAAAAGATTTGTCCCACGGAAATTGCCGCCTGTTTTCCGGAGCGCCGGCAGTGCGCTGCAAAAGGCTTGCTTACCGGCAAATTAAGGGCTAAAATGAATTCCGAGGTGAAAAGTATGTTTACAGCAGCTTTGATTGGCTTGCCCATGGTTGGCAAGACGACTATCTTTAACCTGGTGACTGCCGCCGGGCTTGAAACGTCCAAGTTTTTATCCGGCAAGTCGGAAACCAATGTGGGAACCGCCCTGGTACCGGACCGGCGGATTGACTTTTTATCCCAACTGTACCGGCCCCGGAAAACCACCTATGCCCAGATTCAGTTCAGTGACGCCCCTGGTTTGGTGCGGGGGGCCAGCCAGGGCAAAGGGGTGGGCAATAGATTCCTGGATGCGATTCGGAACGTACAACTGCTGGTTCACGTCGTGCGTATCTTTCACGAACCTGATGTGCTCCACGTTGATGGTATTGTTGATTCCCTCCGGGATGTTGAAACCATTAATGTGGAACTGCTCTTGGCCGATATCGAACTGGTGGAGAAGCGCATAGAGAGGATCAGGGCCGGCAAAAAGGTCACCAAGGAGAACGAGGCGGAACTGGCGGTTCTGCATAAGTGTCTGCAGGCTTTGGAGAACGAGGCGCCCGTGGGGCAGCTTGATCTTACTCCTGGAGAAAGGTCACTTTTGATCAATTATAGCTTTTTTACGGACAAGCCGCTAATTCTGGTGGCCAACACCGATGAGGAACAGTTCCGGTCCGGTGATTACCCGGGCCGGGAGCGCCTGCGCCAGTTGGCAGCGGAAAAGGGTTTGCAGTTTATAGAAATTTGCGGTCTGGTGGAGATGGAAATACAGCAGTTGCCCGGGGAAGACCGGCAGCCGTTCATGGAGGACCTGGGGTTGAAGGAGACAGGGGTTGGCCGCCTGGCCCGGGCCGCCTACGACACCCTGGGGCTGATTTCCTTTTTCACTGTAGGTGAGGACGAGGTCAAAGCCTGGACTATTGCCCGGGGGTTGGATGCCCGCCGGGCGGCGGGGAAAATCCACTCCGACCTGGAGCGGGGTTTTATCCGGGCTGAGGTGGTCAGGTACGAGGACCTGGAGGAACTGGGCAACATGGCCCGGGTCAAGGAAAAGGGTTTGGCCCGGCTGGAGGGCAAAGATTATATCGTCCAGGACGGCGATATCATGAATATCAGGTTTAATGTGTGAAAGGTAAAGGGACAGGCTGTTTTAACGTAACTACTCAGGAGTCAGGAGTCAGAAGTCAGGAGTCAGAATGAGAAAACCAGCAAAAACATTTGAAGATTTACTGGTATGGCAGAAGGCGCGCCTGTTCGTACTTGCGGTTTATAGTTTATCCATGGCGTTTCCGAAGTATGAGCTATACGATCCATTCTGAATTCTGACTCCTGAATTCTGAATACCTGAATAGTAACGTTTTAACTTGAATAGTATAGTAACCTGTCCCCTATGGTATTCCTTTGCCTGAACTAACCAGTCTAAAAAATGTGACCTGCGTGGATTAGGGGCATGCTGACAATAAGCCAGCAGTTGATTATTTTGACTATACTTTCAGCACGTTTTCCTTGGGATCGGTCTTGAACTGCTGGGCCAGGGACTGCAGTTTGTCCGACATGCGGGTAAGTTTCTTGGCGCTGGTGTTGATTTCCTTGAGCAATTCCTCCTGGATCGGGGCACTATTTTCATGACCTTCTTCCGCCTGCATGCGCTGGGTGTGCTTGACGATGGTGGTGGAGGCATTGTTCATATCCTGCACCGTTGCCCGCACGTTAAGGAACAGCACCGCCAGGTGGGTGTTCATGGTGTTGAAAGCCCGGGCCAGACTGCCCAACTCATTCTTGCTGGTTACCGTAATCTTGCCGGAGAAATCTCCTGCGGATACTTTTTCTGTAGCCTCCACCAGGGCTTGTACCGGGCGGTGGAAATAGCGCAGGATAATCAACCGGGTTAAAAATAGGCCAGCCAGGACAGCCAGGACAAAGTACACCAGGAGGCTCCGGATGCTTTCCTGAAGGTGGGCATTAACCCAGCCAAGGTCCACGGCCAGGTAGAGATAACCCCTGGTCTGGGCTCCTGAATCCACCAGTGGGGCGGTAAAGGTGATAGCCGAGTTTTTGCCCCGCTCGTCCCGCAGGTAGCCCATGTTTTCCGAGTTGGTTTCAATGGCCTTCATAGCGTTGGCATCATTGATGAATTGCCCGGCCTGGCCAGGTGTTTTTTCAATCATGACCTGGCCCTGGTTATCCAGGATTAAGGCCCGGGCAATCAGGGGGTCCTTTTCCAGGGTAACCAGCAGATTATGCAGGTGGTCTTGAGTTCCCCGGGCCAGGTGGTCGCCGGCAAAGGTTTGCACTGTGTATACCGTTGTCCAGCCTCTATTGATGGCCTCCTGCATAAAAGTATCCCGGTCCCGCAGGAAGGAGCCAAATCCCACAGCGGCAAGGAGCACCATGATTAGCATGGTTATGCCCAGACTGATGCGGAAGGTCAGGGAAAAGTCGCTTATAAATCCTTTACGGAGTGCCGGCATAGCTGGACCTTGTTTTATATTCATTACCCTTCACCTCTTTATTTTATAAGCAAATTTTAGCTTGTGGCCGATCTCAATTTGAGCATCTGCAGTCTCCCCGGCGGGCAGTTCCACTACCAGTTGACTTTCCTTCACCGGCCCGGCAAAGCGGAAAGGGGGGAGTTTGGGAATTATCACCAGAACGTATCCTTCCCGGTTTAAAAAGACGATGTCTATGGAAAACCGCATGAAGCAGGTATGTATGGCATTGCAGGGATAAAGCAACATCGCGCTGCCTTTGGGCATTCCCCTGCGGCCCATCAGGCCCCGCAGGCGCTGCCCAAAGGTGCTGGCCAGCTCTACCTTGCGGGCCACCACCCTATCGGTAGCCGTGTTGATAAGCATCATTGGCATCAGCTCCTAGAAAGCTTTCATTATTTGAATTGCCGCCGGCCCCAGCAGAACAACAAAGATAGCTGGAAATATAAACAATACCATGGGGATTAACATCTTAACCGGCGCTTTCATCGCCTTTTCCTCCGCCCGCTGGCGGCGTTTTTGACGCATCTGGTTGCTCTGAACCCGGAGCACGTTGCCAATGCTTATACCAAGACGGTCGGCCAGGATTACTGAGCCGACAAAGTTGGATAGGTCGTTCACATTTAATCGTTCGGCCATGTCTCTCAGGGCTTCGGATCGAACCTTGCCCATTTTCACCTCTCGTAATACCTGCACAAACTCATCCGCCAGCACACCTCTGGACTTTTCCACCACCTTCATCAGGGCGCCATCGAAGCCCAGGCCGGCCTCAACGCTAACCGTGAGTAAATCCAGAGTATCCGGCAGGTTTTTTTTGACTTCCTCCTTGCGTTGTCTGGCCCGGGACTGCAGAAACAGGTCCGGCAGCATCCACCCCAGGGGAATTCCCGCCAGGGCCAGTAAAAAAACCTGGATACCGGTTTTTCCCATCATTTCCGTCAGAACTCCCAAAACTACTGCTATGGCCATGGCCAGCACATATTTGATTACCAGAAGTTCCCGGGGCGCCAGGCTGCCCGGGTTGCCAGCCTCGTGCATTTTTTTGACCAAGGCTTCTTCCCGGGTGGCAGGCAAATAGCGGATTAATTTGCCTGCCAGGGTGGCCATGGCCGGCCTGATGACTCGCTGGTAAAGGGGTGCTGCCAGCTCCTCTTCCCGCACTGCCGGAGCTGCCGGAGCGCCCATAACCTCGTCCACCCGCCGGGCCATACGTATGCGCTCGCCAAAGATAATCCGGTGCAGGGCCAAAGTCCCGATAATAGTGATTCCGAATACGCCTGCCACGGCCAGCATTATCATAGTTAAACCTCCTTTTACTCCAGTACAGGCTAAACTTCAATGTTGACAATCTTTTTTATTAACAAAATGCCCAAGATTTGACCAAGCAGGGCGGCTGATACTAAAGCCAGGCCGATGCTGTTGGTGAAAAGGGTCATAATGTAGGCTGGATTGATTATCAGCATAAACGTGACCAGGGCTAAGGGCAACAGGCCGATAACAATACCTGAGATACGGCCCTGGGCGGTTAGGGTCTTCACTTCGCCCTTAATCCTGATCCGCTCCCTGATGGTTTCAGCAATATTGTCCAGTACCTCGGCCAGATTGCCCCCCACCTGGCGCTGGATCAGCACCGCCGTTACCACCAGGTCAAGATCATCACTTTTAACCCGCAAGGCCAGGTTTTGCAGAGCCTCTTCCGTGGGGGTGCCCAGATTAATTTCCCGGAAGGTGCGGGAAAACTCCTTGCGGATGGGGTCCGGCAACTCTTTGCATACCATATCCATAGCCTGAAGGAAGGAGAACCCCGAGCGCAGGGAGTTAGCCATGATCACCAGGGCGTCGCCAATTTGGCTGTTAAAGGTTAGTAGCCTTTTGGTCCGGATACGGTTAACCAGCAGGTGCGGCGCCAGGCCGCCGACCACCGCCGCTGCCAGTCCCAGCCCCAGGTTCAGGGAAACAGTTGCGAAAAATCCTCCGGCAACAAGGGCCGAAAGCAGGACTAGCACCACATATTCCTCACCCCGCAGAGGTACGTCGGCCTCGGCCAGTTTTTTGTCCACCAGCCGGCCCAGTCGCATAGCCGGGGACAGCCGGCTGGCAGAGGTAAGCACCCGGCGCCAAAACTCTGGTTGTGGGGACCGGTCTCCTGGGTTCTGATTCAGTTGAGCTAGTTTTTCTTTAACCTCTTTGGCTTTTAGCTTCCGGACCCTACTGGCCACCATCTGGTCGTCAGTATGCTTTATTTGCTGGATACCCAACACCAGCAGGGTGAAAAAACAAAAGGCCAGGGCACTTACAGTAAGAGCATCCATTTTTATCTTGCTCCTCGGTTAAAAGATGGAGGGCTCGAACAGCTCCGTTGGCAACTTGCAACCGCTGGCCTCCAGTTTGTCCACAAATTTGGGCCTGATCCCGGAGGATTGGAAGCGGCCCCGGAGGATACCGTCGGGCTCCACGCCCAGCTGCCGGAAGGTATATAAATCTTGTAAGACAATTACGTCACCCTCCATGCCCTGGACCTCGGTTATATGGGTGACCCGCCGGGAACCGTCCCGGAGCCGGTTTTGCTGGATAATTAAATCCACGGCAGATGAAATCTGCTCCCGGATAGCTCGGACCGGCAGGTCCATGCCGGCCATTAAGACCATTGTCTCCAAACGGGCCAGCATGTCCCGGGGGGAATTGGCGTGACCAGTGGTCAGGGAGCCGTCATGGCCGGTGTTCATGGCCTGAAGCATGTCCAGGGCCTCGCCGCTGCGCACCTCGCCCACCACAATGCGGTCCGGGCGCATGCGCAGGGAGTTCCGCACCAAGTCCCGGATGGTGATGGCGCCCCGCTCTTCGATATTGGGAGGGCGGCTTTCCAGAGTGATTACGTGCTGCTGCCTCAGTTGCAGTTCTGCGGCATCCTCAATGGTAATAATCCGCTCATTATTGGGGATGAAAGATGATAGCACGTTCAAGGTGGTGGTTTTACCTGAGCCGGTACCGCCGGAAACCACGATATTCAGCCTGGCCTTGACGCAGGCTTCCAGGAACTGGGCCATCTGCGGGGTCAACGTACCCAGCCTGATTAAATCCTCAATGGTCAGCGGGTCCCGGAAAAACTTGCGGATGGTTATGGTGGGCCCGACCAGGGATAGAGGCGGAATAATGGCGTTGACCCGGGATCCGTCCGGAAGCCTGGCATCCACCATGGGCATACTCTCGTCAATGCGCCGACCGATGGGGGCCACAATTCTCTCAATGATATTCAGTACATGATTGTCATCCCGGAAGAAGACATCGGTCAGGCTAAGGCGACCATTTTTCTCCACATATACCTGATCGGGGCCGTTAACCATAACCTCGGTTATATCAGGGTCGTTTAACAGGGAGGTGATTGGACCGTAACCGATAATCTCGTCCACCAACTCCGCAGCAATGCGCATTCGGTCAAGGCGCGGGATGTGTTTTTGTTCCTCCCCGGACAGCATTTCACTGGTCAGTTGCTCAATTCGCCGGGTCATAAACTCGCTGTTTTCCCGGTCTCTTGCAGGCATGTCTTTTAGTTCCGAGATTATTTTTTTATGCAGTTCCGCCCGCAGGCTGGCGTAGGGATCGCGCTGGGGCGGTGTGGCGACATTTTTTTGGCGCTCTTCCCTTTCTTGCCTGGACTTGTGTTTTTCCAGTTTTTTCAGCAGGGACACGCATACCACTCCTCATTTGACCGAGTTAGAAGCTGAACAGTCTGCTTACCAGGGATTTCTTGGGTGGTTCATTGGTCATATCTTCAGCCTTGGCCAAACTCAAAATACTAATAAGGCCTCTAACGCTCAAAGACACTTTGCTGTTGGCCTGGGTTAGCACGAAGGGCAGCCCTTTATTAATAGCGGTGCGAACAGTTTTCTGGTCTTCCGGGATGATAGCAGCCATACTAAGGCTAAGGGTTTTTTCCAGGTCGGCTGCTTTGATGCCGGATTCGCTGCTGTGCTGGTTAAGCAAAACGTTGACCCGCTGCCCGTAGCTCAGGGTCTGGAGGATGTTCAGGGAACTTTTGACATGGCGCAGGGAGGTCAGGTCCTGGTTTAAAACCAGACACACTTGATCGCTGCCTTCCAGCACAGCCAGGTTGATATCGCTGTATAATGGGCTGGTGTCCACGATAATGTAGTCTAAGTTATCTCTCAGGGTTTTAATGATCTGCTCGACGTGGGAAACCAGCACCAGTTCCGCTTGCTCGGGACTGGCCGGGGCCGGCAGGATTTTGGCGCCGGAAAGGTGGGGTACCAGGAACGAATCAACCAGGGAAAAATCAATCTGGTCCTGTTCCTGCACCAGGTCTGCGATGGTACCCCGGGCGGTTATGTTCAGCATTACTGTGACATCTCCGGCGGTCAGGTCCAGGTCCAGCAGGGCTACTGACTTACCGGTGTCCTGGGCCAGGCAAACCGCCAGGTTGGAGGCCAGGGTTGTTTTACCCACCCCGCCCTTGGTACAGAAAAAAGTAATCAGTTTGCCCCGGGGTGCCTGCTTCCGTGGCTGTGTAGCCGGTTTGGCCGTCATGAGTTGCAGGTTGCGCCGCCGGTGGCTTTCGCTAACCCGGCGGATGCTGTCGGCCAGTTCGCTGGCTGTGAACGGCTTAATCAGGTACTCCCTGGCGCCGGCCGACATGGCCTTGCGCAGATATTCTTGCTCACCCTGGATGGAGACAATTATGATGGCGCTTTCGGGAACTTCCACCGAGATGTGCTCGGTGGCCTCAATGCCGTCCATGCGGGGCATATTGATATCCATCAGAATCACATCCGGGCGTAGTTCAGCTGCCAGAGCGCAGGCCTCCTGACCATCCCTGGCCTCACCCACCACCTCAATGTCATCTTCAAAATACAGCAGCCTTTTAATATCTTCCCGGGTGTTGGCAATGTCGTCTACGATGAGCACGGTAATCTGGTTCAAAGGGTCCACCTCCGGTTTATCGGTAATGTATTTAACGGATTAAATTATTAATTCTGGAAGAGGGTACGGGGGTAGCCTGACCGTCGTCCGGGGACCGTAACGTCAGCCGGATGCTGCCCCGCTCGGTGGCCAGGACTAAATCCTGGGCTTGGGCAGGGGTTGCCTGGAGGGTTACAGTTGCAGGCTCCTCGCTTTCGGGGCTGCCGGCTGCGATATTGGCGTCCACTGCCAGCACCGGCACGTTATGGATTATGGTGCTGGTGAGGCTCTGAGAGGGATTACCCTCCGTATCAAATGTTGCAATAACATCCACCCGGTCACCGGGCGCCACCATGCCGGCCAGAGCTGATACCGGGTCGACGGCCACCGTTACCGCCCGCCGGCCCGGAGTAACCTTGCCAGCCAAACCTGCATCCGGATCCTCCCGGGCTACCAGTTTGTTGTGAAGGATTTGCTCATCCGGGTAAATATCCCCCCGGGCCAACTTGCCAACTGCATCTTTGGCGTCAACTACGGCCCCTGCGGTTATGTATTCTACGGGCATTTCCACAGATTTAAGCATTTGCTCCTGAATGGGGGTCCGGGCTGGAATTGTTTGGGCAGCCACTGCCACCCTGGCGTAATTGCCTGAGGTGCGGTAGGTTTTTTTAAGGTTGTCCAGGTATTTGAATGTACCGAAGGCGGCCATTAATCCAAACGTAAGGGCCAGGATAAGAATAATCTTGTTACGCATGCGTATTGCTCCTTAGTATTTTAACTTGTAAGCCGCACTGAGCGCAGGCCAAAATCATTTTGATCCGGGTCAACAGAGAAACTGCTTGAGGGCGGGGGTGTTGTTTGCAGGAAGTATCCGTATACAGTGCACTCTTTACCCTGTTTTACCGCGTCCTTACTCAGCAGAAAAGCGGCAAAACCAACGACCATTACTTCGTTACGCCCTCCGCCCATGGTTTCCGGATCGTACACCGGTACAATAACCACCCTTTTACAAGAAGGATCATAGTTGTCAACGGTACAATTATGGGTGCACTGACTGGTGCGGTGATTAATGCCATCTCTGGTGGGTCCGGACATGTTACCCGGTTCTGTTGTAACCCAGTCCCCCACCGAGATCAGACCGTTATACCCTTCTTTTATCAGGGTGCGGTACTTGTCAGCGCCACTCCCCTCCAGGGCCAGAGCGCCAAAATTGCCGCTTACCAGGCCCGGAGCGCCTACTTTTAACTTGTATTCATGACCAAAGTTAAGTTCTTGTTCAGGTACACTAAGGGGTATGATACCGGTGGCCGAGCTAATGGCGCCAAAAACAGCAGTGGCGTCGGCATTGACGGTGGTTGAGGTAAAACCCAATACCCGGGCGAAGGTAAACTCTACTTCCCTGGCGGAAGCTACTTTGATTTTCTTTCCACCCTCAAGGATTTCTACCCGGGTGTCGTCAGGAGAAACGCCGTTCAGGTTAATGTAATTATTAGCCACTTGGGTGGCGGCTCCGGTATTGGGTAATTCTCTGGCCCCGGCCAGAGCAGCCGCGTCGCAGGCGTTGGCCAGCCGGTTTTTATGCAGCGTCACGGCTCCAACATCCACCACCAGGGCGGTCATGCTCAATAGGACGACCATGGCCAGCGACACCAGAACCAGGGCCAGGCCACTTTCCCCGGAGGTCAATCTTTTCATTACTATGTTTACTTTGCTCGTCAGCATTTTATTTTCTACTCCATCCGCATTGTTGTCCGGGCCTGCAATAGTACCGGATTGGGCAGGATACTCCCCAGGATCGGCGTAAACAGGTCAACCTGGTAGCCAACTGATACTGTCAGAGGTACCCCGGGAGTTCTGGCTTGCTGTTCCGAGGGGGTTATGGTAATTGTAAGTTTGTCCAGGTTAAGGGGTGCCGCATCTTGAATCTGTTGTTTAATATCAGTGTTGGACTGGCCCACCACCCCCACCCGGGCACCTTCCCGGGAGGCATGGGTGATGATAAGGTAAGAGTGAAACACCCGGCCAAATTCTATAATCCCAAAAAGAATAATGATTAACAGTGGTAGTACCAGGGCCATTTCCACCAGGGACTGTCCCCGGTTGTCCCGATAGATTTTTCTTGTAAACACGAATTAACATCACCTCACCAGATAGGCAACCGCAGTTCCGGCGGTAATTGCAGTTCCATAAGGGAATGAACCCCCATGGCTGGCTGCCGTTTCCAGGGTGCCAAACATGTTCACCCGGGGCACCAGCCCCAGCAGGGAAAGGAAGGTATACCAAACGCTTTTCAGGCCAGAAAGCAGGCGTTTCTCCTTAATCAGAATGACCAGGGAGATAGTTCCGCCAATAATGGCCGTGGCCAGGAACACTATCCACACAAAGGACGGTCCGGCAATGGCCCCGATAACCCCCAGCAACTTCACGTCCCCTGCCCCCATGCCCCCCAGGATAAAGGGGATAAACAGCAGTGCCATGCCCAGGAGCAGCCCCTTGATGCTCCACCACAATTCTGCCGGGCCGCCGCTGTGCAGGTGGTAGCCCAGGGCCAGCAGGGCGGTGGGGAATAGGACTAGGTTGTAGATTTTTTTGTATCTCAAGTCGGTGTATAGGCAAATAATAAGAACTAATAGCAGTAGAATATTTAGAGCCAATTGTATCAGCCCTTTCTATGACCTTGTACTAAACAACCCTGCTAGCGGCAGGGTTGTTTAGTACTTATTTTTTACTTCCGGGAATACATATGTTAGCTTAAGAAACTGATATAATTATTTTGTTCTTACTCTAATTCATCACCAACTCTATCAAATAGATTAGTTAAATTACCTGATAATGCAGTTAGAGCAACGGCAACAACTAATGCTACCAGAGCCAGGATTAACCCGTACTCAGCCATTCCCTGTCCTTCTTCTTCTTTCCAAAGCCTTTTTGCCCAAGCCAGCATTTAATTAACCACCTTTCAATAGTATTGTTTTAATCAAAAAAGTCGCCAGGGTGTTGTTCCTTTTCCGTTATTAGCATGATTAAATACTAGCAATTATTTGCATTATTGACATGAACCCGGAGTCTGATCTTTTTGCAGACATGGGTCCTGCCGAAACCGGTACTTCTGGCCCGGATCTTGCGGGAAAATTAAAAACCCGCAGCTGGTGCGGGCGAATCTCAGGCCAGTTTGCTTTTTACCGCCAGGAGGGCTGCCTGGGTGCGGTCCGAAACATCCATTTTCAAGAAAATATTGGTGAGGTGGTTTTTAACGGTTTTTTCACTGATGTGCAGATTAGCTGCTATCTCTTTGTTCGAGGAACCCCGGGCCACCTCTTTGAGCACTTCCATTTCCCTGGCTGTTAATCCATAGGGCCGGTCGGAGGGATTACTTGCCAACCGGTTAAACTCCTCCATCACCCGCCTGGTGAGGGAGGGAGGGAGATAGGACTGGCCCCTGTACACCCCGGTTATAGTATTAATTAGCTCATCCGGGCTGACATCCTTTAAGATGTAGGCCGATACGCCGGCCCTGAGCAGCTCGAACAGATATTCCTCCTGGTTGTGGATGGTCAGGGCAATCACGGCAGTGGCCGGCTTCTTTTCCTTAATCAGCCGGCATGCCTCTATCCCGTTCAGATTGGGCATGTTAATATCCATCAGCACAATATCCACCTGGTTGACCAGGGTGTAAGCAACGGCCTCAGCCCCGTCCCCAACCTCGGCCAGCACTTTGATGGAAGGCTCAATGGACAGTACGTGGCGCAGGCCTTCCCGGATTAAAATGTGGTCATCGGCAATCAGCAGGCGTATTTTCTCCACAGGTTAGGGACCCCCCTTGCGGTTAATTATTGGCGGGTACCGAAAGACTTATCTTGCAGCCCCGCCCCGGTTGCGAAACTATGTCCACCGTGCCCTGGAGCAAATGGATTCTTTCCCGGATCCCCACCAGTCCGAAGCCCTCGCCGTTCTGACTGGCCAGGATCGAGGCGGAGTCAAAGCCCACCCCGTTATCCTGGATTAAGGCATTCACTCGCTCGGGCAAGATTTCCATTTTTACCATTACCCGGCTGGCAGAGGAGTGTTTACGAATATTATTCAGGGATTCCTGGATCACCCGGAACAAGGCCACCTCCACAGCGCTGTTCAGCCGCCGCTGCTGGCCGAAGAAGAGGAATTCGGCGACAATGTTCTGCTCGTCCCGGAAGTCCTCCAGGTAGCGCTTGAGGGCGGGAACCAGGCCCAAATCGTCCAGGACCATGGGCCGCAGGTCGAAGATGATTTTGCGTACGTCCTGGAGGCTGTGCCGCACCAGATCCTGCAGCGCCATCAGTTCTTCCTTCACCTTGCCCGGGTTCATTTCCATCAGCTTCAAGCAGAATTCAGCCCGCATTACGATATTGGCCATGATTTGGGCCGGCCCGTCGTGGATTTCCCTGGCTACCCGCTTGCGTTCCTCTTCCTGGGCCCTGATAATACTGATCCCCAGTTGGTGCATTTGCTCCAGTTCCGCCAACCGGACTCCCATGGTGCGCAGGTCGTTGGTCAGATAATTAAGTACCACACTGAGGTGGGAAACCATATCCTCGGCCTTTTTAATCATGCTCTCCAGGCGGCGCCGGTTCATCTCCAGCTGGTGCCGCTGGTAGCGCAGAAGCTGCTCCTGGTAGCGCAAATCCTGGACTTTCAGTTGCATTGCCTGGGCTTTTTGATAGGCCGATTTAATATCCTGTTCTTTATATCGGCTGAAATCCTTGCTAACTTTAATTAAATCCAGGCGGGACCTTTTTTCTTCTTTCTCCGCCGCGTCCACGGTGGCAATAAGGGCGGCTATATCTCCTTTGATATTGTCCAGTTCTTTGGTTATCCGGCTGTATTCGGTGCGAATACCCTCGGCGATATCGTAAATCTGGGTTTGTGCCTTTTTTATAGCGTCCAGTGTTTCCGAAATGATGCTTTCAATTGTCACCGCATCTACCACGTATCGTTGTCCCCCCTTTGAAGTACATGTAAATATTCTCAGGAGTCAGGAGTCAGTAGTCAGGAGTCAGAATGAGAAAACCAGCGAAAACATTTGAAGATTTACTGGTATGGCAGAAGGCGCACCTGTTTATACTTGAGGTTTATCGTTTGTCCATGGTTTTTCCGAAGTATGAGATATACGGTTATTCTGAATCCTGACTCCTGAATTCTGAATACCTGAATAGTAACAAATATTTTGTCCAAACCGGTCTTTATTCACCATAATATATTTTGATTGACTGGCTAGTAAAGGGGTTTGCTTGAAAAAATTGTATATATTCTTATATGGTTGAAGATTATACAAATTAGTTGTGCAGTACAAAAATGAAACAAAGATGTGCACGGGAACCATAGCTTTAGCGGGACAAAAACAATTAATTATAAAATTCCTTTGGAAGGGGTGTTTTTGTATGTCCTACTGTAATTTATCGCTGGAAGAATTGCGGGAGCGGGCCGGGCGGTTGGTGGCAGAGCTGGCGGACTGCCGGATTTGCGCCCGGGACTGCCGGGTAAACAGGCTGGAAGGTGAGTTGGGCTTTTGCCGGGGCGGGCGCCGGGCGGCGGTGGCCAGTTACGGCAGGCACTTTGGGGAGGAATCGGTGCTGGTAGGGTCCGGGGGCTCAGGCACGATTTTTTTCGCTAATTGCAACCTGGCCTGCCAGTTCTGCCAGAATTGCGATATCAGCCAGGAGGATGAGGGCCGGGAGGTTTCGCCGGAGGAGCTGGCGGACATTATGCTGGAATTGGCCGGCAAGGGTTGTCACAACATAAATTTTGTTTCCCCCAGCCATTATGTGCCCCAAATCATGGAGGCTCTGGTGGTGGCCGCGGCCCGCGGCCTTAAGCTGCCTTTAGTGTATAATACCGGCGGCTATGACGCGGTGGCCACCCTTAAACGGCTGGACGGGGTGGTGGATATTTATATGCCTGATCTTAAGTTCAGTGATGATGCGGCGGGAGAAAAATATTCCCGGGCCAAAAGGTATTTTACCGTGGCCCGGGAGGCTGTGCGGGAAATGCACCGGCAGGTGGGTGACCTGGAGGTTGACAGCCGGGGGATTGCCGTCCGGGGCCTGCTGGTGCGGCACCTGGTGATGCCCGGGGATTTGGCCGGCTCCCGCCGGGTGTTTGAGTTTTTGGCCCGGGAGATTTCCCCCCGGACCTTTGTCAACATTATGGACCAGTATTACCCGGCCTACCGGGCCCGGGAGTATCCCGAGTTGGGCCGGCGGGTCACCGGGCAGGAGTACCGTCAAGCTCTAAAGTGGGTCCGGGAGGCCGGCCTGACCCGGCTCAGCACCTGAGACACTGATTACCCGAAACTCGTCATCCCAGTACACCTGGAGCTTCAGGATGTCCCGGAAAAAGCTGGCCGGCACATAGGTGGTTGAGCCCAGCAATCGGGGCGGCTGGTCCAGCGCCATTACCAGGCCGTTTACTGCCAGTTGCTCCCGGCCCGCCTGCAAGGAAACAACCTGGCCCCCGCCGGTGAGGCGGATGCCGTTACTTTCTTCATCCCAGGCCAGTTGGTAGTTCAGGCCCTCGGCCACCGGCCGCAGGGGCAGGAAAGAGCGGTCTTCCAGCAGGAAGGGCTGCTGCTCCGGGGGCAGATCCAGCTTTTCACCGTTTACCGCCAGAAACACCGGCTCCGGCGGGGCCGGGGCCGGAGGTGCTTTAGTGGGAGAGCTGTCACCGCCCACAATCCGTACCCGGGCGCCCAGGGGTACCCGGTCATAAAGCCAGATCACATCCTGGTTGTGCATCCTGATGCAGCCCGCCGAGGCGTAAGTTCCGATGGAGGCCGGGTTATTGTTGCCGTGGATGCCGTAAACGCCGCCACCGCCAATACTTAGTCCCAGCCAGCGAACCCCCAGGGGGTTTTGGGGACTGCCCCCGGGAATATTCAATTTGCCGTAGTAGGGATTAACCACCTTGGATACCACTGTGAAGGTACCCTCAGGGGTAAGCCCCGGACTCTTCCCGGTGGCCACCGGGAAGGTCCTGGTTAGTTGGTCATCTTGATAAAAATACAATTTGTTGACGCTTTTGTCGATAACAATTAATTGATTGGCCAGAGCAGCCGGGGCGGCCGCCAGAAGAAACACTAGCAAGGCCGGGATAACTAATGACCGGTGCAGCACGCGGCATAAATCCCCCTTGCCCCCAAAAGTCTTGCAGCAGATTATTATCCCAGCCGGTACAGGAGTATAGCGCCGCGTAAAATGGCGGGGCCTTTGCCCCGGTAACAGCCGGGCCGTTTTCTTTTCAACGCGCGGACACACTACCGGCAGGGATAATCATTACTGCTGCTGTCGTCAGGGGGTGTTTTCCCAAGGCATTTTTCAGGGGTTCCTGGTTAGCCCCGGAAGGCGCCTGTGCTAATATATTTATTTTCACCACAGGCTGTTCATGACGACAGAAAGCAATAAATATTGACAGGATGGCCCAAAGGGGGTACCCTGTCAGTGAGAATAGCCGCAGATTTACGGCAAAAATGAGGTGGATTGGTTTTTGAAGGAGACACAGCGAACAGAACCGGAGAAGGTTTTGCTGGTGGGCATAGAGTTAACCGGTATGGACAGCAGTGAGGTGGAGGAATCCCTGCAAGAGCTGGCCAGGCTGGCGGACACCGCCGGGGCGGTGGTGGCCGATGTTCAGGTGCAGCGGCGTCCCCGCCCTGATGCGGCCACCTTTCTGGGCCGGGGTAAGGTCGACGAGCTGGCGGAGATTTGCCGGGAACTGGACCTGGACATTGTAGTTTGTGACCGGGAGCTGTCCCCGGCCCAGGCCCGCAACCTGGAGGAGGCGCTGGGGGTGAGGGTCATTGACCGCTCCCAGCTGATTCTGGACATTTTTGCCCGCCGGGCCAAAACCCGGGAGGGCAAGCTGCAGGTGGAGCTGGCCCAGCTGCAATACCTTTTGCCCCGGCTTACCGGCCAGGGCAAGGCGCTGTCCCGGCTGGGGGGCGGCATCGGCACCAGGGGTCCGGGGGAAACCAAACTGGAAATGGACCGCCGCCGGATCCGCAAGCGGATTGCCGACTTAAAGCATGAATTAGGGGAGGTGCGCCGGCACCGCAGTCTGCTGCGCCAGGGAAGACAGGAGGTGCCGCTGCCCCTGGTGGCCCTGGTGGGGTATACCAACACCGGCAAGTCCACCCTGCTGCGGGCCCTGACCGGGGCCGACGTGCTGGTGGAGGACAAACTTTTTGCCACCCTGGATCCCACCACCCGCCAGGTGGTGCTGCCTGATAACGAAAAAATTCTGCTCACCGATACAGTTGGATTTATCCGCAACCTGCCCCACCACCTGGTGGCCGCCTTCCGGGCCACCCTGGAGGAAGTGGTGGAAGCCGACCTGCTGCTGCATGTGGTGGACGCCGGGCATCCTGACATGGGGGCCCAAATGGGAGCTGTGGAAAAGGTGCTGCAATCCCTGGGCGCCTCGCAAAAGCCTGTACTAACCGTATACAATAAGATTGATACGGTTAGCCCCGGGCCGGTGGCGGGATTTCCCGGCCCCGGGGTGGGTATTTCAGCCCTCACCGGCCAGGGCCTGCCGGAACTTTTGGAGGAGATTGCCACCGCCCTGACCGGGCGCAGAATCCGGGTTACCTTCAGCGTACCATACCGGCACAGCTCCGTGCTGCCCCTGATTTACGACAATGGCCAGGTGATTAAGGAAGAGCACGGCCCCGAGGGGGTAACCATTGAGGCGGAAATAGCCCCGGTGTGGGCGGGCCGGGTGGAGTCAAAGCTCCGGGAGTTGGGGTAAGAAAATAATGCGACAAGGAACAGATAACTGTCCCTTGTCGCATTATTTTCTTACATAAAAATGCTTATGCTGTTAAATACTAACCAGTGTACCACTACCCCCTTTGGAGGAGGTGAAACAATGCATCAGGGAAGAATGACTGAAATGGAAAAGCTTAAAATTCAGGAGCAGCTAAAGGCAGAGGAGCTTTGTTCAAAGAAAGCGCGCATGTATTTGAACCAGGCTCAGGATCCGGCTATTCAGGGGCTGCTGCAGCAAATGGGCGACAAGAGCCAGCGCCATGTCAGCGCGCTGACCAACTTGCTCCAGGATGCAGGGCTTGGCAGCATCGCACGCCACTAATTCAAGGAGGTTTGAAGCCATGCAAATTAACGACCGGGATATCATGTTGGATCTTTTAACGTCCACCAAGTACATTTCCACCGGCTACCATACCGCAGTCCTGGAAGCGGCCAATGACCGGGTGCGCAACACCCTGATTCAGCTTAACAATGAGGAAATGAACTTCCAGAAGCAGCTGTTTGATATTATGCATGACCGGGGTTGGTACCAAGTTGAGGCGGCCCGGACCAGCCAAACTGGTTATCATCCCATGGCTACGGCCACAGATCCCATGGCCAGGGCCACCAGCCCCATGGGTATGGCCAGCCCTATGGCCACGGCCCAGTACACAAATCAGCCGCCCATCAGGTAGCATAGAAAAGCCCGCGTACTATTATGCCCCGTCCCGGGACACAAATTGAACCGTGGGTAGTTTAGCGGGGACCACAGACCACCTTTATGCAATAACCCCCCGGAAACGCACTTACCGGGGGGTTATTTGCGGCCGCTGACCAAACCACCTTCCCGGCGGATCCCGACGGAAGAGCGCCTTAAGCAAGGTTGGCAAATGCGGGTGGAATATATGTTAATTCTGGACTCGGCCCTGCCATCGAAGGTCCGGATCGCACTAAAAGGCGCCAGAGCAGACAGTACAGTGACGGTCTCAGAACATCTTCATATACAACGCCATGGAACCGTCCATAGAACTTCCCGTAATACCGTACGAAGTAACACCCCGGAATAACGTCCGTTACTTCCGGGGTGTTACTTCGTCGGTTATCCGGGATACCATGCTGACGGCTATTTGGTGATAGTAATCTGCCTGTTGGACGGGCCATAGCCCACCGTGGCGCCCAGGGTCTCGCTGACAAAGCGCAGGGGGACGAAGGTGCGGCCGGGCGGGAGTGTGGTCGGGGCGCAGTCGATGGCCGTTGTTTGCCCGTTAACGAGCACGTTCTTGGAACCGAGGGTCAGGATGATCTCCTTGCCGCCGTCTTTGATGACGATCTGGCGGGTTTCCGCTATCCATTCCACTTTCGCTCCCAGGGCCTCACTAACGAATCTGACGGGCACAAGCGTACGGTCAGCCTTCGTGTCCACGCGGGGCGCGGCGTCCAGGGTGTAGGGGCTGCCGTCAACGGTGGCGGCAGTGTTCCCAAGGGTCAGTTTGATCACTTTAACCGATGACGGGGCCGGTTCTTCAGCCTTGACCGCGGCGCTGAAGACGGCGAACTTGGTGAGGTGGTTGATATGTGTAACGGCATACCACTTGCCGTCCGCGCCCTGCTCGACGGTGGTCGGCAGATTGATCCACTGTCCCGTGGTTTCGTCACGGTAGCGGATGACAGCCTGTTCGCCGGCGGCGATCTTCGCCTGGTCGTAGGCGATCCGGATAGTCAGGGTCTTGTCGCCGAATTCCCTGTCGCCGCTGGTGGTAATTTCGTAGACGTCGCTGCCGAGCTTGACCTGCAGGCCTTCCGGCACAACCTTGTTCGCTTCAGTGGCACTCATCTGTGTTACCTTCAGGGTGGCATTAGCCGGCAGGGTCCCGGCGGGCACCTCGACGGTGGCGTCGCCAAAACGCACACTACCGCCTTTGTCGCTCCAGATGAACTCGCTGGCGCTGTTCACCGGGGCGCTACCACCGCCGCCACCGCCGCCGCTGCTCATGGTTGTGGCGCTGATCCCGGCGGACCAGGCGGACAGGTTGGCGTTATCGCTCGCGTCCTTAGCCCGCACCTGAAAGTAGTAAGTGGCGGAACTTTGCAGGCCCGTTGCCGTGAAGGAAGTCTCGTCCGTGGACCCAATGACCGAGTAGGCGCCGTTGCTGCCGCGCTTCATTTGAATGTCGTAGCCGGCGATGCCGCTAGCGTCCGTGGACGCATTCCAGGCGATGGTGATGCTGGAGGTAGTCCGGTCGATAACCCGCAGATTGTCCGGTACTGTGGGCGGGGAGGTGTCCGCCGGTGGCCCGCCATCGCCGACCGTGGTGAAATTCCAGGTGTCACTGCCGCTGATCCCGGCATAGGCGTTCCCCGCCAGATCTTCAAAGGCGCCGGGGTCGATGGTCACGTAGTACCCGGTTGAATACTCCAGTTCGCCCGGGTCGATGGTCACCGTACGGCCGCTGACACTCACCGCCGGACCGTAAACTGCCATAGCCACGGAGGTATTGTCCGCTGCCCGGTAGAGGTAGACGTACCCGGCAACCGACGTAACATCTTCGCTGAAGGTCAGGACGAGGTTGGTGTCAATGGCCGCGTCCGTGGCATCGTCAGCCGGGGAGTAGGTCTCGACCGCCGGCGGGGTGGTGTCCGCAGAAACATCCCTGACCCAGACGGTGCTTGTGCCGTCGGTGTAGGTGCGGTAACCCGGCTTGGTGGTGACGGCTTCGTAATTATCGATGCCTTTATCGGTACTACCGACCGTTATATAAACCGCCGCCGACAAAATCTCGCCTTCAATGGTAATCTCTCCGCCGCCATAGGCATACGCGCCCTCAGATCCACCTTCTGCATCGCCGCCGACATTTATGGAAGAGCCTGCGCCATAAGCGTAGACGCCACGCTCAATACCCCGGGCATCGCCTTCTACAACAACGCTTCCGCCTTCATGGGCACGTGCGCTGTAGCTGCCGTCACCGGTTCCCACAGCATTGCCTTCTACAACAACGCTTCCGTCGTCATCGGCAAATGCGCCGTAATATCCACCTTCTACACTGCCGCCGACATTTATGGAACTGCCTGCACCTTCAGCGCAGACACCACGCTCAATACCCCGGGCATCGCCTTCTACAACAATGCTTCCGCCTTCATAGGCACGTGCGCTGAAGACGGTTCCCTCAGCATCGCCTTTTACAACAACGCTTCCGCCGCCATCGGCAACTGCGCCGTAGTAGCCCCGAGCATCGCCTTTTACAACAATGCTTCCGCCTTCATAGGCATATGCGCCGATGCTGCCACTACTAACGGCGTTGGTCACGGTGGCGCTGCCGCCTGTCGCAGCCGACACACCGCCCCCCTCGGCGGTGACGTTGAACTCGCCCAGGCCGGTCTCGTCGATATAGTCAACGGCGCCGTTCATCACCCAGAGACCGTCAACCCCGTCTGAAGTATTCACAACCTCCAGCGTATGTCCGTCAAGGTCAAAAATGATGCTTTTGTTTTCGATTTCAATACCGCCATCGTAGTCAATGTCCTCCAGCAGCCGGATGGTTTTTGTCTCACCTGCGCCGACCGCATTCAGCGCCGCGCCCAAAGTCTCGTACTGCGTCCCGCCGATCTCGCAGACCGGATGACCCGCCGCGCTTACGGTTGTCACGGCTGCGGGCACTGGAGCCATGACGAGCAAGCATACCATCAGTACACACAGGATCTTTCTCATTTTAGTTTTCACAACTCCCTTCCTTCGCAAAAACGCATACTACGCTCAAGGATATAAACCTAAAATCCTTGTGCTATTTGCGGTATGCGGTGCTTATATGTATTTATTATGAAAAACCGGCTACCACCAAAACTGCCACCAAAAAAGAGAATTTGGCGGTTGCTGTCCAAAATCGCTTTTGCTGTAGAAGCTTGTCAGGTATTCTAGCTCGTTAGTTAAAACATATCGCTATCATCATTGATATTGTTCGAAGTTTAGCTCATAATGGAAGAAACAGAAACCCCAGGAAAGCGCAGAGGGAAAGAACGGATAGCAGGGGGTGCAGCGGATTGAAATATATGACGCCCAAAGAGGCCGCTGAAAAATGGGGGATTTCCCAGCGCCGGGTACATACCCTCTGTCTGGAAGGCAGGATCAGGGATGCAAAACGCCATGGCTGGATATGGCTGATCCCGGAAATGTCCCCAAAACCGGCGGACGCCCGAATCAAGTCCGGACGATACATCAAGCCAAAGCAGCATACTGCCGCCGGCCCGGCAGACGGCTCGGTCATCCCCCGTTATCGCCTGGTGGAGAAACTCTGCTTAGCGTCAAGGGGCCATAAAACCCTTTCCCTGTCGAGGATTCATGCGGAGCGGGATCTTTACCGTTATCTCTTGAAGGAGATCTTTTTGCAGTTACCAAATATGCCGATTTATGGGAGAACAGCGAGGCCAATGTGCCCAACCTGTTCCACACCCGCCGGGGTGAAATCAGGCGAGTCTTTGAGAGCCTGGGAGCAGGCAATCCCATCCTGTATGAGAAAACTGGAGGGAAGAAGTTTGAAAAAGCTGCTTTTTGTCATGGTTATAACCGTTATCTTATTGGCCGGGTGCGGTCGCCAGGCAGCGCCGCCTACGCCTCCTCCCCCGGATGCCGGGCAGAACCAGCCGCTCCCCGCGGAGATTGAGGCTTGGATTGAGGACTCCAAGACTATGTTTTTAGCCCAGTCCAGGAAGGTGGACAACACTTTGTACCTGCTGGTCACCTACGGCGAAAAACCAACCGGGGGATTTACGGTCGAAATCGGCGAGGTTGTTGTGGCCGCCGATAAAATCAGTGTGCCGGTTGTTTTCAGGAGGCCGGCGCCCGGCGAGATGGTGACGCAGGCGCTGACTTATCCTTATGACCTGGAAACGATGGAGGCGCTTGACTTGCCGGTAGAGTTTGTCCCCTCCGGTGCTGAAGAATATCTGCTGCCCGCCCTGGTGGGGATTGATGAATTGCTGCCGATAGTGGCTGATTCAACCGGAATTAAACTTTTTGCCCCCGCTCCGGAAAGCGTTGTTTCCAGGAATTTTGTGCTGGAGGGGGTGGCTAACGTTTTCGAAGGCAACGTGCAGTACAAATTGCAGGACAGAAACGGCAGACTGCTGGACAGCGGCTTTACGACGGGGGCCATGGGACACTGGGGCTATTTCCGGGCGGAGCTTTCCGTACCGGGGGATGTTGCGGCGGGCGAACGGTTGCTGCTTGACGTTTTTACGGAAAGCGCTAAAGACGGCTCCCTTGAAGAGCAGATCCTTTATGGAATAGTCCTGCGTTAAACCAGAGCGCCTGCAATTAACACGCATATAAAGAATATTGGATTGTTGTTCCGATGGCCGGTAATACCGTTAAAATTAATCAGCCCTTCATCTTTCAGTTTCTCCAGTGCCGATACGGCTCCTCCAGGCCGGAGTGCCGTTTTCAGGTCGCTAGGACTGTGGACGCCGTGGAGTTGCACCTTCATAAAGCAAGCTCACCGGAAGAAATGCTCTGCCTTGCAAACAGATTAATTGGTGTATTCGAGCAATGTACAAAGGCCGATGAATTAAAGGTCAAACAAGGTTCGTATTTTCAAATGGCTAATCTGTATATCATGTTGCAGGATTTTGATAAAGCTCAAGCTATGTTGAACCAAATTCCCATGCAAACGGTAATCCCCGCCTTTTGTTAAGCATATTTAGCCCTGGGAGTGTCAATCAATTTCGTAAAACTGCTTAATAAATGTGACAGGACTCAGTATTTTAATCCAGCGGTATGGGTTCAAAATTAGTAAATCTTCATCACCTGTAATAATAAAGTCAGCATTGCCATAAACAGCAGCTTCAAGTATCATGTTGTCCTTTTCATCCCGACAGTCATCTATCTTTCCATAGTTTGAGGGCACAATTGTTTTTAAGCTCATAAGACTTATAAATTCTTCAAGCTCATGGGGATGAATATACTTACTAAATCTAGGACGCTGCAAGACGGTCTTTATTTCCTGAAGTTGCTCATGAGACATGATAAGTGAGTATTGTTCCGTGAATATATCTCTTACTATCAGCTTGGCGTTTTTGCTTCCGAGAAAAGCACTTACAAAGATGTTTGTATCAACCACAACCTTATGCTTTCCCATGATTGTTGCCCCTGACTTCCTCAACCTCTCTTGTTATCTCATTCATTGAAATAGGGAACTTTGCAGCCCTTTCATTCACGGTATCAAGGAAATCAAGCAGCTTGCCGTTGATTTCATCATTCATTTTCTTATATATCAACTTTTTTTCATCCGGGGTCAGTGTATCAATAAGCTCCATAACCTTCTGAACATTACTTGCCATTTGTCAGCACCACCTTTCATAATCTTATAAGTAGTATACCACAAATTAGGGGGTTTAGCGAAGGCCACAGAAATCATTGTTCGAAGTTTAGCTCATACATGGAAGAAACAGAAACCCCAGGAAAGCGCAGAGGGAAAGAACGGATAGCAGGGGGTGCAGCGGATTGAAATATATGACGCCCAAAGAGGCCGCTGAAAAATGGGGGATTTCCCAGCGCCGGGTACATACCCTCTGTCTGGAAGGCAGGATCAGGGATGCAAAACGCCATGGCTGGATATGGCTGATCCCGGAAACGTCCCCAAAACCGGCGGACGCCCGAATCAAGTCCGGACGATACACCAAGCCAAAGCAGCATACTGCCGCCGGCCCGGCAGACGGCTCAGTCATCCCCCGTTATCGCCTGGCGGAGAAACTCTGCCCTCCCGGCAGCAGTCTCACCTACATCCATGCGGATGCAGGGTATGGGAAAACCACCCTTTTGCTGCAATACGCAAAGGGCCGCAGCGACGTGGTCTGGCTGCCGCTGGATGAGAGGGACGGCGATACGCTGTTTTTCCTGCGCCATCTGGAAGCTTCCATCCGGGAAAAGCTGGGGCTGCTGGATTTCTATGCGGCGGACTATATTCCCTCTGCTATGACCGCAAGGATTACGAACAGGCCGCCGATTATGCCTTGCTTCTGGAGGATGAAAATGTCATCCAAGATTGTATCGCCGCCATGGCCGGCAGCATCTTTGACTGGGTCCGTAACCGAAGCTTGAAAAAGCAATTTGACTTCCTGGAGGCTCAGGCCGCGGACTTGTCCCCCCGGGTGATGCTGGCCAAAGGCATGTTTTTGTCCGATCTGGGAGATTTTTATCAAGCGGAAAAGTACTTGAGCACAGCCATTCCGCAGTTGAGCAGCGAGGATCAGAAACTCTATCTGCGTGTCATGACCCATATGGCCAGAGTATTGCGGAACAGGGTTTCTTTCGGGGAAAGCACCCGCTGTATTGACGCTCTGCTGCCCTTGCTGCAAAACACGCCCATGCGGGATTGGTACGGCGTGATGATCGAAAAAATCCATAACCTTACCCTTACCTCCCGGCTCTCCGAAGCCCTGGAATTAACCAAAACGATGATGGAGCAATGTCTGACAACCGGAGAGGCGGATATAAAGGCCTGGTTTGAGCGGTATTTGACGGCCATTTACTTTTACCTGGGAGATTACAAAAAATGTGTGCAGGCTTATGCCAAATCCCTGTCCATCCCCCAAGAAGAACAGGATTGGCTGATGCGTCACAGTATCGGGGCCTATGCGGCCAAGGCTTATCAGATAACCGGGCAGGAAGAAAAAGTTCTGCCCTTGCTGGAGACGGAGCTGGCGCGCCTGAAACAACTGGGATTATACGAAGAGTACAGCATAAATTACCTGCTTTATGCGGAAATCCTCCATTCCGCGGAGCTTTTGAAGCGATACCAGGGAATGCCTTTTGATTTTTCAACCGCCGATCGTTATCTGAGCAAGGCGGAGGAATATGCCGTTTTAAACCGCAGCACGCGCGACCATTTGTTGTTTGTCAAAATATGGCGGCTATGCGCAGGTCTGCTGGAACAGCCGGAGAAAGCCGGGCAGTCTATTTCCCAAATACTTGCTCTATTAGAAAAAACAACGCCATTTTTTCAGTCCCTGGCCTACGGACGTATGGCCAACGCCTTGGACACGCTTGGTCAGAACCCTGAACAATGCAAGCTTTTTCTTAAGCAATGCATCCAAACTGGAGAAGATATTGGGAGCTATGCTTATACTCCAATCGCTTATGGAAGACTGGCGGCCATTTACCTGCGGGAAGGAGAACAGGATACCGCAAAAGAATACACCCGGCGCTTTATGGAGCTTTGCCGCCAATTTGAACACCGTTATTACCTTCGTTTCAAGCCACTATTCGCCTCTGTGTTGAAGCTGGCCGGGGAACTCGGCATCACCCCGGATTTCACCCGCGAAATGCTGTCCTATGGCGGATATACAGCCGAACGCGTTTATATTCATACCTTGGGCAGCTTTTATATTGCCCCCGTCCACGATAAAGGAAGCCCCGTCAAAATCCGCACGCTAAAGGCGCGCGAGCTTCTGGCTTATCTGCTGGAACACCGCAAGGGGGCCGCGAGGGAGCAAATCTATGCCGACTTATGGGAGAACAGCGAGGCCAATGTGCCCAACCTGTTCCACACCCGCCGGGGTGAAATCAGGCGAGCCTTTGAGAGCCTGGGAGCAGGCAATCCCATCCTGTATGAGAAAGGTATATACCGCCTGAATATGGAAGAAATAATTTGCGATCATGACCTGTTCCGGCAGGCGGTAGACGAATTCCGGCGACAGTCTGCGCCCATAAACGCACAAAGGGTTGTGGACTGCTATACCGGCCGGTATCTGGACGATCTGGAAGCTCTATGGGCGGAGAGTTCAAGACTGCAGTACGAGGACAGCTTTCTTGAGGCGGCCAATGCTCTTTTGGAAAACTACCGGAATTCAGGAGACAGAGCAAAAGCAATAGAACTGCTCCGGCGCTGTACGGGGTTGAGCTACCATGGGCACCGGTACGCTATTACATAGGATTAAAAAGATGAAAATGGTTATTATCCCGTTCACGCATCATCCGAAAGAAAATTTAGATCTATGACTGATCCTTTTCGCAGATAAACCGGGAACGTATCTAGATACGTGTAGTGCGGCTATGCGTTCTTTTAATTGCAAGATATTCTTTAAACTCTTTTTTCGACTTTCAAAAATTCAATAATTGGCGCAACCAGGGAAAATGGCGCGCAGAGATCTCATTGTACTTATTTCTTAAATCCGAACTCAGTCGAATAATTGGTCACCCCCTTCACACAAACTGACGGATGCTGTATAATAGCCCCAAAAGAAGGTGCTGGTATTGGAAGCGGAGGTAACCAGGCAGGCAAACGACGTAATCATGAAAGCAGTGGCCGAAACATTCAAGGACAGGACACTGAAAATATTCGGCCTGAACACCCCCAGGATAACGGCAGTGATCCCCACTGTCCTGCCCGTTGTGGAAATAAAAGAAAACCGGACCGACTATATCTTCCTGCTTGAAGACAACACCCTTTTGCACCTGGAGT
>JBFMEU010000022.1:0-37900 GCA_040753155.1 Bacillota bacterium
TCAAACTGGTACTTCATAGTTGCATTACTTCCTGTAAAAACCATGCCCGCCTTTCATCCCCGCCCTTCGCTCTCGCTTTGCGAGCAAGGAAGGCTCAGGACGGGGACTTCCCGGCGGGTGAGTTAAATTGAATTTTTTTTCTTGACTCTTGACTACGAAACTGATATCATTAGACATGAATAGGATATAATGACTATATCTACTCTAACGACAGGAGGTGGAAATGATAAGTCGAAATATTGCTATGTCACCGGAATATACAAAAAAAATTATTTCTAAACTTTGGGATGTTGCATCCCAAGAACAACGTCAGTTGGTTCTTAAGGCTGCTGGGTTAACATCTTCTAAGTCGGTGCAATATTCTCAAAAAACGGGAAGAATCTCAGCAAACTTAGCAGCAGGATTTGCAAAAGTTTTTGGGATAGATGTTAGCCTAATAATCGGAGAATATGACGATTTCCTACCAATACCACCATTAGCTGAAATACCAACAGATGATGAGTCTTTGCATGAATTCCAAACACTTCTGCAACTGCAGCATATAGGAAGTAATGTAGCGCAGGAAAAACGCAAAGATACAATTAAAAAATTAAAGAAGGTTATTCGCCACGAGATTAATGGTCAATAAAGGAGTATATAAAAAATGTCAAGATATCGAATCCGTTTTATAGATAATAGAACTGATCCAAAAATAATTGAACATATACTGAAAATATACTTTAATTCCTCAAAAAAACATAAAGCCCTGAGAGACTATAGAATTGCAAAAAATACAAACAAAGCAATCTATGTAGATATTGATGAAACCAATAAGAATTGGCACTCCCCGTTCGGAAAATATTGCTTAGAACATCTGCGTTACACATCCTCCCCGGGTCGGTTGATATATTTCCGAGAGGTTTAGGTTAGCGCTTTAACGCCACTACCGTGGCGGCGACTAATTCCTTCCTGATCTATTTTTAAAAATCACCGCGACCGAACTGCAGCTGCCGCTGCAGTTCGGCAGGAAGAAACCCCAGCGCACGTTACCACGTGCGCTGGGGTTTCTTCCTGCCTCCAAATGCCTTTGTAGCCAGAAATCCAGGCGCCCCACGGCCTCCCGGCCTTGCTATGTTCTTTTTCTGCCGAAAAAGAACATAGCAAAACCAGCTTCTACCGAAGCTTTTTATAAAACCCCTCTGCCGAGGGCTTTTATGCGGGTGATCTCCGACACCCGGGACCGGCGGGCGGCGAATGGTGAGATCCCATCTTAAACCATGTCCCTTTTAACGACCCTCATCACATCCGTGATGACGCGTATGTGGCGCGGGACCCGATGACGCCAATGGTCCAGATGGCTGTGCCATCTCCGTTATTCTGGACAGTTATCTCTACCCAGGTTCTAACGAACCAATTAACCCCCTTTGGGGGAAGGCCCGGCATCCACCGGACCTTAATTATTTTCAACACTGTTTAAGGTTATGTTCTGCTGTTGGTTGACCCTCTGTCACCCATAAAGCAGTGTGACCCAAGGCCCAACCATCAGTTTCGCTTACTAAAAACGATGTTAATATTTCTTCCGCTATGGCCCGGGCTGCGGGTGGCGGTACTGCATTGCCTATGCGTTCTCTCCAGCGGGCATCTGACTTTCCAGCCAGAATCAGAGGACTTCCATCCTTCAATATCACCGGAAATCCCTGCAACGCAGCCAATTCAAGTGTTGTTAATGGCCGGTGCCAAGTTCCGTCCAGTGCGATAATCATCGGTGGCGGATCAGGGCGGTCATTGTCTGTGGGAATCCTGGGGTCGGCCACGGCAGCTGCGCCGGCGTGAATGTCTCCGGCCCCAATAACTGTTTTCCCGGGCTTCTCCCATGCCTGGACTCCCATGGTGCCCTCCCTGGGCCGGCAAGTTAAGCGCGGGTCGGCCACGGATTGGGCGCCACTGCCGATTGTATCCTCGCCTGTAATTGTGTGAGCAGGACCGTCCCAGGGACGAACCAGGTGGGAATTACTTCGGCGGCCTTCCCGGGGATATAACCTGGGGTCGGCCACTGATATTGCTCCTCCTGCAGGCCTGGTAGCCCCGGTTACTGTATTAGCCGGTTCTTCCCACTTGTTTACCTGACATAATGCGTGATGGGCGTTTTTATTCAGCTCCATCCTTGGATCTGCTATAGCCGGCGCACCACTGCCAAACCTGGTGCCCGTTACGCATGGCCCTGGAGACTCCCACCTCACCACCTGATAGATAGCAGGGTGACGGCTGTCACGCTCAGGAAGCCTCGGATCCGCAACACATGCGGCACCATTTGATTTACTTGTACGTGCAGTTCCGGTTACAGTTGTACTTGGCTCGTTCAACTTCTGGACCCTGTAAACCCCTTCGCGGGGAACATGCCCCAATCTTGGATCAGCAACGGTCACAGGGTTGCTGCCTTTGATGTATGCACTTCCTATTACGGTTGCCCCGGGTTTATCCCAATTTTGCACTCCGTATGAACCAGCACCCCTTGGTACATACTCAAGACGGTGGTGCTCTGGCGCAATCTTTTCTAAATCCCTCCAATCTCCTCCTGGCGGGATAAGCGCCAGGCGTACCCATGTCAACCATTTCAATCGTTGCAAACGATGCATGGGGCCTGCGGAGGGGTCGTCGGGCATGGGCAACGCTCCTAGTATTTCACCTATAGTTTTAACTCTACGCTTAATTGGTTGATATATTAATGCAGTCATTTTTTCAGGGTGTCTGGCTATAAGCAGGTAGCGCTTACGGTGCTGGCCAAGTCCTCCAATCTCTCCACAATCGTGATATCCATCCTGGTCCTTTATGGGATTGATTAAATAGCCAACACTCTTCAATAAACTTTTTATCTGCCTTAGAAGTTGTTTGCCTCGTGATGTTATTCGCGGTACGTTCTCCAGCATTATCACTGCCGGTAAATCATCGGCAAATGCCTCTAATGTCAGTTTCATTCCACGTACCACCAGGCGATTGAGTGCCTGGTACTTCTCACTGGCTGCCTTTTCTGAAGGCAGGAGCGCGCTGAATCCTTTGCAAGGCGGGCTTTGGAATACGACATCCGGAATTTCATATCCGGCTGCTGCACGTAGATCCTCCGCCGTAGCCTCACGCCAGTTTTCCGGGGGTTCTTTCCCGTGAAATGCTATATAGTCGGCCCGGGTAAACAAATCCAGCTTTGTAGCTGGAACCCCGGTAAGCATCTCAAAATCAGCGCAGGCTTCCGGATCACTGTCAACGCCGCCTAAGCAACGGAATCTCCCAACCATGCCTTTATATTCAACCACAGCATTTTTAAATCCAATTGCCGCCCCACCAGAGCCGCAGTAAAGGTGAAATTCTTTATACTCTTTCATTCAAATTAGTACCGGCCATAGCCGGTACTATCCCCCTTTCAGAGTTAGATACCGGCCTACTGGTTGAAATAACCATATGCCAACAAAACTTCCAGGAACCTATTTTAAGTGTTCCTTTGTCTTATCGTATATTTCTCATTCTTCATCATCATCCATTGGATACCAATGGTACTCGCATTCTTTGTTCTCACATCGTCCATTCCACATGAGCTCGCCGAACTTGGTGCATCTTTTGCACTCGTAAGGTCCTCCACCTAACATTTTTTCCACACTCCTTTAACCAACTAAAACTACTTCATGGTTAACCGTGATGCCTTTTGCATCCCAGTTTTGACGCCACTGCTCAATGCTTTTGAACCCTTTTTCAGAGGCACCCGCCTTAATGCTACGTTTGACAGCTGTTCGCAGCTTGCCATCCTTCTTGCTTGGTTGCTTTCCTGTAGGCGTCCTTGCATTCCCTGCACTTTTCTCCGGTTCGCTCAAGCCTCGCATCGCCGAAAGCCATGCACCATCGCTGGCCAGATCCCATATGCTTACGGTGCCATGGGCAAATGTATCCGCTTGCGAAATAGCAGGTAGGCCCATCCGGAACTTTAATATTAATGGTGATTATCATTTCCTTGCCTCCCTATATTGGATATCATCCTTCTTGCTTGGTTGCTTTCCTGCAGGCGTCTTTGCATTCCCTGCACTTTTCTCCGGTTCGCTCAAGCCTCGCATCGCCGAAAGCCATGCACCATCGCTGGCCAGATCCCGTATGCTTAAGTTGCCATGGGCAAATGTATTCGCTTGTGAAATAGCAGGTAGGCCCATCCGGAACTTTAATATTAATGGTGATTATCATTTCCTTGCCTCCCTATATTGGATATCGCTATCAAGAAGGTTGATGTTTCCCCTGGGATCTGTGCCTTCCATACTCTGTATCTTAGTTTCGTCATGCTATATTCGGGACGGGCCTTAAAGCCCGCCCCATTACCCCTTTCGCGAACGTAATGGTTTGGGCCTTAAGCCCTCTAGTCCTCTGAATCAATCATCAGATTCTTCAATTCCGTATAGTGTAACTTCCATTTCCTTTGAAAACTGATCGCGATATGCAAACAATTGGAACCTGCCTGCAATATTATGGGCACTCAAATAATATCCCGTGGCTAAACCAAGCTTGTAATCATCATTGTACTTTGCAATTGTGCAAGCATCTTCAAGGTGAAAAATTGATTTCATCAGTAAATATTCAATTACATTGACGGCTGCTTTTTCGCACGAGCCGCCGATCTCAATAAAATATTCTTGACCCATGTTAGCTTCTTCCTTTCTAATCTGAACCTCACATCAATCCTTGGGTCTTGAAACTCGTGAACTTGTTATCACCTATCACCAGGTGATCCAGCACCTTAATCCCGACGATATTGCCCGCCTCCACCAATTTGGTGGTAACCTCAATATCCTGGGGGCTGGGAGTGGGATCCCCGCTGGGGTGGTTGTGGACCAGGATTACTGCGGCGGCGCTGCGCTTGATGGCCGCCTTAAACAATTCCCGGGGATGAACAACTGAAAAGTCCAGTGCCCCAATGGAAATCACTTCCCGGGCCACCACCTGGTTCTTGGTGTTTAGCAACAAGGCCCAAAAATGCTCCCTGTCAAAGTGGCGCATTTCTTCCATCACTAAGGCTGCGGCATTTTCCGGTGACGTGATTGACGGTTTTTCCTCCGGCAGTACCCGTGCCAAGCGGCGGGCTAGCTCGAAAGATGCGTTTAAACGCACCGCTTTTTCTTTGCCGATACCAGGCAATTTCATATACTCATCCAGTGTCATTGCCGCTACATTTTTTAATCCTTGCTCCATTAGGGATTTCATTGTCTCATCTGGCACATCACCGATTATCGCGGCGAATATACCGGCCAAGCTGACCGCATCAACACCGTATCGCGCAACTTCTTCCCTTGCTATAGAGGCAAATGATCTCCACATGATCTAGGGATACGGGCCGCCGCCCGTATCCAACCCTCCTTTCAGGATTGGCCTACGGGCGAATTGCCCGGCCCGGTTATCTATTATGCACTTTGCTTTTTTGTGATTATTGCCGCAAACGATACAAGCGCATCATCTATGCCTTTGCCGATGATGGTTTTCCACTCAGCTCGCTGTACCTCGAACCCCTGCTTTAAAAGTTCGGTTGTCAACGCTTTTTCCGCCCGGGCAACCACCCAGTTGGTTTTTGTGTCCATGTCATAAGCTATAACAACTTCTCTTACATCCATTTCCACTGCTAATTCAAGAACCGGTTTCCAGGTGGTCGCACTAAGGGCGCCTATCACTATCGCACCCAGGTACTTGGATGCAATATCCGCTTTCAATGGTCCCTCGGTAATCCATACCCGCCGGTCTTTCAGGTTGTCTGGTCTGGCCACGTGGGCCGGCGTACCACAAGAGCAGCCGCCCTTATGTTTGTGACCGCTAAACAACTTATACTTGCCGCCGCGGCTTGGGTCATCCATCCTTCTCTGCAGAGCCTGAATGCGGCCTTTGCCGTCCAATACCGGTATAAAATAACCGGGCTGCCAATCAAATGTCCAGTAAGAGCCACCATGTGGACCACTGGCTTTATAAAACCCAGGGATACCAGATAAATCATGGCCGCTAACCAGCAATTTGCCGCAGATATTCCAGGGCTTGCCTTCCGGAATGGATTTGTAACCGTTTTTCTTTATATCTCTTTCACTCAGTCCGCGCCGGAGAAGGTCATCCCGATGGCGCTGGTTAAGCGACAAAAGACTTAAAAAATCTTTGTAGACTCGATTTCGTGCTGTCACCGGTGCGGTTTCTGTGGCTGGCTTTTGTTTATTTATAAAAAACGGTATATCGACTATACCCGGTGTCAGCTTGTGTTGATACGCTTCATTGCCATCACTTTGTATTATTGTTTTAAACGATCCTCTACAATCCCGCATACAACTGGCCAGGTAGCTATTAAACCCACACCAATCTTTCCCGCCGCAAATAGGGCAAGGATGCGATGGGCTGGCTTTAATAAATTTTTCGTAGGACCATCCCATAACCTTACCCTCCTCTTGTTTTTGTAATAATTTTGAATTATAATTATGGGTAAGTGAGGGAGGAGCTAGCTCCCCCACAAAGAGTGATTCTACTGAGTATGGCGATTGGGACGTTTCCCTTTCGCTTTTCTCTTTTTCAATACGGTGGCTATTGTAGCCAGAGCCGTAATGATTTGAGAGATCAGCTTGAGGTATTCCGCCACTGTAATCAACCAATCCCGCATAGGCATCACCCCCTTTCCTCACAAGGAGGCTGCACTTACCCAAAAATTACGATATCTTACATTTGCAATAAGTTCTCAGTGGCTTCATTAATCCGGTCAGCTTTCACTTTTAACGGGCACCGGCCATGCAACCTGGTGCCCTTTCCCCTCCTTTCGGGAATTGGGCGGGCCGGGCCGCCGTTATTTTACTAAATATGAAAGAGGACGGTAGGATCATTTGTCCTTAATTCCGTCCTCTTTCTGGGTGGGCCTTTTGGGCCAAGTTTTGATTCCTTTACCAGCGATACGCCTTGCTCCGGTGTACTACTTCAGCAATGTGAACCTCATGGTCTTCAAAACGGTACCGGAAGGTCACACGCCAGTCGCCAACCCGTAGCCTAAAGCGATTATCCGCATATTCCAGCTTCAAAACATCTCCCCGGGGTGGAAATATCCGGAGATTTCTTTCTATAGCCGTTTTAATCCTTTCTTGCACGTGTCTTTCCATTGACTTCAGTTGCCGGATAGCTTTGGGGGAAAACACTACCTTAAACACCAAGTTCCCTCCAAACATCTTCGGCTTTTACACCTTTTCCCTCGTCTATTTCGGCAAGCGATTTTTCGATTTCTGCTGCTTCTTCCGGTGATACTTCTTCGGTTGGCCAGGCCATGCAGTTGAGTATGACCCATAAAGCCTGTACCTGCTCTTCACTTAACCGGTCAATGAGTGCCTTGATATACTCTCTTTCAATTGCCACATTTATCACCCCGAGATAATTATATCCCGGAACCTGCATATCGAACACTCCTTTTTCGCTTTCCTTAATCTTGAATTTCCACGCAGGTGGCGTATAGCTTACCTTCGTCCAAAGGAGGCTGCACTTACCCAAAAATTACGATATCTTACAGCCTGGTGCCCAATTCCCTCCTTGCAAGTAAGAATTGGTTTCAGGCTGCTTTTATATCTTTAGAAAAGAGAACGAGTCAAGGCATATTCCTTACACACGCTCTCTTCTTCCAGGCTGATAACAGCCATTTAGCTTACTTTTCCCCGCTCTGAGCAAATACTGCAAAAACAGTATTATTCTCCATTGTGCGGTGCTTAATAACTAATTCCTTGCCTACCGATTCTAACAAAAGCTTGCCGGTTCCGTTTTTAGCAAAAACTGCTTTTTTGCTTCCACTTTCGATAAACTGGCACCATGCTCTAACGGTACCAGGATCCTTGTATTCTTTTGCTTCTACTACCTTGATTCTATCTGTGTTTAATTCAGTATCATCGGTAGATTTTGATTGCGGCGCTAATTGCTTGCCTTTTCCCAGAGCTTTCAGCACCTCAAGGGCGTCGTCCGACTTGCCAGTTCCAATGAGGGCGGCAAGAAGATTGATGGTTGCCACATTGGCTGTCTGACGGGAACGCAGATATTCTAGTTCCCGGTCTGTGTGAGCCAAATTATTCTGGATCATCTCTTTTTCCTCATCAACTGACAGTTTAAGCTTTTTCTCCAGTTCCATCCTCCCCGTTATGATCTCACGGACCATAGGTGGGATCTGATGCGTCTCGTTTATAAGTTTTGCTAACATATCTTTCATTACCGGGATACGGGCCACGCCCGCATCCATTCACCTCCTCGATGCTTGGATTAACGGGCGGCAGCCCTGGCACTAACTTTCTTGTTGAACTTTCAAAAAACAAAAGGGTGAAAAAGTTATTTTACATAACCTTTCGCCCTTGCTTTCTTACCACGATAATCCCAAGCTATTGTGAATCGCTTTTTCAACTTCGTAAAGCTTTTCCGGGCCAATCTGCCCGATTTTTTTAACCAACCTTCTTTTATCTACTGTAAGTATTTGCTCCAATAAAACCGTGCTTGGTCTCATAAGCCCACATTCTTCAGGTTCAAGGTGAACTTGAAAGGGGTAGGTTTTTCCTGAAGAAGTCGTAATGGCTGCCACTACAGTGGTGCGGCTATACTTGTTACCAGTATTGTTTTGTAATATTAAGGCTGGCCTTAATCCAACCTGCTCACTACCTCTTCCCGGACTCCAGTCAACCAGGTAAATTTCACCGCGATTTATCATCCTGTAGTACCACCTCTGCTTGAGCAGGCAGGTAAACTTCAATGTCGTCCGACATGGTTTTATACCCTTCTGCCATTTCTTCTTCCAAGCGATCCTTCTCAACTTTACGAAGCAGCCTTGCAACTACTCCGCTTCTCGTTGTATCCCAGGTAGCAGTTAAGCTATCCAGGACATTAATAAGATCATCCGGAATACTTATTGTGAGCTTTTGAGTCATTAACGACACCCCCTGAGATATATTTATCATACCAGGGGTCATACTGTCAATCATATCTGACTCCCTCCCAGTAACACAAAACACTTACACGGTCTCCTTTATAAGTTTTGCTAACGGACGCTTGGGCAGTGGCATCCAGTGAGTAATTTCCATACCTGCGCCGTGCCGGGCTGGCATCCTCAAATTCCCTTCAGGACTGCGATATAGCCAAGCCTTTCTGCCTATGCAAATATGATCACAATTCGCATCATAGGCTATAAAAATATCAATGTTAGGACTAATATCAGCAACTGGAAACGCTTCATAGCGTTTACCATTATTACACAGTACAGCCACTACATTACGTGACTTTACTACTTTTTTAACAGTCCCGGTTAATCCACGGTATTCTTCATGGCGAACCTTTTCCGTGAGACGAACTTTGTCTCCTTGTTTTATTTCCACAACGTAAAACCCCCTTGCTTAATTTCTTGTTGAACTTTCAAAAAACAAAAGGGCAAAAAAGTTATCATAACCTTTTCGCCCTTGCTTTCTTGCACATTTTAAGTGCTTATTTGTATGCATCTTTTCTTGGCAGGATTTCCAAGACGATTAATTCCCCTATTTTTCTATCAAGGGAATATAGTATTCGCCAGTCACCCACTCTAAGACGATACCGTTCTTTAAATCCCTTTAGCTTTTTAATATCGCCTCTGGGTGGAATTGCCAAGATTCCGTTTAATGCTTCCTTCACCTTGGTTTTCGTTTCTCTGTCAATTTTTTTAAAGTCTTTTCGCGCCCGGGGAGAGAAAAGAATCTTATATTCCATTTTCTTTCCAGACATCTGATGCCTTTATCCCCATACCCTTTCGTATTTGTTCTTCGCTTTCTAATAGACAAGCTTCCTCTTCCGGGCTTAATTCTTCTTCTTCCAAGGATTCTTCGAATATTTTTAAAATCAACTCATCTTTTGGCCAGGTCATGGAGTTTAATATTACCCATAGTGCCTGTAACTGCTCTTCACTTAACTGATCAATAAGCGCCTTGACCTGTTTGGCTTGAACTGACATGGTAATCACCTCAAGATTATTATATCTCAGGTGAGGCACGCAAATCACTCCTTTTTTGCCTTATCCAAAAACTTCACCTTTTCGGCTACTACCTCAGCAGCCTTACGCCTTGTTCCCTGGCTGTCGTCATATGAGCGAATTTGCAAACGCCCCATGACGGATACCTGTCGTCCCTTGCCTAGATATTTGACGCAGTTTTCCGCAAGTTTTTCCCAGACAAGGACATCGATAAAATCGGCTTCGCGCTCACCGGCAGCGTTTGTATGGTCTCGTTCCACCGCCAGGGTCATTTTAGCCACTGTTTTTCCGCCCGTGGTTTTATTCTCCTCCGGATCTCTTACCAATCTTCCAATCAACCACACTTCATTCATTTTTCATTCCCCTTTCTTTTTTTAAAATAAAAAACACCCCTTGTTCCGTTACACGAAACGCAAGAGTGCTTTTGCTTCCCAAAACACAAAAGTGACACAAAGGCAAAACTAAGATTTGCTTTACCAAATAAGTGTCATTTAATGCTGTTATTCTTTTCTTTCACACCCCAGTGGTGTATTTCTTATCTCTCGTTGTTCACATTTCCGGCATAACTATCAGACACAACGACACACCCGGTCAGCCTTCATGCCTGCACCCTGCGCTCACGCCTGATCAGCACTAGTTGTGCGGGACCACACTTATTTAACCAGTGGTTGGAATTCTGCTTGCTCTTAGCACCGTGGTGGCGAAATTCCCAAAAGCCCTACACGGTGGTTAGGTTTGTACTGTGCGACCACTCACCGATACATACCTACTGGCACTGTTTGTGCAAGTACACAGCATGAATTTCAAACGCAGTTTGAAATCTGAACCGCTGTGGGGACTGAGATAAACGTAGTTTACCTCGATGGCCGATCCCTTTGGCATAACCGATTGTTTTAAACCAAGTTATACCATTTACCTTATGGATACAGAAAGGCTAACATATTTTTTAATGATAGTCAACACCTGATTTGCAAAAAGTTTTTTCCGGCCATGTCGTAGAAATTGTTATTTTTTTTATTCAACTCCCGGGCCAGGCCTAGTATTAAATCATTAATTTGCAGTTTTTCTAAAATATCCAGGTTAACAATGAAAATAGTATTGTCGTATTCGTTCATCCACTGCCAATTTACATCCTCAAGGTGAACTATTTCGTAGCTTTTGCCATTTTTATCATCAACCTGGGTATTTGTCCGGGCTGTGTATAGATCGGAGTTGTCAAACAGGAACTGTGATTTCACGTACAGCTTATATTTCTGATCCAGTCCGGCGGTGAAAGGCAAATTGTTATGCTCCGCTCTCATATTCATGTCATCAAGGGCGTACACTCCGCCGGTGTCCACCATATACCAGAAGTACTCTGCATCCTCAGTTCTGATTCGATTTTCGTATATTAACCCGGTGAGTATGCACTTTTCCAATCTTTTTTTACACTCCTTGAATTTAAACCCGAGGATAGACTTGATCGCGTCAAACTCCAGGATTGTATAATGATTGACCAGTTTAAGTACTGATATATGGTCTTCGTTTAGGCTTAATGACCGGAAGAATCCGGCCACATCGTCCCTGGATATGTTCCTGCCTATCAGCGGCTCGACTCCGGTATCCGGAGGCAGTATGTTATACCTGCGTCCGGATACCGTTGTTATTGATTCGAGAAAATACTCGGTCTCGTAGTTGCATAGAAGCATTAGTTATCCGCCTGCTTCTCCGACTGGCTTTGTCTTGCCTTTTTCCAATATTCCCGGTTCTTTTTGCGGCCCCGGATGAGTTCGGGATCAAGGTAGCCAAGACTAAGAGATTTGTTAGTGGGATCGTATTTGTTTACTATGAACTTTAATCTATCGCCAATTTCTGGTTTTTTACCATTGGTGGGATAAGGAGCTATGCCCACAATCCCCGCTCTTATAGATATAAAGATATTTTTTTCGCCCAGGTGGACCACTTTGCCTAATACTTTATCGCCATGGGCATAGCGGACATCTTGCCAAGGGTCCACCAGTATAACCGATATCAAGCCGCTGTCTTTGTCAACTTTTTCAACTATTACGTTTACTCTTTGACCTTCTTCATAGATAGCGTTCAACGGAATGGATCTGGATGTGCCGGCTCTTTTCCGGTCCAAGTCCACTATTACACCTCCACCAAGGTCAAGGCCAACCCATATGTCGGTCACAAAGCTGACAGACGCTTCTATCTGCCGGCCTTCCTCCACCATTCTCATAATCCTGTCCCGGGCTTGTTCCACCACTTCTCTGCGGGTGCAGGCCAGCAGGTTATTCTTTTTGTCAATCCCTTTAATTATAACCTTGACTTCTTCGCCCACAAAATAGTTCATCATTTTTTCATTTGTCAAGCCGGTTTCGCTAAAAGGTACTAAGCCACGTATATTCTGCGCTCCGTCAAATTCCAGTTCCCAGGCCAGACCCTGGAGTGTTTCCTGCTGAACCACGGCCACCACCATGGCGTATATTTCGCTGTTACGGTTCTTTGCATCGTACAATTTGTCCCAGAATTCACCTGATATTGTCTTTTCGGGTGACAACAACATTTTTACCTACCTCCTACTTATCATTTGTTGACCAGGTTTTGAATTTTCGTTCTGGCGCTTTATTGGGTTGCTTCAGCTCCTTTCTGTCAACATCACTGTCAACATCATCAATTTCCGGCAAGCTTATTTCAAATCCCCGGGCCGGTATGGACTGTTCCACAGGCAGTGTACCGCATTTTTGTATCTGCTTTGCCTGGGGCAATTGGGTCCAGCCCATTTTACGCAGGTATAACGGGTAAGACCACTGTAATAGCGCGATTGCATCTTTGGGGTCAAGTCTCAATATTTCGTCTCTGGTCATAAGTGGTCGTTCGATGACCATACGCACTTTATTCTTGAGCTCAAACAAGTGTTTAACCGGTACGGTTAAATCTTCACTTACTCTTTCCATTTCCACCGCCGCCGTACCCAGTTTGGAACTAAACATTTGGGCTAGATCCTCGTCAGCGGGGGCCACCCCGATGAGCATTACCGTTGGGCAGTTGCCAAGTATGGTGCTGGCATCGTTTATGCCGTATACAGACTCCAGCTGCTTGATGGTTTGTAAAATCATCTGGATATGAATACCCTTGCTTCTGGCGGTGGAGATTATCTCCGGCAGGCCTGGTATAATACCGACGTTGTAGGCTAAGCATCAAGCGCCTTGCCGTATTACTACGGCAGGTTTCCGGATACTCGCCCCCGAACCGTACGTACACCTCTCGATGTATACGGCTCTCCATTTACTCATGATCTACAGTGCATTATGGATGGACTGGTGACATTCCTCGCAGACAATCAGTGTCTTTCGGCGCATTTTCATCATGACCCGTTCCCAAGGTAGGTTCCCTGACAAGTCCTTCAGGCATTTTACCTGATGGACGCTGACAGGAGTCTGTTCATTGCCGCAAAGCTCGCATTTGGCGGCCTTTATGCGGAAGAACAGTTCTCTTGGCTTATGGTTGACTGACTCCGGCTTGCAGTCTATATCTGCCGTAAGCGGCGCTTTTATACGAGAGAACCCGCCATTGTAGAAGGTAATCCTTCGCGGACCTGTCTTGGTCATGTATTCCACACTGACTACGCCGTCGCGCATGTATTTAGTCTTGGCCTGTGCTACAGTAATATTGAATTTGCCGGCAAAGGTCTTGAACATGCTGTACTCCATAACATAGTAAAGCTTGTTAAATACTGAAGCGTTATTTGCCAGCCGGTAGTAGTTATACATGCCACGTATTTGAGCGTTGTACATTGACACGATTTCGCGCGGTTCCAGTCCCATGAAGTCGTTCCGTTGCAGCGGTTTCCATATTTCCTTGCCGTTTTCATTAGTTGTGATTTTCAGTACACCGTATTCCAGTAGTTTTCCGACCCATTTTTCTTTGGGGACAAACAGCTTGACCCGATTGTTATAAACGCGTGTTTGACCCCTAGATGTCCGTTTAGTGGCTGTGTTCTGGCATATTGTAATGTCATATCCCAGAAACCGGGCCTTATTTTGTCCGTTGGTAATCAGCGTCTTTTCCTGGGACATGGCCAGCTTAAGTTTTTCGGAGAGGAACCGGCCGATATCGGCTTTGGTTTTCTCCGCGTCTGCTTTGCTGCCTATTACTCCCACAAGAAAATCATCTACATACCGCACGTACTGGATTTTACGACGATAGTTTTCATCCATTGGGTCTTTAGCAGGATATTGTTGGAACTGCTTGCGCAGGGCCTTGATTTCTTTTTGAGCAGCTTTCTTTTCGTCCCCGGTTAGGGTAGGCCAGAGAACATCGTACTTTCTTTTGCGACGATGATACATATTGTGAGCGTGCTCGTAGTCTTTGCTTGTAGTACGCGTTTGGCCTCTGTCGAACTGTCTTTTGTACTCTTCCATGTACATATCTAATTCGTGGAGATAGATGTTGGCCAGAAGTGGACTGAGGCCCGAGCCTTGCGGCGTGCCGCTGTAAGTGGTATTGAATCGCCAGTCCTCCATATAACCCGCTTTGAGAAATTTCCAAAGCAGGGCAATCAGAAGTTCATCCTTGATGCGTCTGCGCAGGATGTTAATAAGCGTGTGGTGGTCTATAGTATCAAAGTAGGCTTTTATGTCGCCCTCCACAAACCACTTAATCCCCATGAAGTTTTTCTGTACCTGAGCGAGTGCCGTGTGGCAGCTTCTATTGGGCCTGAACCCGTGGGAGAATTTCGAGAAAGTTGGCTCGTAGATGTTTTCGAGAAGCATGCGAACGACTTCCTGAACCAGTTTGTCGTTTGCCGATGGTATTCCTAATGGCCTTTGGCCTTTCCCGCTTTTCTTGGAGATATACCGCCTGCGGGCCGGTTGTGGTTGATAGCTGTGATCTTTAAGCGATTGAATTATAGATTCAATGCGCTTCACACCTACACCATCTAGCGTTAGTCCGTCCACGCCGGGGGTCATGGCTCCTTTGTTGGTGTATAAATTTTGATACGCCAGTATATAAAAGTCGGGATTATAGAGATTCCGGTACAAACGCTTAAACTGGTAATCCTTCTTTAAGGACTTCTTCTGTAGATTTTCCAATACAATTTGGGGACTTCTCATAATGCCTCACGCACCTTTCCTTCGTTGTAGTGGAGAGTAAACTGCTCTCCTTCGCCATGTGACAGGCTTTCCCCGCCTCAGACTACTACGAGAGCTCCGTGACCATGCCGGATTTTCAGGAGCAGACTCCATAGCTTGTTAGTCAAGCACTCCAGTTTAGGTCATCCCCGTTTAGGTCAGTCTGAACGTAGCGCGTCCTGTTGTCGGATACGACTTTCGCCATTTTCCGCTTATTGCGGCTGGGATGCAGGGGATATGGTAACGTATACATATGGCTAACTCTGCATAGTTCCCTGCAACACTGCGTTTGTAACCATCTTTCCGCAGTGGTTGACGATAAAACCCCTCTGGCTATCGTTAAGGCAATCCAGCCTTTATCCTCATACAGGACTTTTCATCTTGACGCTCAGTCGCAGCCTGATGGTTGGCTGACTTGCGCCTTTCCCGGCATGCTGCACTCCCCGTCTGGTTTCCCTTCCGGATAAGCCGGGTGATAATGGGCAATTCCATATCGAACCCACCGCCATGCCAAAGGCGGATTTCAGACAGACCCGCGTAACGCTTTTCTGCGTCACTTACGGGCGCACGGCCATTTCATCCCAAATGTTTCTCACCGGTACCGGCAGTTTTTGTCCGGGGCTGGTGAATGCCAGCTTGTCAAGGCGCTTGAACAGGAACTTATAGAAGATGCTCAGTATGGGTTTCAAATACACCCCTTCGCCGCCGGTCGGTATTATTAAAAACAACGCCGATTTTTCACGCCCAATGGCGCTTAAATCTATCTCCTGCCGGCTCATCAGCGCCGCCAACGGTTCCGTAGTAAGGTTTTTAAGGACCGCAGTCAGGTTGGAAACGGCATACTCATAGTTTTTCTTGACCACGCCCCGCCAGCGTTCGTAGATGGTAGGGCTGATTTTACCGACCTTGTAGGCTGCCCGGAAGCGTTCGTCCAACTTTTCTTCCGGCCAGGCCGCCAGGGTCATAATGGATCGCATATGCTGTTGACGAACAGGGAAGTCGCCTTTTAACAACCCTATCATGGCTTCCATGAGTTCCATTGCTTTGAGCATGAAGTAGGAGTCGCTGCCGCTGGCCGCATTCTTGGACAGTGTGTCGATCATTTCTGAGATTTCCGCGTCATCCCGGCACTCAATTACCGGGTTCCACCCGTGACTGTGTTGCGGGGTCATGAAGTTCAACACCCAAACATTTTTATAACCCTGCTCTTTAAGCCAGTTGCCGGTGGCCTCGTACAGCTCGCCCTTGGGATCGATCACCACTATGCTTTGTCCCTCAGCCACGGCGGATATGATATTGCCGATTACGATACTAAACGATTTACCGGAGCCTGTGCCGCCGAAAACAATCATGTGCGGCGCTGTTTTAGGAGTGTTGTCGGGCGCTTTTTCAAAGTTCACCCGGATAATTTTCCCATCCAGTTCGCCGATTAGGTTACCCCCGGGGAACCTAATCCGGTTATGGGGGTTTTTCTCCCGGGGGACAGGCGGACCAAATTCACAATATTGCTTTATATCTCGCAATTCAGCCCACCGAGAGGTGCCGTAGGCCGGGTTGTCCACTATCTTTAAGCCGTGTATACGGGATGAACTGTTGATTTGCCGTCTTGTGCGCCAGCGCCAACAACCAGCTATTAAGCCCGCAATAAATATCAAGTTTAGCCACAGCCATATGCTCTTTATACCGGGATAGGTTAGTGTTTCGCTTGGCTGTGTCAGCCAGGCCCAACCAACCTGAAATGGGTGGGATAGATACCAGGGCCACAAGGCGACGTATTCAGCAGCTGCCGTCCTTTGCTCCGGTGTGGAAAAGATTTTCACTCCGCTCCACCATGCCTGAAGGTCATAAACAGCTGCCGCAGCGGTGCCCAGCACCCAAACGTCGGCAAAATAAAAAAGCGGCACGGTGACCGGTGTACTTCCCAGCATCAGCGCAGCTTTTTTGTGCTCTTTAATCCATTCTTGCAACGATCGACTTATAGTATTAATACTAAAAGGCGGTTCAGTTTTTTTACCGGGCAAATGCAGCACCTCCGGTTTTGCCGGACGGCACAACTCGAACAGCTATTTCATCACGGATGCCCATGCTTTCCAGGACGCACTTCCTGATATAAATAATTCCCAACTCACCTTTTTCCCCAAGGTTTTCTGCAAAGCGCACTTTTTTCTCTGTTTCTTTTTCCCGAACAAATTGTGCAGTGTATCCGCCCGGGGCAAAAAAGCTTTTGTCCGGCGCCAGCTGCACTATTATTTCATCCTCGATGTTTATTATATCCAATAGTTGAAAAGGCAGATATATATTACCGATACGATCCATATTTTCTTTAAAACATACTTTGGTATCAGTCATTTTTTTAAATCGCATGATAAACTCCATAACAGCCATGTATGCTACCTCCTCGTGAATTCAAAGTTAACTTTACCATCTTGTCCAAGGGCCAGGGCTGCCTGAAACTCTTTTCCGGCATTTGATTTAAAACCTTTAAGTACAGCTGTTTTTCCTTTTAGTAATAGGGTTTGGGCTTGTTTGGCTGTTATCTTCTTCCCTGCAATCTTCTTCCAGATTGTCATTTTACAACCTTCCCTGTAACCGCTACAGCTATAGCTTTTGGGGTATTCTACTATGTCACGACCGCATAGCGGGCATTTACCAAGGGCTTCGCGGGTAGTTACGACCTGGTTGCTGGATTGTTGACTCCTGGCCAACTCAACAATCTGCCGGGTGAGTTTGATAATACCGGCCATGAACTCATCTGCTCTTGCAGTACCGGCTTCTATGTCGGCCAGGGTTTGCTCCCACTGTCCGGTCATTTCCGGACTTTTAATTATATCCGGCACCAGGTCAATCAGGCTCTCTCCCTTGGTAGTAGGTACGAGGGTTTTTTGTTTGCGCTCAATATAGCCCACCTGAAGCAGTCGCTCAATTATCGCTGCCCGGGTGGCCGGTGTCCCCAGGCCGTGACCCTTCATGGCGTCCTTCAGTTCCTGATCATCCAGCAGGCGACCGGCGCCCTCCATGACGGCCAGCAAGCTAGCCTCGGTATACCTCTTTGGCGGCTTTGTTTCTTTCTCCAGGACCTCTGTTTTGGTGGTTTGGACTGTTTCACCCTGAACAAGTGTCGGGAGATTCTGTTCATCATCGCCGTTATCCTTGTTATCATCCACCGGGTTATATATAGCTTTCCACCCATTTTCCAGCTGCACCTTGCCAGTCGTTGCAAAGGTCTCCCCTGCTGCCTCAGTAATTACCCGGGTCTGCCTGTACCTGGCGGCTGGAAAGAATGCCGTTAGAAAACGACGAACCACCAAGTCATATATCCTGCGTTCGTCGGTACTCAATCTGTCCAGATCAGGTTTTAAGTCCGTTGGGATCAGGGCAGTGTGGTCACTCACCCTACCGTCATCCACGTATCTTTTACCCAAAGTGCCTGCTCTCCGCGCTACGGTAACGAATTGAGCATAATCATGCACACCCGAGAGTGCCGCCAGCCTGGCTGGAATAGTTCCGGCCAGTTCCTTTGTCAGGTGCCTGCTGTCGGTGCGGGGATAGGTGAGCAGTTTTTTAGATTCGTACAGGGTCTGGGCCACTGCCAGGGTTGTCGCTGCCGGCAGACCGAATTTCCTGTTGGCCTCTTTTTGCAGATCATTGAGGTTGAACAGCAGAGGCGGTTGCTCGGTTATCTCTTTTTCCTCGACCTGGAGTATCTTGCCCGGTTGACCTGCCACCTTGTTTTGAACCGCAGCGGCATCTTCGGGTTTGTCAAACCTGGCAAGTTTCCCGCGAAACCACTTGCCTACGTAGGACCGTTCACCCGTTCCGGTAAACTCTGCATGGAGTTCCCAGTACGCTGTGGGGGTAAAATTGCTGATTTCCCTTTCCCTGTTAACGATCAGTACCAGGGTAGGTGTTTGCACACGTCCCACGGATAACAGGTTATTATGCTTCACAGTGAAGGCCCTGGTGGCGTTAATGCCGATGAGCCAGTCCGCCTGACTTCTGGCCTGGGCAGCTGCGGCCAGGTTGTCTAACTCATGACCGGGGCGCAGGGAGGAAAAAGCCTTCTTGACCGCTGCCGCAGTGGTTTCCGACAACCAGAGCCGCATGAACGGTTTTTTGCAACCGGAGAGGTGATAAATATAGCGGAATATAAGTTCCCCTTCCCGGCCTGCGTCACAGGCATTGATTAGTTCTGTAATATCCGGGAGTTTAAACAGCTCTTTAACTACTTTGAATTGCTTCAGGGTCTTTTGGCTGGGTTTGAGCTTGAAGTGATCCGGAAGTATTGGGAGAGTGCTTAAATCCCATTTTTTCAAGACCGGATCATAATCTTCCGGATTGGCCAGGCTTACCAGGTGGCCTATGGCCCAGGTGATTATGTACCGGTTGTTTTCCAGGTACCCGTCACCCTTTCTGAACTGCCCCAGCACCCCGGCCAGGTCCCGGGCTACCGATGGTTTTTCCGTAAGAATAACACTTTTCATAGGCGCTCTCCTTTCCTTGGCCAGCATAGGGATTAGCACATATACAGGGACCTGATGAATTCTTTCTTTCTTTCCCTATCCGGGTTGCCATCCTTATTGCTGCTGTTCCTTGCCTTGCGGGGGCTATTGCCTTCCACAATAGCCTTCAGGTACAGTAATGGTTTATTAATATCTTCTACAGCCAGGGCAATGCCGAGCTCATTGATAGCTTCCAGCACAGTATCATAACCAAAACGCCTGTACAGACCACCGATAAACGAAAAATCGCCCTTTTGCAACGCCACACCGGTTTTACGATATTCGTTTGTTAATTCAATAATCAGGTCTTTACTGGATGGGAATTTTGTTTCCTGATTGTCCACCGCTGCGGAGCTATGCTCCGTTGTATTACCCGTAAGGGTAATACAACTATTGTTAACTGAGTATTCTTTGTCGGAAAGCTCTTTCCGGTCTTGACCGGAAAGAGCTTTCCGATCCGGACCGGAAAGAGCTTTCCGGTCCTTGTTCCCCAAGGGATGCAGGCGTTCAATTTGTGATAGATCGTGAATATAATATATGTTTGTCTGGTTTAAGCCTCGTTGGAGCCAGGATATCAATCCATATTGTTTGAGTTCGTCAAGATATTTTCTGATTGTGCGATCCGTGCACCCGGCTGCTTTAGCCAGCCTATCCTGCCCGGGAAAGCATTCTTCTTCTTGCCAGGCAAAAGCCAGTAATATTGCGTATAAGCATTTAGCTTGCATAGAAAGATCATGCGCGAAAAGTATTTTGTTTGGCATTGATGTAAACCCTTTTTTTAGTATTGGGTCAAGGATTACCAAGGTTTTTTGAGGACTTTCTTGTTGTGACGTATTAATCACCCCCCTCACTCAAGTACGCCAGTACGCCAGAGCATCAGGTTCTCTCTTTCCATTGCCGGTAATTATCCAGGGCACTCTGGTAACTGTCACGCCAGTCGGGATCGTCGCTGTACGCCCAGCAGCGCCCGTATCGGCGGAAAGGATACTGGTTGCTTTTTAATGCAATGCATCCTACAACCGTACACCCGGCACCTTTTTCATTTGCAACCGTAACCGCTTTGATGCACGAATCACAATTCACAGGCGCTCTCCTTTCCTTGGCCAGTATAGGGATTAACACAAATACAGTGACTTGATGAATTCTTTCTTTTCTCTCCTGAACTTTTCGGATTCATCACCTGCTTTATCATCTGCCAGTTGCTTTAGCACGTCTTCCGTCCTCACTGTTTCCAAAACTTTCAGCAATAGACCAAGCAAATTACTTTTTACCTTGCCCGCAGCCTTTAATTCCATGGTTCTTGTTATTGCCAGGCGTATTTGTTCATCCGTAGCACCGGTATTCTCCCGCAGGTATGCAAGTACCGAGTCCTTGTTATCAAGGTTAGTTATTTCGTCCATCCATCCATCTGTCCTTGCCCTAGATACATGTATCTCTCTAGAGGATTGATTGATGGATGGATCTTGTTTTTTTATATTAGTTATTTTTTCTATTAGTTGTTTATTAATGCTTCCGGATTCAGGAATTCCGGATTCAGGAATTCCTGAATCCGGAATTCCTGAATACAACCAGGTTGGATCAATATCTTCACCGGTTTCTATGTGGTTTTCATCTTTGTCGGTTGCTTTTTTTGACCTAAAGGACCCGCTACGATATTGTCTCAGTGAACCTTCATAAGGCGGGAAGTCATGGAGAATATATTTATTGCTCCAACTGGTATTTTTTCTCTGAGTCTGCGTATATTGTTTCTCCACATCCAAAAGGCCCAGGCACCAGAGCATATCTGCCATTTTGTAAAAACGGTCATGCCCGATTTTAAATTTTTTGCAAAAAGCATTAACGGTCCATTTCATCAAGTTCCCAGGTTGTTCCACTCGCCTGTCGATAAACCTTTTTAATGCGCTATAAAATCCCGCCAGATCTATGCTGCCGTATTCAAGGAGTCCGTCCAAGATATAGTTTTCAATCGTTAAGTAGCCTCCACGGGTTCTGCCCTTGACAATATCAGGCATGATATCCCTGGTTTCTAAGACCTATCAGAATCTATCAGTAGGTCTTTGCTCGTCCGACTAACGAGTGGCAGTTTCACAGGATTCAGCTGCTCAGCCACAGGCTTTTGCCTGTGTTCCGGGTGGGTTCTCCACCGTTGTCTACTTTCCAGTGGAACTGCCATGAAACCAGGCTTTTCACCTGCCTCTCCGTTATTTCTCTTTAGCAACTTCAATTCGGTATGACTGCTTTCTGCCTTACGGGCTCTTGGGCTCATGGCTCTTTATAACCCCTTTCGGTCATACCGAATAAATTAAACCGGTATGACCGCTATACTCCTTGTTATTCTTACGCTAATTAATGTTATTTAGGGTTTGGGGTATACTGCTAAATTATTTAATAATGTACGGTGTTACCTTTTTCGTTTTTTCGACGCTTCACGCCTTGGTATTGCTGTGTTTTAGTGGTATTACCGTTTCGTTTTACCAACTTCTGACAACCCACGGGTGATGTTTGATTTTCTGTTTTAAAAGATCCATTTTCTATTTTAGAAAATGGATCTTTCCCCGGAGAAAATGCATTTTCTGTTTTAGAAAATGGGAGATCAACCATATAGCACATTGCTTTAACCATGGGGAGAACGTCAAGGGTATTATATATCTAAAAATAAATCGGGTTTGATACTGGGTTTTTCATTTTGTTGCTTAGGGGTTGTTTCTGCGCCTTTACATATAATGTCTTTCAACTGCTGCAATTCTCTCCTAATCTCATTCGTAAACTCGGAAAGCTCTCTTCCCCTTTCCATCCACTCCCTGGCCATAATACTTCTCTTACCAGGTGGATATTGAAAGATAGGGTGATTAGCAGGCAGTTTAATGCTTAGTACCGCCAATTCGGTATGACTGCTTTCTGCCTTACGGGCTCTTGGGCTCATGGCTCTTTATAACCCCTTTCGGTCATACCGAATAAATTAAACCGGTATGACCGCTATACTCCTTGTTATTCCTACGCTAATTAATGTTATTTAGGGTTTGGGGTATACCACTAAATTATTTGATAATATACGGTGTTACCTTTTTCGTTTTTTTGACGCTTCACGCCTTGGTATTGCTGTGTTTTAGTGGTATTACCGTTTCGTTTTACCAACTTCCAGAAAACCTATAGCATTGCTCCACTGGGCATCATCCAATATTTTGGTGGCTGGAAACATCTGCGGCAACTCTGTCAACTCCAGCGCCCCACCGCCTGACAAGTATACACCCCTAACAAAATCAGCCCGCTCCCCCCATTTTGCCAGCACCTGATCTGCGATAGCTCTCGACACTTCCCGGCGGGCCTTGCTGATTGTGCCGCTCAGGTCAACTTTTTCTCCACGGTACCATACTCTACTTGTTCGCAAAGCATCAATAGCATATCTAAGCGGAAGTTGCGCTTTTGTGTGTTCGTGAAATTCTTCTGTAACTGCTTCCAAAAGAGCTATTATTCCTTTATTGCAGCTGGTGCACATAGCCTGCATAAGTTTTTGATTGCCTCCTCCTAACTCAACAGCTACGCAATCCGTTGTTTTGTAGCCCACATCTATAAGTGCTACTATACCCTCTTCCGGAAGATTATCGGCTGTAAGTAAGGCGCCAGCTCCCTGGGGGTAAACCATAACATTACCTGGCCGAAAATTTACCCTTGCCGGTTCGCTGCCATCCACAGATACCGTAGCTTTTAAGTTTTCCAGGTGTTTTCTCAAACTATTACGGTGTTCAGTATCTCTATAACAATCCACTGGCAACCCTACAACCAATGTGGGGCCTGTTATACCATCTGGTGTATTAACCCTGGTTGGGATTGTTGTAAGGGCTGCTGCGGTAAGTAACAACACGTCATGTGATGGGTGGGCGTGTTTTACCCTATCAAGAGTATATTGAACTTCTTGTCCTTCTCTGAGAGCCAAATCACCAACAAACCAGACTTCTTCCTGATCATTATGGCTGCGTCTTATACTTACGTTATAGCCTACTTTTTCTTTGACCATATTGCTTAACGGCAAGTCCCAAGCCGGGGCTATTACAGAAGGGAAAATAACTCTTCTTCCGGAGGTCGATATTGCTTTTGTGTATCCATAGCCTACATCTACAGCTAATACGTCCTGACTTATCTCCTGATGTGCCGCATGAATAAGTTGAATTGAATTATTGGTTTGCATAATCTAACACTCTCCTTTTTTCCAGTGCCAAAAGCACGGTTTTACCCTTTTCCCGGCGGATGAGTTAAATGCAAAACTCCAGTCCGCAGCGCAGCCTCTACCTCAGCCCGCCGCAAACTGGAGAACTCATCCAGCCGCATCCCCGTGGCCCTGGCCGCTTCCAGCGCCAGAGCAATATTAGGCTTATCCTTCTCCATGGCCAACTCTAGTCAACCTGTTACCCTTGCACCCGCCAGTGCAAGCCCCCACTTCAAAACCCGTTAGGGGTTAAGTGGGGGTTGTTGACATCCTCCAGCTCACGCTCCGTCCAGGCCCGTTCTCCCCGCCCGTCCGGAGTGCTGCCCAGTCCATATTTCTTATTGGCCATCCTTCCATCCAGCAGTTCATACCTGGCCATCGGCACCTGCCGGTGCAAATACCGGACAGCCGATAAATCCGTTTTAATGTACTTATCCGATAATCCACGCTGCTTCATATCCTCCGCAAAAGCCTGCAAATGCTTCTCCTGAATGTTTTGCAGCTTCTTTAGCTTAAACCTTTCAGCCACAAAGCGAATAAACCTTTCAGAAGCATCAATATACCGGTATCGAGTGGCAATGCTCCCCTGCCTAGTTCCCCTGATCACTTTTTGCAATTGCGCACCCAAATTGTCTACCGCACCAATACCGGTTTTCTTGAACGTATATCTAATAGCAATGAAATAACCTAGGGCATTGGTAACAGCTGCCATCCTCTCTTCGACCGTCCCCAGTGTCATGACAACCGGAATATCTGTTTCTTGCAGCAATTCCCGAATGATCTTATCGACAGCAGAGGCATTCGCCGGGTCCTTGTCCCTGAAACCGTCGTCTTTCAGATTAACCCCGGCAGGCACATATACGAGAAGATCGTATTTCTGTGTTAGGCATGTTTCTTTGTACATCTTGCTCAATGAGTCGCTGTCTTCAATACCGTACAACTTCCAATAAGCCAGGCAGTCTAGCGTTGTCCTGTCGGACACGAATCGTCCGTATGCTTTTTCAGTATTTAGCTGCGACAAGAGAACCAATGTCTGGAATTCCCGCGCCAATTCTTTATCATAGTAAAGCATATCGGCGTTGGTAATTCCCATTAACTCGGCCACTATCCTGGCTTGCTCCGGGATCAGCGGCAGGCCCAGGCGCCGCGATAATTTTCTTGCAAGTGTTGTCTTTCCCGCCCCATGTGTTCCTGTTATACCAATTCGCATACTAACCCCCCTCAAATTTCACAAACCTTCGCTAGCGGATGAGGTGAATCATTCCACATTTCCTTAATCACTTGCTCCAAAGCTTTCACTATTATCTGGTTGTGACCGTTTTGACTCAAAATATGAAGTGCGTCCTTGCAGCTGAGGGGTTGCGGTCGGTACGGTCTATGTTCTGTCATTGCGGTATATAACTCAGCCACAATGACTATCCGGCTGAGCGGATGCAGGTCTTTGTATCCTGCGGGGTATGCTTTGTCGCCATGTTCGTGATGCTCCCGGATGACACGGAGCACAATTTCATCCTTTGAGCATCCCATTTCTCTGGCCAATTCTGCGCCGACTAAAGGGTGCGTCTTTATGATCTGCCAGTCGGTCTCGGCCAGCGGGCACCTGTCCACGAGGGACTGCGGCCAGGAGGCCTTTCCCAGGTCGTGCAGAAAACCTCCTGCTTGCAGCACTTCCCTTTCGCTGTGTGACACGCCCATTTGCAGGCCGATCTGCAACGCCAGGTCCGCCACCGCCAACGAGTGCCGGAAAAGGCACTCGCTCCATTTTCGCATACTACCAGCTGCTGTCCACCAGCTGGAGTTGTGGTATAAATTTTGCATTGTCAACAAATTATTTCCCCCTGTTACGATGAATTAGATTAACAACTTGCCCCCAATGAGTGAACCGATTTGGGTGCCCTACATTGTATGGCTGCGCTCGGACTAATACATGGCACAAATCTTTAATGGCCAATATCTCGCCCGGATGGTCCTCTATCATGAGCTCGATATTGTACCTTTTGATCACGTCTTTTTTGGGTTGAGCCATATGGATTTCGCCCCCAGGAAAACCGTGCCTGGACAGCCATTTTGTAGTTATCTCCCTGGCCCATTCGGGCCGGGCGGTGATGTAGTGTATCTCTGCCCCTTGGTTGACTAGGTGCCGAAGTATTTCCGGTGCACCCCTAAACGGTTTTGCCGCCCAAAAGATATCTGAATTTGTGGCAAAGAAACCATGGGGCAGCGGGAGAGGGTAATTGGCAATATCCCGCATGCCGGTAATAGCAAAGAGCCGAGTGTTGATGTCGGCAATGGTATTGCAAAGATCACAACCAAGGATTGGCTTTTCGTACTGCATTATACACACCTGCTTCCTGAAAACTAAACCGCCGACCAACGGGAGGCAGTGTCACACTCATGAACTTGCCTGCTATATGAACCTCCAAACATAAATGGTTACAACAGCATTAGCCAACAAGCTGGTAAGCGCGGTTAAGTCCCACATGTTTAAGGTTATACGTGTCACAGATACTGACATTTTTCATACCCCCATTAGAGCAGCATAATTTAATGTTGCGTAGTAAAAGAACATTAACCCACCCATTAGCAATAATGCTATTGAAGCGCTTTCCATGGCCAAGTATATTCTGTCCAGTGCCAATCTTGTTGCAGGTAAATAGGGACCTATCTCCTTTGTTAACTCTGCCGCTGCAAATTCAGATGCCCGTACCTCATCTCGCCAGCGGCAGATACATACCAGCAAAATAATCGGCAACCACAGAATAGGTATCCACAAAGAGTTACTCTTTAACCCAGTCACAAAACTAATAATGATTGTTAGGCAAATAAAAGACAGCAACACTTTGTTTTTAGCAAAGATAAACTGGCCATTGACCGCATGCCCAACCTCATGGGCCACCTCCCAAAAAGCGTCGAAGCTCATAACCCCAGGCTTATGTGTTAAACGTATTTCTTTTTTAGCGAAATCACAAATACCTCCAATGTTTCCTAAGCCCGGTTTTAATTTAAAATCTACCCTGTATTTTTTCAAAAGCATTTCGCCATACTCAGGGTACTTTAGTTTACGTATAGCTCCCTCAACTTCTATTAATCTTTCGTATTTTCTCTTTCCCCATTTCCATGTCAGCATTAGGCATAAAACCCCCAAAACTATCTCAAGGAAGGACAGGCCCAGCATCAAAAACAAAATTTTCACTCCCGTTTTTCCTTGAGAATTCATCAGTTATATTCTTATACCTGCCAAAAAAGCAATAAATAGAAAAACAGGACTGATAAGGAATAGAACACGGCAGCCCTGCCCAATACCTGTAATGTTGACCAGTTCTGCCGGCTCCTTTGAATTAGATATAAAAGCACTGACGCAACATTCAACAGTGAAATGACCAAGATCAATACCTTCTCGCACATTAAATGTCCCTCCTGGTGGTCAGGGCAGCACATTCAAGGGATCTATCCACTCACCTCCAATTGGCCGCACTCCAAAGTGCAAATGAACCCCCGTGGAAAGACCTGTGGCGCCGGCCTTACCTATTTCCTGTCCCACTTGTGTAGTCTGTCCCTGGGTTACATCGTATGAATTCAGGTGAAAATAGGCGTACTCATACATGCCGTCCCGGATGTAAACGTAATTCCCCGCGCCATCCGGCTGATAACCCACACTTGAAACAACACCGCTGGAAACTGAAACTACTGGTTCGTTTAACAGCGCATCAATGTCAATGCCATTGTGATGTCTCAGGGTTTTTAGTATGGGATGAATTCTCCAGCCAAAGGGCGATGTAATATCTCCCCGCCCCCTGCCGGGTACCGGCCAAACCGCCTTAACATCCCTGAACTTTTCTGCCAGCGCCCATATCTTTGAGGCATACTGGCTCCTTGCCCGCTCCATGGCGATTTCATCCAGTACCGGGACACCCTCTTTAATGGACCGAAAGCCACCGTAAAAAGCCAGGGTCCCCAGTGTCTGCTCTTTCCAGTCGCTGGCTTCCCAGTTAACTTGCTTCAAACCCTGCTCATACAGGAGAAAAGCTCCCACCATAACTTGCGCCCTGGGGTCATCCCTGTCCCTATTCACGTCAAATCCTAGTTGTGGGGCATATGCCCGCCAGTTGGCCGGACTGACCTGCATCAGGCCGTAACAGCCGCTGCTCTGGTTTTCCGCCCGGGGGTCAAATGATGATTCAACATAAGCCACAGCAGCCAGAAACCACCAGGGTATGCCGTAAATTGCTTCGGCCTCCTGAAAAAGTTGTCTCAATTCCGTTGGTACCATGGCGCCGGATGCCCAGGTTCCCCCATCAAATGATTGAATGAGCCAGTCCAGCCATTCTTTCTTTTCCGAGAACCCCTCAGCAGCGTTTAAAACCATCATTCTGGTGATGGTTTTTTCTTGAGGCTCCAGTTCATATAGCTCGATTAGATAATTTTCTATCCACTCCCACCTTTCAAGGGTGACAACATCTAAAAGCCTCTCGTAAGTACGGCTGCCGCCATTCTCATAGTGGTCGGTGTGCCATTCATACTTGTATTGGTACCACCCTCTAATTGTTTTGGCTTCCACCAATAGATAGATAGTATAAGTATAGGTTTCCATCCCGTCTTCAGTTGGATATCTCTCGGTTACACTGGACTTTTTAACGAAAAAATAGGGATGCAGGTCCTCGGCTACCTTTTCTATTTCATCCCGCGGAAAATCGAATTCACCAGTCTGCAGGATAGTGTAAAACAGCGTGGAATAAATATCTCCCCACCCGTTGGCCAGTTCAGCGTCCCGGCCATTGTTGTCCATATATCTTGCCTTGCCGGTGTTTTTGTCAAATAGGTCCTGTACTCTGTCTAAAAGCTTCTCTTCCTCCGGCAACCACGGTTTTGTATTCCTTTCTTCCTTCTCTTGCTCCATGATTTCGTACCAGGACGAATTCTCAGGAGATTCCCCGGGGGCAATGTAATAATCAGCAACATTCCACTTCTGGACGGCCAGATCTGTTTTAGAATGTATTTCCTTGTCCTGTTCCGAGGCCTCCACGCCGGTTAGGTGTGTTTCCAGCGGCATGCTTCCATATACCGCCGCGAAAAACACCGCCGCAAGCACAAATACGGCCACTAAAGGCCATAGAACGGGGGATAGGAAGCCAGCAATAGCCGCCAGCATTTTTTTGCCGGCGGCTATTGCCGCTTTTTTGATGTATTGTTTGGCTGCCTGTTTAACTACCATTAAACCAGCCCCCTCCTGGGATTAAAGCCTATGGGCCGCCTTTGTGGCCGCAGACTGTGTTCCGCTTGCGGGGTCTGGTATAACTCCGCCTGCTTAAGCCCTGCCTCTTCGTCCCTGGCAGCTTGCAAACCGGCGTAACCTATTCGCCCGACAGCCCGTGCCATACCCCGTGGTCCTTCTTCGTGCACCCCGGTGACATCCTTAACCGCCTGGCCAAAATCCGTACTCTGACCTGTAGTACGCCGGTGTATCGCCTGGCCCACCAGGCTCCCCGCCATGGTGACAGCCCGCAGCCCTCCTGCGGTAACACCGCCAACGGTCTGGGCCACCTGCCTGCCGCCGGGTATCGCCCCGGCCACTGTGCCCATCATGCCCCCCATAGCGGCGCCAGTAAGAGAAGCCGCCCGCAGGGCGTAGCCGGGCCAGCGGGATGGGCCGGAAGCAGGCTGACCACCAAATCCCGACATGGTAGCGCGGGATGAGCTAAAACTAATCTGCCTGGCTGCGGACGGCCCTGCTGAAAATGCTGGAGCCGTTCCCCCGGAAGGCCCTTCCGACCAGCTTGTTTTCGGCTGACCGGAAGGCGGTGAGCCAAAGCCAATCTGCCTGGAGGGCGCTGCAGGCCCTGCATAAAACTCAGTGGCCGCACCTCCGGGCGCTGCAGCGTTCGGCTGGCCGCCTGGTGAGGGATTACGTACCGCCATCGGTTCAAGACCTCTTCCGGGCCCCCCGGTAAAGTTCACATTACCTGAATTAAAACCCTGGCCACCAAAAGTAGCCTTACCCACCCGGCTTAAAGAAACCAGGCTGCCCAGGCCGGTCGCCGCCAGCATGACGCCTCTGGCCGACCCTTCTTCGTTCATGCCGGACATCCTAGTAATTAAACCCTGGAGAGAGTTGCGCAAGACCTCGGAAAGGGGTATTAAAGCGTACATGAAGACCAGAATGATGAACCAGGTCCCGTCACTAATATTACTTACATCGCAAAAACCAAGGATCAAGCACAACACCAGGGCGTGGGCCACGGGCATGAAGGCATTTGACGCGATCTCGCCAAGCCAGATGCCAGCAGCATTGACATTTTTGTTCAGAGCCCATAAAAGCGCCATGACAGGCGTAAAGCAGAGCATGACGCTTACAACCAGCTTGCGGATTAAGTACAGTATGTTGAAGTAAATATATATGAATAGGAACATGACCTTGACAATGGCCGTGCCAAGCACCGACCCTGTTGCAATGTTGATATCGGCAAACCCAACCCCGCCCCAGTCGTTGATAGATCTACCGACGCCTGCGGCGCCTATCACCTGGTTAAAACCGAATTTAATGCCTTCCAAAAATATTGCCGTAGCCCACAGCAGTGATTGTACAAGCATGGGGGCCAGTATGATTATTGCCAGCGCCCCTAACCAGCGCCAGATGCTTGATATGGCCTCGGCTCTCATACCCGGGTTGACACCGGAGGAAACTAGCTTTAGGCCGGTTACTCCGATGACCACAAGAAAAAACGGCATTACGATGCCGGATAGAGCCAGGTACCACAACTGAATAAACTTGAGCTCTGTTTGTGACCATGGTGCGATTCTTTTTTCGTCCTCCGTCAGTCCCTCCAGGAATATAAGCTTGTCCAGTGGCTCAAGGCCCATGGCGGTACCTATTGCCTTAGTAATTCGTATTGGTATCTCTACTATGGCCGCGATGATTCTCTCAAAAGCGCCGCCCTGGTCCTGAACGGGCGGGGCGTCAAGGTTGTCCTCAACGGCGAAAGCCGGACCGGCGCAAAACAGCACGGCAACCAGAAGCACAATTGCTATACGCCGCAGTTCTATCGCCCCCTTTCTTTGCAAAATCTGCGAACGGAGTGAACTACTAAACTACCTTTGTTTCAACCAGTGGCCACTCAAAGGGCGCTGGTGATACCTGAATTGCCGTAACAGCACCAGACAGCCGGAGAATGCCCATGCCAGGTCTAGCCTGCACCAGAAAGTCGCGGCAACCCCCGGCCAGTTTGAAATAATTGACAGCGGCATCAGCCGCATGATCTTCCTGTTTTAATGTCAATACGGTAGCACATGACTCTATAACCGACCGGCCTGTTTGTGTTGCAGCAAACTCCTCAAATCTTTGCGTGGAAGGCACTAGGCCGCAGCCGTGCTTTCTGCCGCGCCGGGCTAATACCTCAAGGTATCCTGCAGCATCCGGAAAGCGCATAAACATCCAGGCCTCACCTATAAAAACACTTTTTCTTACCGAGCGCCCGCCTTTTTGAGCGAACTTCTGCCAGATCCAGCCCAGAGCCACATACATAGCATAAAACTTGGCCAGGTCCGTGCTGATGTTTTTTAATGAGAACGTAACCATAGGAGCATCAGCCAGCTTAACTGTTGTTTGCCCGTCAAACATGCCCAGACTACCTTCTTTCAGCAGCGGCTTAAGGACATCGGCCAGTATATCATTTTTTTCAGCAATCCTTGCTTGCAGCGTAGAAAGGGTAGGCATCATCTTCTTTACCCCGTTCTGGTAAAGGCTTTCAGTTTGGGTCGTAATTCCGCGCGCGGTATACTCTTCGCGCATGCATTCCTCCAAAACGGCTACTTCCCTAGCTCCCAGGCCCTGACCGGTATGGTAGCGGACAACAGCGGCAAGCAAGGCTTGTACTTCCCCAACCTTATCCTGGATTCTAACAACTTCTTTTCTGTTGCCAAAATCGTCTTCCTCAATACCAGGCTCAATATCCAATATATTCATTCCGGAGAATACCCCGGGAGCGATGTGCAGCGCCTGTCCGCCCATGGCCGTGGCTATTCTGACATTTTCACCTTCCGGGTCAACGAAGACGATCTTTGTACCCATGGCCGACTCGCGCAAGGCTATAAGTCTCTCGGTAACAGATTTGCCCGACCCGCTCTCCCCGGTAATAAACATGTGCTGGTTTGAAACTATATGTTCGCCGGCAAACCGGTCCAGAAATATCGGCGCCCTGGTGGAGGTATTGAACCCGAGGAGTATGCCGGACGGGTGACCCACTGCGGCAGTTGAGGCCGGCAGGCAGCATGCCGCAGCACCGGTGGTGAGGTTTTTCCAGAAATCCTGAATCTTATTGTTTGCCACAGGCAGTACTGTTTTCAGGCCTTCAAGCTGCCTGAGTACCAGGGAGCGGACCAGTACATTTTTTCGCGCCAGTACATCCTCGATGCCATCGCACCGCCTGCGTAATTCTTCAGCCGTGCCGGCGTACACGGCAATAAAAATGGCGGCGTAGTACAGCCTGTCGGCATTTAGCTGTACTGCCTCCCTCAGGGCACGGTAGCTGGAAATAGCTGCCTCCAATTCAGGCAGCCGGGAAATGTCATTATTTTTTGTGTCCAGGGTATATTGGGTTCGGACCTGAGTTTCTTTCTTAATCAGGGAATTCATTACTTCCCGGTCAGGGGCAGGTGCCAGATGCACACTGACATCCACATCCCCAGCCCGGTAAAAAACCTCGTCCAGCCACCCTATTTGGAGCATCTGGGGCAGGGCATGAACCACATATACCCTGCCCCACCTGTCTGCACCCAGCCGAAGCCGGTCAAAAAGATTGGCCAGACCGTCAGGGCAAAACATGTCTTGCACCGTAAGCGAGTTTTTATCCAACGCATTGTTTTCGTTAGACTCTTGCTCCCCCTGCCTGCCACGTAATTTAAGTTTCTTAAGCAGCTTGATTTGCCTGCACCTGCCTCTCACTGAAATGATATGACTCCATAACCCCTGTGCAGTCTGCCTCACTAGGACGCCACGGGCGACCGCGGTTCAATAAGTGGTGCAGCAAGTCAACCAGGGCGGGAGTGTCCAGAATCTCGCAATTCATTCGGGCCATCTGCAGTCCGTCAGCCAGGCCGGTCGCCCTGGCCAGAAGCTCCGACCGCGCATAGTCCATGTCTTTGGCAGTATCAAACGACAATACCGCGTATGCGCTCCTTACCGCAGCTGTCTTGTTAAGGGTCAGCCCCTCCAGGTACGAAGCATACTCCTGGGCGTACTTACGCACATCGTTATCCAAACCGCTTAAGTTCTCCTTCACGTCCTGTACAGCTTTGCGGGTGTTAAGCGCTTCTGATGTAACCAGGAATTGTACGGGAAAGGATATGCCCATAAGCACAGCTCTCAGCGCATCCTCAACCTGCTCTTGTTCCCCTTCCCCGAGCAGAAAAAAGTCAGCCGCCGCCACTCGCATAACCATACGGTACCGGTTGCCCGTCAGGACTATAACGCCATGCTTTATATCCTGTATCTCCCAGATGTCTTTAAGATCAGCCTTACTATGCTTTTTAACAGGAACATCTTCGTCGGCTCTTGAACTTGAACCGCCGCGATGCTGATACTTTAAAATCAGCGGGATACTGGCAGCTACAAGGACGGATAGCAGCAGCAGTATCCACATCACCAGTTTGGCCAATCAATTCCCTCCCTTCAAAAATAAAAACCGTGGACTTCTGCGCCATTTAAAGTACAAGTACAGGTATTGGTCTACTCTCATGTGATATATCCTGGCATACGCTAAAACAAAGCCGCCGATGGCCACTAAAAAAAACAAAGTGAACCGGGCCAGCAGCGGCAGAAAGGTGAAACCGAAACTGGCCCCGCCAAGGGCCAGCCCCGCAGCTATATATACTAATTGCCGTAGAGTTAACTTCCCGCCAATCAGGCGTTCCTCATCAGTGATCTGTATAGGTACCGGCCACGCTCTCATTATTGCACCCCTACTGCATCCGCGACCATAAGCCCACGATGAAGCCCGCCACGATCATGGCACCGCCCAGGAGCACGCCGCCCCCCAGTATGTAGGGCAGCGATGAGATGGCCTCAGCTCTATCGTTGGGTTTATTGGCGGTTAATATTATTTTCAAGGCCGCTATTACAACAGCAATAAATATTACGGCCCCGCCAAAAGGTAAAAGCAGCTCGCTGACTAGAGACACTACTTTTTGACTAACAGATTCGGCAGTCTGTTCGCTAATTTCCTGAGCTAAGGCATACTTAGCATTAAAAAGCCATAACCCACTGGTCAGAATAAAAGTGTTAGCATATTTTCTTATTTTGGATATCACAAAAATCAACCCCTCGCAAAGTGATTAGAAAACCATAGATATAGAGCCACTACTGTATCGGCGTTATTGTATAAGAACAATCCCAGCCCTGCAGCCAACACCGCTGCAAATACCTTGGCCAATACTCTAAAGCCCGTGAATATCGCTACCAACATCAATAATCCGCTAAATGCAATGATGATTTTCGCCAGCGTGGCCACAAACGGCTTACCCTCACTGTGAAGGGAATTAAGAAAGCCACTAACCTTACCGGCCAATTCATCCGGGGATACCGGCTGTATACCTTCCGTGACTGTTTGTTCCACTGGCTCTCCCGGCGATGCTACAGCATATCCCGCTATTGAAAGTATCAGGGTAAACGCAATTAAAAGTGTTATTACTGCTCTCATGCCGGCTCCCTCCTTGCTATCGTGACATAAACCGGCTCAGTGAACCCTTCGGGAGTTACCTTAAGATTGACGTAACCAAACTGAATCACCCCGTCCGCCAGCCGTTCAACCGGACCAACGGCCTCTTCTATGAAATAAAAGATCCCGTGTTCACCGCTGAATACTATCGTGCCAGGAGAAAACGCCACCCGGTCGGCAAGGAAGGAAAAATAACCTGCAGTGTACTCGGACGGGCTGGTACCGTCCGCCGGTACCGTCCAGACAGTCACGGCCCAGGGAGGTGGTATGGTCCGGGTAAACTGTTCTATGGCATTATTTGCTTTGTCCAACTATCCTCACCCCTTTACAAAACTACCAGCAACAAAACAAAAACCACACTCGTCACTGCCAGTGTGGCTTTCCCGTTTGCAAGCTGCCCGCAAATCTAACCGTTGACATCACCTCCATCCTGCTTTTCCACCTGTTCCATTTCCCCGCTGCCTGTCTTGCCTGGCCAGGACCCCTTTCTGGCCAAGACGGCAGGGATATCCCTTTCTGCTAACCAAGTATAATACGGTTTTTCAATACTGCAAATTTACTATCCAGTTTGAACTATAATAAATACGGGGCCAAAACTCCGTTCTCACTTTCGAGTTGTACGTTGTCCATATATCAGGATTTATTGTGGTTTGCAAGGTTCTTTTCGACCACAGATCTACCCACACCTCGTCAGTTGCCCTCAGATTCATGCCGCCTGTTGATCCCCAGGGATTGAAATATGACATGGGTGTAAACCATCTGCTTCCCCGCCATCCAGTTCCTGATGCAAGCCCCATGGGCACATGCACCATATGGCCTCGTCTTTCCCGGTATTGCCCCATCATCTGGGCAAAAGTAAATACATCTGAGTTTAGCGGGATTAGCTGCAGTTGTGTGGAGTGACCAACAAACATTGCCTCTCCATTCCAGTTAAAGTAATTCGGCAATACACTGTTAGCAACAGATTGTATGGTGTTCTGACTAATCCCTACAAAACACCAATCCGGGATTCCGTCCCAAAAAGAGTCACAATCCCAAGATGTAGCACTTCTCGAAATAATAAATTCAGTAACCGTATCGGTGTTAGATATGGTTTTGACTTGGCCGGGACCAACAGTAATACTGTCAATACTGGCAAAGGCCGGATTGTAATGACGGCTGCTGTGATCGGGCTTGGTCATATCAACCCTTGCCTGGATACGACTCTCCAAAGCTTCCTTAAAGCTGGTTGCCCCGTTGTATACATTCGGCAATGCTAAAGAAACATCCGAGAACCGATATTCAACTTTGCCGTCAGGATTATGAGCAGTGATTTTCACATTATGGTTAATAGATATCTTCCAGTCGTAGTCCCCATTCCTGTCTACCGTGTAGCCTTTGTATATGCTTTCAACTCTAAAGTAAGGGCGCTCTACCGTTGAGGCGTACACATTATATCCCGGTACGATTTCCTTCTCCAACCTGCCCACGTTTGCCGATTCTGATGGCCTGAACCGGTGAAACTCTATGAACATAGGCCTGCGAACCAATACCGGCAACTCCGATGACCACCCGACTGTTACCGGTTCTTTAATCGGTAATATTCTCGATCTGGCATCACCGTTCATATCGGGATCGTTCGGGGTATCATAACTTACCAGCGCCGGCCCTGGCACGTCCCAGTTATTTCTAAACGGACCTGGGTATAGGTTGGCAGAATTATGGGTGGGGATAAGTCTATCGAAGTAGATGTCTCCGTATACTCGGTTGTTATAACTGGTGTCGCTGGTTATATACGGTATCTCTTCAATAGTTCTGGCGGCAAAGAATTCTTCTACCTTTTGTTTGGCCAGGTTTGGATTAACTGTTCCTGTTTCGTATGGACTCGCTTTCCAACCGTTCTCGGTCCAGGTGACCGAGCCTCGAAAATACCAGTTTAATCCTGCATCCCAGTAATGTTTTCTTGTGCACTCTACAAAATGGGTTACGTGAAAACCACCGCTTAGATCCTTGGGTACCGATGGGCCACCTATATAGTTGTCAAATGCTATAAATCCTTTATTGGGCCTGAGATATTCCGGCAGTTCGGGATCAAGATTTTCCGTAACGGTTGTATTAAAATATGCTTCGGACCAGGCATTAATTGTAGATACATAACCGCTGCTGCTATGGCTGTTTATGTCCCTCATTATAAGGGGCGCCTTTTTGCCCCTGTTAATCAGCACAAATCTAGTTTCATTGGCCCCCAGTCCGGCCTCAATTACCTCTCTAATACCAGTTTTGTTATACCAGCTGCTGTACCAGTGATCAATATCCGTGCGTATGGACGCTTTTACCGGCCACGGATTGGGATTGGTGACCTTTGCCACTATAAGCCAGTAGTCAGGATCTGAACCAGGCACCAGATAGGCGCCGGACGATCCCGGCCATTGTACCGGACCAGATGCCAGCCGCCTCAATTCACCTGTCCCCTCATAGTGCTCCCAATCATATCCTGTGTTTGTGATTATATTGGGGGCCATTACCGAGATCTGAACCGGGTTGACTCGCTTTACCTTGCTCCAGTCCTCTTTTTTAACATGGTCATAGTCCACTATCACGTCTTCGGTCCAGGTTTCGATCTTTTCCGTACCGGTATATGCTTTCCCTACCGGCTGACCGGTTAGCGGATTACACTCAACAAATACTCTTTTTGCACCAGACCCTAAAAAGTATCCATACACGTTCTTATCGCCAATGGCAACACCGTCCTTGTTTTTAAGATTCTGTAAGGTTAGCCACCTCATATCTTCAGGGGCGGCATAAGCTGATGGCGCTCCCAGACCATATATAGCCAGAACTATAAGGCAAATAATCAAACGGCGCATGCCGGTCCACTCCTTTCTATCGAAACCCGCCCAGAGGACTCCGGTACTGCATATGACGCATAACAAAACCCCCGGATAACCCGGAGGTTAAAAGCTGTTCGCTCATGAAAATTCTCCTTTTTAGAATAAGCTCACGGGGTTTGTGGCGCGCCTTGTGAGGCGTCTCTCCTCGCCTATGTTACAAAATCTGCGCGGGAAAGCCCACCACTTATAGTGGTGGGATGAAAGCGCAACATTTTTTGTTTTGACATGTATTGCACCTTCTTTTAAAGCTATGGTACGATTTGGTTATGGAACAAGAATTTCGGCGCAAAGTCACTTCTGTGTCTCTAATCAACTACCACTTAATCTGGCGTCCACGCTACCGCCGCAAGGTTCTGGCTGGCCCCGTCGAAACAAGGCTAAAAGAACTAATCTACGAGGTGGCCCAAAAACTGAACCTAGAAATCCTGGCCCTAGAGATCATGCCCGACCACCTGCACCTGTTTGTGAACGCGCCACCGATGCTGGCTCCCTATGAAATTGTCGCCCGGCTCAAAGGTGCAA